>DASZFK010000437.1:0-17791 GCA_035939855.1 Candidatus Angelobacter sp.
TTGGCCGGAGCGCAGCCGATATGACTTGTGCTAGATGAGCGGTATTTCGTATCGGCCGCGCTCGGACAATGGCTCTGGCGATTCTCCGCGACCTCCTTTCCTCACCGAATTCGTAAATCACATTGGCGAGATCTTCTTCGCCTATGTGGTTTACCACTTGATCGGCGGTGCGCTCTTCATGCGGATCCATACGCATGTCGAGCGGTCCTTCCGCCTGAAAACTGAATCCGCGCGCCGCGTCCCCAAGCTGCAATGAACTCATGCCCAGGTCGGCAAGCACTCCGTCTGCACTGGCAGCAGGAACGCGCTTACCGATTTCGGCATTGGAGCCTTGGAGCAAGGTGACTGCGGGCCATCCGCCATGCGTCTCAGCCGCTTGGGTAAGACGCTTGCGGGCTAGCTCCAGCGCCTGCGGATCTTTATCGAAGCCAATCAAATGACCCTGTGGGCCGAGGCGTCTTGCGATTTCCAAGCTGTGGCCTCCTAATCCCAAGGTCGCGTCGATAAATGTGCCGCCGCGCCGGACCGCCAAAAATTCGATCGCTTGTTTTAAAAGAACCGGTACATGGCCAGCCGTTTCCATTGCGCCATGCGCCCCCTGAGGGACTTTTTCCAACCCAAAATCGTCGTCCGCCACTAGATGCCCAGCTCGTTGAGTGTGTTCTCATCCTCAGCCGTGAATGGGTTCTCTTCTATTTCCTTGCGGTAACGCTCAATGCTCTGTACTTCCAGATAAGTAAGGTTGCCAATGACAGCAACCTCGCCCTTGATCTCGGCAGAGTCGCGCAGCAAGGCCGGAATCAGCAGCCGTCCTTGTCCATCCATCTCTACTACCTGCCCGTAGTAGTTGGTGCGGTTGAGAAACTTTTTCTTGGTCGGATTGAAGTTTGAAAGCCCTGCCAGCTTCTCCTCGATCCGCTGCCATTCCTGGAAGGGATATACTTGAGCAACCTTTCCATCCAGGCTGGTGATGTAAAATTGCACTCCGTACTTCTCGTCGATCAGCCGCTTGAATTCCGACGGGACCTTGAGCCGTCCTTTTTCGTCGACCCGAGTTGGATGATTGCCGCGAAACATTTCTCTTTGCCACAATTCCGGCCAATGCCGGTATAAAGGAGGTCAAAAAGGCCATTTCTTGCTGAATTTCTGGGTCGGTCACCGCTATTTGGGGCTGTTTCGGCGTCATTTTGCCTCGGCTTCCATTTTTGACCACTAAGCCCTAAATCGAACCAGAGTTGCTCCACTCTTGACCACTTTAGACCACAGTTTACGCCTAAGTGGTTGCTTGTCAATAACTTTTTTTTTGGTTGTCTAAGAATTCCCGCTGATTCCAGAGCTGGATGAGTGTGAGTCTTTGGATTGTGGTCGTAGAGAAAGTTGCTCACTAGATGTTGTGTTTACTTTTTGGGTTCAGAACGTTTAGAAACGGCTCGACAACGCAAAGCCGAGGCCGGGAATTGCATGGTTACGTTTTTCAAGAATGCCTTGTGGCATCAGGTTTTGGCGAGGCATAAAGAGTCTCCAAAAGTTAAATAGAAGTTAATTGAAAGTTAAGCAGGGGGGAGGGGGGGGCTAATCGGGTGATCGGTACATCGGGTGATCGGAAGGTAGTTCACTTAGGACAAAAAACAAATTTGACACTTTGCTTGGTGAGGATGCCAGCGGCATCCAGATTTTTACGGAGCATAAATCTGAAAAGGTTAAGCTGGGGTTAAACTGGGGTTAACGAATAGACTGGGGTACCCATCGCGTGATCACTTCGGTTCCCGTCGGTCACCTCACTGCAGGCTATACATAGACGAGTTCTCATAAATGGGTGGTAGGCACAAATAGGCATATACAGCGGTCTTCAAGACCGGCAGTTTGACTGTTTTCTTTGTTGAGGGGATTGGGGTAAAGCTACGCCAACCTGAAGAAATGAGCCACGGCAGTTAGCGTCCCCGCGAATGACGACGAGTCTGGATACACGATTAGTATCAGAGGATCAAATTTTTGTCAATATTTCGCCAATGAGAATTTTAATTGATCAGATAAATCTCATTCTTTGTGATGGTTAGGAGCAATACCGGCTCGCTGTCAAAACAGCTCGCGTTTCTGAGGTTCCTCGTCCCTGCGGTCGCTCATGAAATCTTCAGGCACACCAGCTTGATCGGCGAGCGCAAAAAAGCTTTCCCATGAATGGGGATGCCGGGAGAGGATCACGTCTCCAGTTTTAGGGTCTCGACGAATAAAGACCTCCTTACCTTCAAAACGAAATTCGGCGGGCAGGCGCACGGCCTGGCTGCGACCATTACGAAAAAGTTTGGCAGTGCGTGACATTTGAACTCTCCTTCGTGAGACTCCTGATAGATACAGTGTATTACACAGCATTTGACCCTGTGCGCCATTTGTCACTATCATAGACGACAGAATGGTAAACGAACTGAGAGCCGTGGTGAGCGAATTAGGAGGTGAGAAGACTCTAGGGCGTCCCATGTCGAATGACCGCGATATGTGCGAAGCCATCCGTGAGGGCTTCCCGCCAGCCGTGATACCAGAACTGATGAGGGCTTCGGGGTTGAGCCTAAAGGAACTCGCCCATGCACTGGATCTCTCTCCGCGCAGTCTTCAACGCCGCCGTCGCAGCGGCAGACTTGCCCGTTTTGAATCCGACCGGCTCTATCGCCTTGCCCGCATCGTGGCCCTTGCTGATGAATATCTGGGAGAACACGAGCGGGCCATGAACTGGCTCAAACGTCCCAATCGTGCCCTGGGTGGTGCTGCCCCAATCGCAGCCATCGATACGGAACTTGGAGCTCGCCAGGTAGAAAACATCCTGGGCCGTATCGCCTACGGCGGAATCAGTTGATTCGGCTTTACCGTGTATTGCGCAAGAAGTATGCCAGCAACCCCTTTGACCGTGAAGGAGCCTACCGCTATGGTGGACGATGGTCAAGCCCCGGAACGCGCCTCAGTTATGCCTCAGAACATCAGTCTCTTGCTCTGCTCGAGTATTTTGTGCATCTCGACAAGGATGATCCCCCCGGTGATTTGGTCTTAGCCATTGCCGAAGTTCCCGATGATGTCAAACGAGCAAACGTTGAAATCGTCAATCTCCCAGCAAATTGGCGAGAGTCTGAAGCGCCGCCAGAACTTGCACGATTTGGAGACGAATTCACAGAGCAAGGAGAGCACTGCTTGCTGTTCGTACCGTCAGTACTTGCGCCCAGTGAAAGCAACTGCCTGGTTAATCCCGCCCATTCCGACTTCAACAAAATCGTAATGAAAGCCTTGGATCCTCTGAGCTACGATCCCCGTATGTTCCGTTACTCTTGAACCTGTGAGCTAATTATCCCCAAAAAAAGCAATCCAGGAGAAGTCTTCCCTTCCCCTAGCGTGCCAACCTGTTGGTTTCATTACAGCTCGCCAAACATATCGAGAGCCGGTTTCTTCCAATGGCAAACAACAACGTTTTAGGAATTCTTTTCCCACAGCTTGCCAAGTCGAGCCTGGTCCGCACGGGACCTGCCAGCTTCACCGATCAGTTGCAGATGTACATTGCCAAAAAGATCTTTCCCGATCAGCTTGCGGTGCGCGGCAACTTGGTCGCTATTGATTACATCACCGAAGCTCTGCTTCGCCATGGAACGATGAACCAGTATGAGCTTTTCGTCGAACCATCGTTCCGGGAGGCTGCCCAAGCATTCTTGGATCTACGGAAGAATAACGGACAGCAGGATCACCCGATTCATATCTCTTCGACATTGGACCTTCAGGATGGCGTCGACAAGTATTCCTTCACAGCATTTTTCAACCCTGCAGGAAATTTCTCCCAGCCTCTGATCATGCGCAACCAGTTTGGGTCGCGGTTGTATCCGGTTACCATCCTGACTCACGGATTCAGCTTGCACTCCATGCTCTACGATGGCTTCCTGCGCCTCTTGCTGGAAGGCACGTATCCCTGCGATTCGCTGATTTGCACCAGCCGCGCCAGCAGGGCGGCGATGGCAAACATTCTTGACCATGTTGCCGAGCAGTTCAACCGGAAGTTCCACACCAATATCAAGTATTCCGGCCGGCTCGACCAGATACCGCTGTGCGTTGATACGGAAAAATTTCATCCGCTGGATAAGGCCGCGCTGCGCAAGCAGCTCAAGCTGCCAAAAGAAGCAATCATCCTCCTTTATATGGGCTATGTCTCAGCGTTGAAAGCTGACCTGCTGCCGCTGCTTCAGGTTTTCCGCCGGCTCATCAAGCAAAATCCCAAACGCCAACTACTGCTGATGATCGCAGGAACCAGGGATGCCCTCTACGGCAAGACCCTGGAGGACTACATCAAGCAATGTTCCTTATCGAAACATGTACGCCTGATGGATAGCCCTTCCGACAAGACCAAATACGCCCTCACCGCCGCAGCCGATGTATTTGTTTCACCGGGAGACAGCGTGCAAGAGAGCTTTGGCATTACGCCCATCGAAGCGATGGCCTGTGGTATCCCGCAAGTCGTTGCCGATTGGGATGGATATCGCGATACCGTCAGTCATGGTGAAACCGGCTTCCTGGTGCCGACTTACTGGACGAAGTGTGACTCCGATTTGTCGGACACCGGTCATCTGCTGGGCTGGGAATTCGATCATTTAGCTCTGGGACAGTCGGTAGCCATCGATGTGGAAGCGCTTCAATCCTATCTGCAGATGTTGATTGAAAACGAACAATTACGCCAGGGCATGGCAGAGCGCTCCCGAAAACGCGCTGAAGCCCTTTTCAGCTTTCCAGCCGTTGCCAAGCGCTACGAAGAGTTGTGGTCCGAATTGGCGCCGCTCACCCACGGCCTTAGCCTGACGAAAACCGGCGTCAATTTCGATAAAACCAGCTACTTCAATTGCTTCAAAAGTCACGCAAGCTCAGCCTTGACCGATGATTCCTTTGTCAATCTCACTCCGCTGGGACAGGAAGTAAGCGAAGCAGACCTGCGCACAATGGTGCACCCAAGGGTGTCGTCAGTAAAGACCATTGATTTCGAATTGGTTCGCAGCGCGCTCAATGAACTAAAAGCGCGCTTCAAATCCAACAGCAACCACAGCTCCAACGGCAACGGCTCGAATGGAACCGGGAAGATGGCCAAAGGGGTTCGCTTCGGAGACTTCACCGAATCGCTATTGAAGAATCGCCCTCTCCATCCTGACTACGTGCGCCGGAACGTGATGTGGCTCATGAAACATGGACTTGTGAAACCCGTACCCGTGGCACAGTTTTCAGAACCTCAGAGTTCTCAGTGCACGAACGATTTTGTGTCAGAACATAACCTGTGCTGACAAGTTAGCAATCTGGGAGAAGACGAGCCTTCCCCAAACGTCTTTAATTTAGGTTCGCTCAAAAAGCACTTGATTGGGCATCAACAGGAGAATGCAAAATATGAAGCGTATTACTTTGTTCGCAACCCTGGCAGCGCTGTTGGTGGGCTGCTCAGGATGGATGGCCGCCCAGTGTGCCGGCCAAGTAAATCCAGGAGGATTTGACCTTCTTTCGACTTTCAGCGGGACTCAGGATGACCTGACCAACAATGGGCTCGGCGTTGTCCAATTCACCGGAGTACCCTTGCCCGGCAACAAAGCCGGCAATGCGGATACGATTGTGTGTCGCAAAGAGGCGCTCCCGGTTCAACTCCCTGCAACCATTGACGTTCAGATCGTCGCGTTGCTTTTGAAGGGCGACACTACCTACAACAGCCAGCAAGTCACAGTATATGCGACTATCAACAAGACCAATGGCGCGATCCCCACATCGCAGTTGCCGGTACTGGATACGTTGGACGATTCGAACGGAAACATGACGGTGAATGGCGACGGCACGTTCAACACGAACACGCTCCATGTCCAAGCCGATCTCATCGTAGTGCCTCGCGGGCAACCCGTTACTGCCACCCCGATCTTCCACACACCCATGACCGGCGACGATATCTCGGCAACTGGTAGTACTTGGACCAGAACTGCACCCGCTGGATATCCGAATTCTACGACTTTCCCAGCAGGCGGCTTCTATGTGAACCAGCCCGGAGGAGGCGCGATGATGGCGGCAGCCATCATCACCAGCCGTGCGGTAAGAGGTTCTCTGTATGGTTTCGGTTTGCTCTTGTTGGCCATTGCCGTAATGCGAATTCGGTCCAGTGTAAAGGCTGGCCGGCTCAGCCTGCAGCCTGTCTACTTGATGGGTCTTGCTGTGATGGCATGGTTCGTGGCCTGGAGATCGAGCACGCTAACATTCCCAACAATTGCTCATGCCGCAGCAGTTACCACCTGCGCGCCCCACACGGTTTCAGCCTGGATCAAAGAAGGTGGCACTGTCGTGTTGCATAAATTCGTGAGCGCGGTGTGCTCAACAGTCCAGACCACCAGCGCCAGTTTGCAATAAAGACAGATCGTCATCCCAATCAAGACTGAAGTTTCTACACATTTCGCACCATTGCAAATTCACGGTGAGTCTCAGAAGTCGATATAGATGAAAGTAGCCCAGCATGGTTCGGCGCCGCTCTTTTGCGCCGAACCCAATGCTGGGTCAGCTTGCAAATAAGAAGAGAGTCCCTTTTAGGGCACGACTGAATTACTTTTCGAACAGATCTTTTGTTCGCCCCGCACAACAACGCATCCCAATGAACCTGAAACCCCATGCTCGCATCGTTTTCCTGTTCTGCATTTTTCTGATCGCTCTAGTGTTGCGGGTAGGTGTAGCGATGCGCGCTCCCAGCCTGGCTCATCCGGATGAAGTCTTCCAAACCCAAGAGCCTGCGCATCGCCTGGCCTATGGCTACGGAATCATCACCTGGGAGTGGCGGGAAGGAATTCGCTCCTGGGCCTTTCCGGCGTTTCTAGCGGCGCTGATGCGAACCACCGGCTGGATGGGCTCCGGGTCTGCCGGATATCTTTGGGCAACAACGATTCTCCTATCACTCATCTCGCTTACAACTGTATGGTTCGGCTTCGCCTGGGCAAAGCGCAGCAGCGGGATCGAAGCCGCGGTCATTGCCGCCGCAGGCTGCGCCATCTGGTATGAGCTGGTGGTTTTTGCGCCCAGGACGTTGACTGAAGTATTGGCCGCACACATCCTCTTGCCCGGCTTGTATCTCGGCGCGTTTGCCGAGGGATGCCGGGAAAAGCGCAAGCTCTTCTTCGCCGGGCTCTTACTTGGGCTTGCCATGTCATTGCGCATCCAACTCCTGCCCGCCGTTGCTGTCGCAGGTCTCTATGCTTGCCGTACCCGCTGGCGCGCGAGAATGCCTGTGGTTCTTGCAGGGCTTTTTCTCCCGGTTGCTGTTTTTGGCGCTGTGGATGCGATCACCTGGTCCTACCCTTTCCAGTCGTTTTTTCGTTATTTCTGGATCAATGCCGTCGAGGGACGGAGCGCGCTTTATGGCGTAGAGCCTTGGTACTGGTACCTGGCGATATTGTTGTCACACCTGGGACCAATCCTCTTCCTTGCGTTGCTCGGAATCCGGCGCAGCCCCTTTCTCGGATGGATAGCATTGGCCATTTTGGGCCCTCATTCCCTTCTCGCTCATAAAGAGGTGCGTTTCATTTATCCGCTCATCCCAATCCTGATCACGCTCGCTGCGCTCGGCATGGTGGAGCTAGCCAGGGAGCTTGATCATTTTGTGAAGCTTCGAATTTCTCCGAAAGCGGTGGCCGCCATTGCTTTGGCCGTATTCGCGCTCTTCTCGGTTGTCTTGTCCCCTGAGTTCCCATATTGGGACGAAAAAGCAAGCGCCATGGTGATGGTGGACCGGCTAAGCCGCAACCCGGAACTCTGCGGTCTCGGAATTCATGGCATTTCCTGGTTCAACACCGGAGGTTACACGCATCTCCATCGAAACATTCCGATCGTTCTGCTTTCTGAAGGAGCGTGGCTGGATCGGGAGGCCTCCAGCGTCAATGTGGTCATAGCGCGTGGGACACGTCCGCGCATTCCCAATGATTTCGCGTTGAAGGAATGCTCAAACGGAATATGCCTTTACCAAAGGACTGGCTCCTGCTCAAGTCCTCAAGCCGACGAAGTCAACGCAGTACTTCGCCAGACAGGAAATTAATCATGGAATTGCAAGAGCTCGCGATCGTAATTCCTACGCTTCATGAGGCCAGCAACATCCGGGAGTTGCTGGACCGGCTTCGTCGCAGCGCAGATCGCCTGGGAGTTCCTTATGAGTTGATCGTTGTTGATGACGACAGCCGAGACGGAATCGAAGCCATCGTAGGCGAGATGTCTGAAGATGATCCAAGAATACGATTGTTTGTTCGAAAAGGCGCCCGCGGGCTTGCAGGGGCAGTGATTCACGGATGGCAGAATACCGACGCTGGGCTTCTAGGTGTCATCGATGGCGACCTACAGCATCCGCCGGAGTTGTTGCTGGAAATGTGGGAGGCCCTGCAGACGGGCGCCGATGTGGTAGTCGCAAGCCGTTACGTTCGCCATAACAGCCTGGCCCGATGGAATGCCTTCCGGCAGGTGATTTCTCGCATGGCGATCTGGATGACTCAGCCTCTGCAAAAATCCGGTGTGCGCGTATCCGACCCCATGTCGGGTTTTTTTCTGGTGCGGCGGCCCTGCATTCAAGATGTTTGCCTGAATCAGCAGGGTTTCAAAATCCTTTTGGACATCCTGGTTCGAGGCAATGTTCGCTCTGTCTGCGAGATTCCCTATGTCTTTGGCCAAAGACGCGCTGGAAGCAGCAAGGCTTCGATGCGCGTGGCCTTTGAGTATTGCCTTTTGCTGGCAAATCTGTGGAGGGAGCGTCGAAGAGCATGATCCGATCAGATGGCCAGTCGATCTCGGTAGTCATTCCTGTTTACAACGAAGAGCATACTCTCGCGCAAGTGGTTGCCAATGTTTTTGCGCTGCCTCAGGTGCTCGAAGTGATTGCAGTCGATGATTGCTCATCGGACGCAACACCGGCCATCCTGGAGCAGCTTGCCCGCGAGCATCCCCAATTGCGCTGGTCCCGGCATGAAAAAAATCTGGGCAAGACCGCAGCCGTCAAGACGGCGCTGGCGATGTCGCGAGGGGACATCGTGGTTATCCAGGATGCCGACCTTGAATATGATCCGGCAGAGATTCCGGATTTGATCGATCCGATTGTCAGAGGAAAAGCCGATGTGGTTTATGGATCGCGCTTCCTGGTCCGCAGGGCGGCTCGCGTCATCTACTTCTATCACTACCTGGCCAACAAATTGTTTACCTTTTGCTCGAATCTCCTCACTAACCTGAACATGACCGATGTTGGAACCGGGTACAAGGCGTTTCGCGGAGAGATTGTTCGCAACATGCTGCTTCACTCCAGCAGGTTTGGCTTCGACATGGAAGTAACCGCAAAAATGGCCAAGCTGCGCTGCCGCGTCTACGAAGTCCCCATCAGCTACTACGGGCGCACTTATGAGGAAGGTAAAAAGATAACAGCCATCGATGGCGTGTATGCGCTTTGGTACATCCTGAAATACAATCTGCTGGTGGGTCTCGACCGTTCTTATAAGACGATTCCTGAGCTTTTGTCTCGCGAGGAGCGCGTCAGCGAACGTCACGGCGAAATGGGCAGCCGTCGATCACCGCAGGGAGTGAAGGGCCTGCTACGAAGCAAGGCGTCTAAAGTGGGAAGCTGATTTCCGACACAGTCGGACGCCAAGTGATAGCATTGAGGGCATGGCAACATTGACTATTCGGCAACTTGACGAGAGGATTAAGGCCCGGCTAAGGATTCAGGCCGCCCATCATGGCCGTTCTATGGAAGAGGAGGCTAGAGAGATCCTGCGGCTGGCCCTAAGCGCTGCCCCCCCAGCGAAAGGCAACCTAGCAGATGCCATTCGCCGCCGAGTTGCGGAACTTGGCGGAGTTGACCTTAAGTTGCCTCCACGTGAACCCGTGCGGGAACCGCCGGATTTCGGTAAATGATCATTCTTGATACGAATGTGCTGTCAGAACTCATGAGCACCAATCCATCGCGCCAAGTCTTGACATGGGTCGCAAAACAGCCGGCGAGAGAACTCGTCACGACGTGCATCAACGAAGCCGAGATCTTTTATGGAATCGAACTGCTGAGTAAAGGCAAGCGCCGCGATAAGTTGATGGCATTGGCGGAGGCCATATTTAACAACGAATTCGCGGGTCGTATTTTGAGCTTCGAAAGTGATGCTGCACGAGCTTATTCCAGGATTATCGCTCATAGGCGTAGACTCGGCCGGCCCATGAGTCATCAAGATGCGCAGATAGCAGCAATTGCGAAAGTACAAGGAGCCAAAATCGCAACGAGAAACATAACAGATTTCAACGACTGTGATCTTGTTGTAATTGACCCCTGGAATGAACCATACTCCGGAACTCTAGTTTAGAACCTTCCAGTCTACCCGTGCTGAGGCGCTGGCAGACTCTCGGGATGACGATTTGCCTCCGCTCACCACCGCCGTGGAAAAACCATCCGTGCCCGCTACTCCAAAATCCAATCCTCTGATTGCCAATCTTCTCGTCACGGCAGTTGTCGTCATAGGAATCCTGACCTTACCCGCAACGCTTTATCGTGGCGATCCCTTCGCCTGGCAATCGGAGGCCAGAAGCATCCTCCTTCACGGCGAGCTAAGTGTTCCTGAATCAATCGCAACCATTTCGGGATACCCCGGACAGTTCTTTGTGCTCAATCATAGAAATGGAAAATACTATTCCAAGTACGGAACATTAAATGGCATTCTCAATGTTATTCCGCTGTTGATAGGTCAACTCATAGGTAACCAAATAGTTTCTCTAGGCATATTTGCAGTCATACTATGCGCAATCATCGCCTATGTGCTCTATGACCTGACCGGATATTACACGAGCATGGAGTGGGTGAGAGTGGCCTTTGTTCTGCTCTGCTTCTATACGACTTATGCATGGTACTATCTGCGATGCACGAACTCAGAAGCAACGCAATGGCTTTTCTTCCTGCTCGCCGTTCGATCTCTCATTCGACTCAATCGAGCGCCCAACGAGGAGCCATATCGATTTCGCAACATCGCCCCGATATGGCTTTGGACCGCTTGTCTCTGTCTGACGAAGATTTCCTGGGTTCTGCTGATCCCGATACTGGCTGCGGCTCTGATTTATCTTGGGCATAAAAGAGGAATCCCGCGTCCACTTTGGCTGGGTCTCTCATGGCGCGCCATTATTCTTCCCGGGATGCTCATTTGCATGGTGGTTGCCATCAACAATTGGGCCAAGTTTGGCGCTCCCTGGCTCAGCGGCTACCATCAGTGGCACGATCCTGATCCCAGAGTTGATTTCCTGGCTGCTTTCCATGACCTGATCTTGAGTCCCCAATGGGGTTTCCTGATTTGCTTTCCTCCGCTTCTGCTTGCCCTTCCAGCCTGGAAGCGCTTCTGGCGAGAGCACAAAGAAGAAGGAATATTTATCCTCATGGTGTTTGTCGTTTTTCTGTTGTTGAATATTCTTCGCGGGAACTGGCGTGGAGATTGGTGCTACGGCCCTCGATACTTCCTTTTTATCTTGCCGCTTTTAGCTCTACCCGCAGTCCACATACTCGAATGCGTGGGCGAGCATATCCGGCGGCCCGGTGGATATCTGACCGCCAGCGCCATCCTTGCGGCCAGCCTGTTTTTCATCACCGCGCAATGGCAAGTGATTCGCTTGGATTGGTTTTTTAAATATGAGATCGCGGGTGACCTTGCATATCTCAACGATCCTGAAATTCACGAATACTTCGAGCATACCCACTTCGCCAAGATCAATTGGGACTACTGGCAAGCGCGAAATGACCTGACCAAGATCCCCTACTATGACCGGATCCGCCGAGGCCTCTCACCCGATCAGATGGAAAGCTTTCGTTCTCATACACAAAACTATTTGTCGCATCCCAACCTGTATTGGTGGTAATCCCTACAGCAACTCCATCAAAACTTCATGAAACTCGCGTCCGTAGATAAGCCCCATAGCCGGCCATAGCTTTCTACTGTGGGTCGGCTAGCACAGCTTTAAGGCTAACCTGCCGGTTGTCACCCTCCCCTACACTAATCTCTTGGCCCTCTTCTTTGACGCTTTTTTGTACATCCCAGGTAGCATCGGCAGGAACCTTCAGGTCAGAGAAGCAACTGATTCTATATTTTCCAGGTGTCAGGGATTTAAAACTGAATTTCCCATCGCGATTGATAACAACTGCCTGACTACGGAAGTCTTGTGTGCTGGGTCCTAGCAGGATTGCCAGTCCGCCTGCAATAGGATGTTGATCGTTGTCCAGAGCAATCCCCTCAATTCGCCCTGCCTTGTCGCTTATCTCAATCCGCAGTACGTGGTTAGAATCAAGGATATTGATTCCGGTGATTCCAGCGGTTTCCGTATCGAGAGCCACAGATTTGATATAGATTGTGCCCGACTCATCATTTACGTTGATGCTGTAACGGTCAGGACCTGCATCTTCGATTTGAAATCTTCCTCCAATCTGCGGTTTGATTGGGGCGCGAAACTGTCTATCTACAGCGTTCAGGCTGATTTGCAGATTACGTGGCAGGTCAGCGGATCCATTCATCGAAACTTTTCCGACAATCGAAAACGGAGCGCGTAAGTCCAGAACTAAACCCTCAACAGAAGCTCCGCCAACTACAATTTCCTGACGCGCACTAAGGAGACGACCTCCAGACTTGAACTCAACTCTGACAACGTAGGCTCCGGGAGGAATAGATTTGAAATTGAAAGCAGCGCGCCCAGGCGAGAGAGTATAGCCACGGCTCACCCCTAAGCTTCCCGGATACAAAGGTTGCAGATGCACCATGAAAGTCGGTGGATTTGTAGGCAGGCTAGTAACTAGACCGCTGACAGAATAAGATTGCGCTGTGGTCACAGGAATATCGAGATTAGAAAGGGCTACGCCGGGTTTTAGCCTCAGAGGACGCGCTGTTTCAATGTCGGGAGAACCAGGATAGTACGTCACGGCGTGATCTTCGGTCGTGATGTCTGAAGGGTTTGTGCCTGCAATTCTCTGTCGCAGACCCAAAACGTCTGCCAGGTCCTGAAAGAGAGCACTTACGTAATATGTACCCGGTTCCAGGCCAAATATTCGGTATTCCCCAAGATCATTGGCTGTTGTCATTGCGACAGCCGTTAGTGTCGTGGTAAGGCCTTCCAGGCTCACCCTGCTTAATTGGACGGTGGCGCCCATCAACGGCTTCTCCCCCGAGTCAATAACTTTTCCGGAAATAGCACATTGAGCAATCAGGCGAAGTTCACCCAAATCAATTGCTACTGGACTTGTTCCGGGCCTGGCGCCAGTGATTACGCGGGAAAGATTCATGAAGCCCTGTTTTTGTACCATGATGCGATATTGAGACCCTGATGACGCTGACAGCCTGAAACCTCCATCTGATCCTGTCTGAATTCCGGCTGCATCCACTGGCGCTCCACCTAGGGCTTCAATAGCGACAACTGCTCCTTCTATAGGTCTTGCGTTGCGATCGTCCAGCACGACTCCGAAAATTATTTGAGACAAGGAGTCCGGAGGAGCTACGGCGGTTGCCTGACACAACAAAGGCATTCCACAAATGGCCACCAACGCAAGTATCCTGACGGCCACGAGAGATCTGAAACGTTCCCATTTCTCTAAACTCATCACGACTTCTGCCCTCTTATGAATGTTTTCCCATGTCGGTCTGGCGGCAAGAGGCCGAAGGCAGTCCCACCTCGCACAACTTTGCAGGCGAATCAAGCATTGCCAGGCCTCTTGAGCCGCGACCGGTTGCTGTCTATTTGCTCTTATTTAGAAAATGATGGGGTTGTGCTGATCGTTGCCCGGTTAGGAACAGCTTTGAAAACTATTCGATCCCGAGGTAAATGTAAAAGGTGTCGTGTTACTAAATGTAGTGGTTGTGCCGACTGTCAAACCGACTCTTACGTTTGATTGATTTGCCTGATTATCGAGTTCAGCTCCGTTTTGGGCCACAAGGCAAACATTGACCTGCGATGACGAGCTGAATACTGGAAACAGTGTTTCGATTGTATGTGCCCCTGAAGTCAGTGGATAGTTGACCTCAACGGATACCCCCTGTGTTCCCTGAGGTAAATTTGAGCCATAGATTGATGTCCATGTGTTGACGAACATAGGGCCGACAAATGCGTTCGGGTTACCGGCCGTGGCCGAACATTGAAAGGAAGAATTCTCACAAATTGCGGCAATGGACATCTGTGAGTAAGCATTTACGGGAGCAGCCACAAAGGCCAAGGCTGCCAGCATACTGATTACTAGGAATTTGGTCTTCACCGTAGGGTCTCCTTTATTTCTTGAACTTCTTGGTTGTGACGGCTATTGAGTTGCTATTTGTCTTCATCACGCGAAGACCGCGCAATGGTTGGAGGTGGCATCGAGCCAACCCTGCCATCCACCTGTATCCTTGCAATTAGGAACAAAGCAGATCGCAAGTCGCCCGCGCGCCAAACATATTACACCCCAATTAGGGATTAACCGTGTTATTTAAGGTTAAGAAACTGTCAATTTGATATTAATAAAGCAAGATTAGAGAAGTCATAACTTAAACATCATTTTGCATTATGACTCTATGCTGGTTTAGAAAGATTTAAGCCATCAAAATATTCTGGCTGTCTATCATTGAAACACGATTGCTGATTCAGGAAAACATTCCGCTAGCGCCCCTGACCACCTTCAAAGTAGGAGGTCCGGCACGATATTTCGTCGAGGCCACGACGGAAGACGATGTGCAAGCGGCAGTGGCGCATGCTAACGAGCGCCAATGGCCGCTGTTCGTCCTGGGAGGAGGAAGCAATCTCGTCATCTCCGACGACGGATGGCCCGGCCTGGTTCTCAAGATTGCAATCTCCGGCATTGCACAGCAGCGCGAGCTACAAGATGACGTCTTTCAGGTCGGAGCCGGTCATGACTGGGATGCCTTTGTAGCCCACGCGGTAGAGCGAAATTATGCCGGAATCGAGTGCCTCAGCGGCATTCCAGGGACTGTGGGCGGCACGCCTATCCAAAATGTTGGCGCTTACGGACAAGAGGTCGCTGAAGTCATCAACACAGTTCGGGTATTGGAAATTGCAAGTGGCCAAATGCACGAACTGGAGAACGCGCAGTGCGGCTTCAGCTATCGGAGCAGCATCTTCAATACAACCCATCAGGGGCGATACATCGTGCTTGGGGTTGGCTATCATCTGCTGCGGAACGGTACTGCAAAGGTCGAATATACCGATTTGAAAAAACACTTCTCCGGTCTCTCACGCAAGCCTTCCCTGCTACAAGTTCGAGACGCAGTGCGGGCGATCCGGCAGGCCAAAGCCATGTTACTGGTAGAAGGCGACGACGATTGCCGAAGCGCTGGGTCGTTCTTCAAAAACCCGATCGTTAGCCGCGCCGAAGCCGACCGCATTGAAGCCCATGCTAGCCAGATCGGCCCCAAAGAGACCATGCCGCGGTACCAGGCTGATGAGGGCTTAGTCAAACTCTCTGCCGCCTGGCTGGTGGAACATGCCGGAATTCACAAGGGCTATGGACACGGCCCAGTTGGAATATCCCGCAAACACACATTGGCCATCGTGAACCGGGGCGGAGCGACTGCCCAGGACATCATCGGCTTCAAAAATGAAATCCAGCAACGAGTTCTCGATGTCTGGGGGGTCAGGCTGCATCCCGAACCGGTGTTTGTCGGATTACCTGGGAGCCGTGACTAACGGAACATTTGTATCGGCAGGGGGCTGAAGCCCAATTCATTTTCAATACTTCCGGCATGACTAAAGTTATACCCTGTTACCCGTCTTCACGTAACATACCCCTACAAACAGAACATTAAAAGAGTTTCCCAATCGGACAATTCGGTCTACTATAGTTTCAGTCTTCAAAACAAATCCTGACCCACACTTTCATCTCAGGTGAAACGCGGAGAGAATTTTATGCGCCATGGAGAACGAATCTCAAGATTTCGCCGGTCGGCTATCGTCGCCGCCTGTAGCATTGCTCTGGTTGCTTCATCGTACGCCGTCCCCTCGACCGCTGGTGAAACACTCAACCAGCAGGAGGGCGGTAGCGGGTTTGATGTGAGCAAGCTCGCACCCTTGCTAGAGCAACTCGGACATTTGCAGGAAAAGCTGAAACAGGAAGTCCAGCTTCCGGCCATGCGCACTCAATCCAAGCTCCTGGCACAGTTGCCGGCAGGGACCGAGTTCTATCTGGCTCTCCCCAACTACGGCGATGCGCTCCACCAGTCAGTCCAGATATTCCATCAAGAGCTAAAGGATAACGAGGCGCTGCGCGATCAATGGCAGTCGTTCCCTATGGGCCCCATGCTCGAAGGTGCTCTTGATCAGGTCCACCAGTTTTCCCAATACCTGGGAAATGAAATTGTTATTTCAGGCGATGTTAAGCCCAAAGGCGGATCTTTTGTGATTGTGGCCGAGGTGAAAAAACCGGGACTCAGCACATTTCTTCAGGGACTGGTCAAACAATTCGCGCCTGGGCCAAATGCTCCCGTCCGCATCCTGACTCCGCAACAGCTTCTGACTGCAAAGGCATCGAAGCAACAGCCTTTGGTGCTGGTGCGTCCCGACCTCCTGGTCATCGCTTCAGAGATGTCTACGCTCAAGAGCTTCAATGCCCAACTCGCGCGTCCCGGCGGCAAGCTGGCTTCAACACCTTTTGGCCAACGGCTCGCCCAGGCCTACCAGGGCAGCATCGGCATCCTGTTTGGAGCAGACCTGGAGCATCTCAAGGGCCTGGTACCTACCAATACGAAGAAAGACGCAGCATCTTTCCAGCAGACTGGATTTGCCGACGTGAGATACGTGATTGGCGAGCATAAAGATGTAGGGGGACAATCAGCGAACACCATGGAATTGAGCTTTGACGGCCCTCGCCACGGGATCGCATCATGGCTGGCAATGCCTGGTCCTATGGGTGGGCTTGATTTTGTTTCGGCAGATGCCGGAATGGCCTATTCCATTGTGATCAAAAGCCCGGCACAAATGTTTGACGACATCCTGGCCATCGCCAAGATCAGCGATCCCAATGCTGAAGCAGGGCTTGCCCAGGGTGAAGCAATGCTGAATCTGAAAGTGAAAGATGACTTGCTCAGCAAGATAGGAAAGAACATCACAGTATCGTTGGATGGCGCTTTTGGCCCTAAAGGCTCCATGCCTCCCTGGAAAGTGGTCCTTCAAGTTAACGACTCAAGCGGTTTGCAGCAGACACTCAAGCAATTGCTGACGACCGCAGGCATGTTTATGAAGGGAGAACAGCAACCCACATTGGATCAGCAATCTGAAGGTGGACAGACTTTTTACACCTTGCGGTTCTTCTCAGGCAAAACACCAACCGAGGTGAACTATACCTTCGCCGATGGTTACATGGTACTGGCGGCAAACCGTG
Source organism: Candidatus Angelobacter sp. (assembly GCA_035939855.1). Taxonomy (GTDB): domain Bacteria; phylum Acidobacteriota; class Terriglobia; order Terriglobales; family Acidobacteriaceae; genus Angelobacter. The sequence goes on from DASZFK010000437.1 coordinate 17,372, forward strand.
ACCTGCTGTCAGAAGCTCTTCGGATTCATCGCAATGGGGCCTCGCTGGCCAAATCGAGTGGGTTTCAGGCTTTGCGCCCCCAAGACCATCCTGGCGACGCCTCTGGAGTCTGGTACCTGAATTTTGGTTCAACGTTAATGTCCATGGTGCAACAAATGGCACCTGAGATGGCGCCGATGTTAAAAGACGCTTATGGGCAGAGCACCCCGAGTGCATCGTTCATTTATGGCGAAGAAAATGCCATCCGCTTCGTCAGCAATAGCTCCAACACGGCAGTCGCGGGCGTTGTAGGAGCGATAGCGGCGCTTGCTATTCCCAATTTGATGAAGTCAAAAACGGCGGCAACCGAGGCGAGCGGGGCTGCCACTATTCGTACCCTGATCACGGTTCAAATCACCTATTCGACCTCATTCCCAGATG
>DASZFK010000438.1:0-13804 GCA_035939855.1 Candidatus Angelobacter sp.
AACTACCCTGACTTGTCCACGGTTTCTTCCTTCATCACCCCGCTACAGAATGCCGGCGGCAGTGTGATCATCTCCTTTGGTGGCGCTGCCGGTACGGAATTAGGACAGGCATGTTCTACGGCGGCCGCGGTCCAGGCGCAATACCAGGCGGTGATCAACAAATATGGCGTCAAGATGCTGGATTTTGACATCGAAGGCGCGCCCATTGCCGACACAGCGGCTGTGGATCGTCGCAACGTTGCATTAGCAGCATTGCAGAAGGCCAATCCTGGACTGATCATCTCCTACACCTTGCCGGTACTGCCCACAGGACTAACGCAGGATGGCATCAACCTGATGGTCAATGCCAAATCTCATGGCGTGAATGTAAATGTGCTCAACATCATGACCATGGATTACGGTTCCACCTTTAACCCCAATGCAATGGGGCAAAATGCCATCGATGCCGTCAACGCAACCATTTCCCAGATGAATGCGCATGGTATCTCGGTCAACATAGGCATTACGCCAATGATTGGCCGCAATGATGTATCACCTGAGGTAACCACCTTGAACGATGCCCAGCAGATCGAGAGTTTTGCTCAACGCACCAGCCAAGTTACTCGAATCTCGATGTGGTCTGTAGCGCGAGACAATGGCGGATGTTCCGGAGCAGTTTCGCCGACCTGTAGCGGTATCTCGCAAAATACCTGGGACTTCTCTCACGTTTTCGAGCCGTTTTAGCGAAGTGGGGTCACTTTCGATGAAAGTGACCCCCCTTCGAGTATCAGCATCTAGCGATTCGCTTGCGAATCGCGTGCCTTCAGGCAGACGTTTATCGCCTGCCATTGATAAGGAGCTTTTATGAAGCGGATATTCATGGTCACGGCTTTCCTGATGATCTCATTGCTGCTGCTGCTGGCTGCGCCCTCGGCTTCTGCGCAATCTATTCCCACCTGGGCTCCCAATACGGCTTATGCAACCGGATCTCTGGTGGTCTTTCAGGGCACCGAATATAAATGTATCCAAGGACATACTTCGCAGGTTGGATGGGAGCCGCCCAATGTTCCAGCCTTGTGGGGTCCAGTAGGCCCGGCGCCGTCGCCCAGTCCCACACCAACGCCGAACCCAACACCGACGCCCACGCCGAAACCAACTCCTACACCAACCCCCACGCCCAAGCCAACACCAACACCGGCTCCTAAACCGACCCCGACTCCTACTGCCACTCCAACTCCAACTCCGACTCCCAATCCCACACCGGCTCCTACGCCCGTGCCGGGACCAGGGAATGGCAGGATTCTTGTGGGCTATTGGCATAACTTCGACAACGGGACCGGATTCATCCAGCTTCGCAATGTGCCTCCGGCCTACGACATCATCAATGTCGCGTTTGCGGATGCATCGGGCGCGAATATTTCGTTCACTCCATTCTCCGAAACTCCGGCCCAGTTTTCTTCCGACATTGCTTTCCTCCACGGCCAGGGGAAAAAGGTGTTGATGTCGATCGGTGGCGCAAATGAGACCGTTACCTTGAACAGCTCCGGCGATGTAACTACCTTCGTCAACAGCGTGGCTGCGGCTGTCAGGCAATTCAGTTTTGACGGCATCGACATTGATTTTGAAAATTCGTCGCTGCAACTGAATGCCGGCGACACCAACATCAACAGCCCGGCCACTCCGGCAGTGGTGAACCTGATCTCCGCGCTTCGACAGTTGCACAACCAGTTCGGCGCGAATTTCATGATCACCTTTGCGCCCGAGACCTTCTTTGCACAACTGGCCTTCCAGTTCTACGGTCCAGGGCCATTCAATGGGCAAGATCCGCGCGCGGGCGCGCAACTGGCGGTCATCAACAATATTCGCGACATTCTCACCTATGTCTGGCCCCAGGATTATCAATCCGGCCCAATCAAAGCGCTGGACGGAAACTCTTACTCTTCAGGCACCGCAGATTTCCCTGTAGCCATGACCGAGTTGCTGGTCCATGGCTTCCCGGTTGCCAACAATGCCGGGACATTTGTTGGACTGCGCCCTGACCAGGTACTGGTGGGCGTGCCGGCAAATCCCCAGGCAGCAGGCAGTGGCTTTCTCTCCGATTCGCAGCTTGAATCGGTCTTCACTTATTTGCGAAGCGGCACGTCTTTCGGTGGAAGTTACGTACTGCAAAACGCTGCCGGATATCCGAACCTTCGCGGGTTCATGACATGGTCGATCAATTGGGACAATTTTGGCGGGCTCCAGTTCTCGAGCGGACTGCGAACATACCTGTCGTCGTTGCCTCCAATTCACTGACAAGTACAAAAACATACATGTGCTTTCATCCGGGCAGAGCACCAACGGCATTTCTCAAGGAGGATTTCAAATGAAGCGTGCATCTTTGTTTGTGCTGAGCCTGGCGATGGTCGCCGCTCTCTGCTTGGCGCCCGTAGCCGCCTCTGCCCAGAGCATTCCCAACTGGGCTCCCAACACCGCTTATGCGGTAGGCGCATTAGTCATGTTCAACGGCCAGGAATTTAAATGTATCCAGGCCCACACTTCGCAGGTTGGCTGGGAACCACCCAATGTCCCGGCGTTGTGGCAACTGGTCAGTGGCACTCCGGCGCCGACTCCGACGCCCACTCCCAATCCGACACCTACACCAACTCCGAAACCGACGCCAACTCCAACTCCTACTCCTACGCCCAAACCGACACCTACGCCGACTCCCACTCCAGGCGGAGGAAATTGCTTTGCGCCGTGGAGCGCTTCCCAGGTCTACACCGCAGGCATGACGGCCAGCCTCAATGGCATTAACTATACGGCCAATTTCTGGACCCAGAACCAAAGCCCGGCCACCAACAATGGCGGACCCGGAAGCGGACAGCCCTGGACATCCAATGGCCCCTGCAGCGGAGGTCCTGGACCAACACCAACGCCGACACCTAAGCCGAGTCCTACGCCGACCCCAACTCCCACACCAAATCCGACCCCAACTCCAAATCCAACGCCCACGCCAACCCCGGGGCCAACTCCCCAGGGCGGATTACCCAAGCATCTGCTTACCGGCTACTGGCAGGACTTCAACAACGGGGCGAAGTGTCTCCGAATCAGCGATGTTCCTACCACTTTTGACATCATCGCTGTTGCTTTTGCCAACTCGACCGCTACAGCAGGAGCCGTCGACTTCACCATCGACTCCGGTCTCTCTGCCTGTATCACCGGTGGCTACACAGAGGCACAGTTTATCTCCGACATATCCGCAGCCCACGGACGCGGACAGAGAGTCATCATCTCCGTCGGCGGCGCGAACGGCGCGATCAGCGTTTCCGACTCCACGGCAGCCTCGAACTTCGCCAACAGCGTTGCTTCGTTGATGACCAAGTTCGGCTTCGATGGCGTCGATATCGACCTTGAGAATGGCCTTAATCCCACGGCCATGGCGGCAGCGCTCAAGCAATTGGCGTCTATGAAACCAGGGCTGATCATCACCCTGGCCCCGCAAACTGTGGACATGCAGTCAACTTCCGGAAGCTACTTCCAGTTGGCTCTCAACATCCAGAACATTCTCACAATCGTAAACATGCAGTATTACAACTCCGGCACCATGCTTGGCTGTGACAGCGGGGTCTATGCCGAGGGCACCGAAAACTTTGAAACTGCGCTGGCCTGTATCCAGTTGCAGAACGGCTTGCGTCCCGATCAGGTTGGCCTCGGGCTTCCTGCGCAGGCAAACGCGGCTGGGGGCGGCGTTGTCGATCCCTCGGTGGTGGTGGCATCGCTCAATTGTTTGGCGCGAGGCACGAATTGCAGTACATTTGTGCCCTCGTTGATGTGGCCCAGCATTCGCGGGGCCATGACCTGGTCCATCAATTGGGATGCTTCCAACAACTTTAACTTCTCTAACACGGTTAAGGCAGGACTGAAGAATCTTCCATGAAGAAGCGCGATGAATCCCATATCCTGATATGACCTGTTAAGACGGCTCCAGGGCGGCAACCTTGCCGGCCCTGGAGCCTATCTTCAAAGGTCGTGGTACCCCTGAGCTGTCAATCGGTTAGGGAAAATTTCTGGAAGGGCTTTCAATTTCTTGCCATGCATGATTTACTTGGCAACCGTGGTTGTAGGCACTGCCAGGCTAACCATCGGGTGATCAGAAATTCAGCCCGAAGGATTAGCTATTTGGTGTTCTATAAAGCCCGTTTCGGAAGATTTGCATTCGAAATTATGGCAATTTTGGCAATTTTGGCAATTCTGGCAATTTGTTAACTTGGCGATCCTGAATTTCGCATCTATTAGGTTCGAGGAAGGAACTTTGCCCATGAAATCCTCTCTTCGCCCGTTCGGTTTGTTCGTCCTATTTGTCCTATGCTCCTCTATATGGAGCGTTCCCCAGAGCAATTCGTTTGCTTCGCCTCCAAAGGATGGAGCGGTCCGGTCCACGAGCACCCCTCCGGCGCCGCCGCCCATAACCCAGGTTGCTATTCCCGGTCCCTTGCGCTCTTTTCTGCGCATGGCCGGAATCAGCCAGAAGGCTTCGGCGGAAGAGACCCTGCCTCTGCTGGCCAATGAGGTCAATCTGCGCGGCTACTTCCATGGACGGCCGACCGAGTTTTTGATCCTGCTGATGCGCTACCTCCAACAAGCCAGGGAGTTGGCCAACCTGGCTGGTCCGCAGAGGGTTATTACGGTTAAAAATTGCGAAGAGGCAAAGCCCCTGCTGGACATCCTTGGCTACCGGCTCCGTCATCCTTGTGGACCGGAGACAACCGTGCTAACGGCCGAGTCGGAGAGGGCCTTCCTGACCATCGATTCCGGATTCCCGCTCTCCGATCTTGAGGAGGCTCTTCGGGCAGGCAAAACCTTTACCTTGCCTTTTGAGTCGGCCCAGGTGCCGTTGCTCTTCACGCCGGGCGATTGGGCGCCGGGCAACAATACCTCGCAGGACGTAGTTGATTCTCTTCTGCACAACCCATCTCTTGCCCGGCTTTATGGGGCACTCGCGCATGTGGATCCCGAAACTGCTATTTTCTTGCGCCAGTCTCCGGGATTACGCAAGCTTGCGCCTTATGCCCCGGTCTTCGATTTTTATGGCAGTCATATCTATATCCGCTCGGGGCGAGTTGTAGTTCCCGGGGGATCCGCTGCCGAGCCTGTATGGAAAGATTTGGTGGGTGCCTCGCCCGATTCTCCCGCTGAGTTTGTAACCAAGCTGCTCGCGAAGGATGAGGGATGGCTCGCAGCGTTTTTCGATGCGCTCTCCCGCGTCAATAGCACGCAGCAAGCCTATTTCACGCAGCCCAATCGCCTGAAACATTTCTACGAAGCATTGAAAGGGAAGAGCGTTACTCCCGGCCCCGCTCGTCCTGTGTACCGGGCCAACCCGGGCTTGGCGATTCTGACGACGCGATTGGAACTGGAATCCAATGGCCAACCCCATATACCGGGGGACCTGGAGATATGGAAGACTTATTTTCGCAACAGCGCTGAAACCAAGCAGGGCCGCGATTGGGCCAGGAAGTCCGGCAATTGGACCGGCCCCGATCAACTCGTGGAAGGGCTCATGGCCTTTTCCCGTGAGCCTACCGAATATGGGCCTCTGCAAGTCTATTTCATGCTGAGCGAAATCGAGCGGCGCCGCCCACCCGAGCATCGGCTCGATCGCGAAACAGTCCGCCTGATGGTCAATAAATTCTCGCACTTTGGCGATCAGTATCCCGTGTTCTCCGAGTTTTACAACTTGGACGATGCCTCCATCACCGGCTTCATCAAGGCGGCAGAGTCTCTTGATAACATCCCGGCGCCTGTGCTCAAGGCCAACGCTATCGGTACATTCCAGGCCAGCGTGGGACTCTGGCAAATCCTGGCCCGGCAGGGGCAAATTCCAGAAGCAAAGCTAAATGATTCCTGGCAGCAGGTGGTTGGTCCCTTTGCTCACATCACCACTGCCAATCAACTTTTTGACGCGGGACGAAATTCGCTCGCCAAGCTCCTGCAGGCCGCCGGCGGTGACCCGGCTATTTCCCAGGATGAAGTCGCAGACTTGCTTGCCGGTCCCAATGTGAGCGATCCGGAAGGCCAGCAGGTGCGCCAGCAACTGGCCGAAAGAATTCGCGCCGTCCTCGAAGCCCAGCGTCTTCTCTCTCTCGACACCATGTTCGCGCTCGCCGACGGTCTCGACCAGCTCGCGCAAGGCAAGCCAGTCGCCGACAAAATACTTCCCTTGGCGGGGCAGCTCAAAGAATTTGAAATGCCGCGCTCCATGTTTACGGCCTCGGAAAGAATCCAATTTGAGCATGACCCTTCGGATATCCGTCATGCCACGCTGCAAACCCGCGTCAACTTGACGAAAATGATCAAGTCGGGCACGCCCAAAGAACTGGCTGGCGCAAAAGGACAATTGGCCCCCTTCCTCAGGGACACGCTTGTTGGACTCAACTACGCCTACTACGCGCCGCCAGGAGCGCAGATGCTTCTCAACAATGCGGTCTTTGTCCGCTCCCATGATTACACCGGCGGCTTTGGAACCTCCGGCTCGATGCCCTGGAAGATTCCCAGCCTCATGGACCGTGGATTTGTCGGTGGACGTGGCACGCACCTGGCTGGCTCCCTCGCCGATCTTCCCTACATTCTCGCCCTTGTGGAACAGGATTTCATCGTTCCGGAAAATGTGCAGTCGCTGATCTGGCAGGACTTTGTGCCCACGCTACTGGCCGATGCCGTGGTTCACCGTTGGTGGGGAGTAACCAAAAATGAATTGCACGCCGTTGCCCTGTATCAGCGCACCGGTGAAGAGATTCTGGCAGCCGCCCAAAAAGACGATGACGTGCGCGGCAAAGCCGTGGAAATCCTCGCGCAGCGCATTCTTCCCCAGCGGCTTAACCGCATTGAACGCTCCCTGGCCGCAGGAGAGTTTGATCGAATTCGTCCGCAGATGACGCCGGCCGACACCTTTTATCTGGCCGTCGAATACCGGGAGAAATTCCCGCAACAGGCAGGTCATTGGGGCGCAGCATCCACTGAACTCGAAGAGATCCTGAAACAGCATCCTGAGGAGACGAAGTGGCAAAAGCTGTCGCGGGATTTTGGAGTGCCGCATCCCGGACTGGCCCACAGCTATGCGCGTGAGCTGATCAACGTAAATCTTTTTCATAGCTTTCAGGGTTACTCCAGCCGCTTGCTGGCTGAGTCCTGGGACTCGAATAACTTATATTGGGCCCGCTTGGCCGATGAAATGGGATACGATCCGGTGACGCTGAATCGTCTGGTGCCGGAGTTGACCCGTCGCATGATCGAAAAAGTGGCCGCGACCAACTTGGAAGATTGGCCGGCAATCTTCCGTGCAATGCAGGAAACCGGCCAGGAATTCCGCGCCGGCAAAATCGGCGCAGCTCCGAAACAACGCGCCGGGGGAGCACTTTAACCAAGATTGTTGTAGCAGGTAGTAGCTAGCAGCCAGTGGCGACTCGTGGTGAAGATTGTCGCTGGGAGGACCTCATGTCAAAACGCTTCTTGTTACTCTTATTGCTCGCTTCGGCCAACACTCTTGCGCCTGTTGCCCAGGAACCCCAGCAAGGCAAGAATGTCTTTCGCGTCGACGTTGATCTGGTCCAGGTAAACGTGGCTGTAACCGATGGGCATGGCAACTATCTGACCGGCCTCAAGCCTTCGAACTTCGTCGTCAGCGAAGATGGCATTGCCCAAAAGCTCTCCACGTTCGCTGAAGGCAACGAACCGCAGGTGCCGGTTGACGTTGCCCAGGCGGGCAAACGTACTCCGGGGACCGAAGGAGCACAAGGATCGTCCGGCGCGGGTGAAATGACCAACGTTCTTTCCGGCGCCAACGTCTTTATTCTCTTCGATACCAGCAACTACATGTACCGTGGTTTCGCCATTGCCCAGGACGCAATTGCCGACTTTGTCCGATCCTTGGAAACTCCCGAACGGGTCGCGTTTTACGCTTATAGCCGGGACCTCTATCGCGGCGCATCGCTCACTGCGGATCGTAACCAGGTACTGCGGGGTGTCCGCTCCACGGTCGCCGGAGACGAGCCGGCCCTCTATAACGCTCTGCTGCTGACGCTCAAGGATGCATCCCAGGTCACCGGGCGAAAAGTCATCGTAGTCTTTTCCAATGGCCCGGACCGCGCAAGCATGGTCACCCCCGAAGACATCGGAGAGCTGGCTCAATCCCAGGGCATTCCCATTTATGTGATAAGCACGCGTGAAGCCAAGCAGGACCCGGTTTCGACCACGGTCTTCGAGCGCATGAGCACTGCCACGGGTGGCGAAGCTTTCTTTGCCAAGAGTTGGCGTGACCAACAACGCGCCTTCGCCGCCATCCGCCGCGATGTAGGCCACCTCTATTCGTTTACCTATTATCCGCAGCCCAATCCCAATCGTGGCTGGCGGACGATCAAAGTGAAGCTGGTAGGCGAAAACACGAAGAAATTCCACGTTCGTACCCGGAGTGGGTATCGCCCGAGGCCGGCGCATGACACGGCCACGGCGCCGAACTAGTAAGGACTGAACGAATAGACACCATCGCCTCAACTAATCTTCTAGCTCACGCGGGCTTGATACCGTCGATGCCTTGGAGCTGTTCAATAAGCGGCGTACCTCCTCCTTCAGACCTTAACGAGTTGTACCGCCTTGTCTTAGGAATAAGGACGTTAACTTCTTTGCCCTCCATACGAGCACGCCATACCGCCAAGAAAAGTGGGACACATGTCAATCGAGAGCCTAGTGGTATGCAAAAGACTGGCATGTCGCGGATCGCTGTTATTTCGTTGTAAAGCCTTTGCATAGCGACAGCTATCTCGTCCTGCGGGAAGAAAATGGGCCCTTTTCCATCCATCATGTCGATGTGGGTCTCAAGGGCCCGCTCATAGAATTGATACTTTCTGCCCGGGAATGAGAAGAGCCAACGTATTGCTGGAAGGAGACCCGTCGCCGCCGTCAGATGTGTCAAGGCCATGTTCGTGTAATCGATATCAAATCCTGGCATGATAAGGGCCGCCACCTTCTTGCCATTAACAAGGACGGGAGTGTCGAAGTAGGTTGCAACATCAGAGGCGGGCTCTTGAAGGTTACCGTATACAAACCTAGCAGGGTAACTATAAGTTACAAATATTGAAGCTCCTGGGATCGATCTTTTTAATAGCTCGGCTAAAACATCTCGTATGTATGCTCTTGGCATGGATGAAGTATCAATACAGTAATTGGTCGGGACTGCCCTGACACGAAGCTCCTCAAGAATAGAAATTTTTGATTGGATATGTATCGACGGAAGTAGCTTCCTAATGTCTGCTTCGTTCTGCTCACTCTGCCCAATCAAGTTTTGCGAAATATTATGACCGCTGACTTTTATGGCCAGAAAGGTTTGTTCTTTTGCTGTACTCCCGTGAAGTATCTTGGGATAAGCCAAACACCTCTGTTCGAAGCCGACAGCCATGATGTGGATCGTATCCGCGGCCAGAATTTGACGGCGGAACTTGGGAAAGTCAACAATCTCGCGCATCAGGGTTCCTTGTGCACCTCTGCTAGGAAGTCGTGCAAATGTCGGGCTTGGTCCCGGGAAACGATCTCAATAGACTCTTGCAATTCATGCATTGATTCGCCTTCGACTTGTGATTCGAGTCGAGGGAACAGGGCCCGTATGGAGAACGACTCTGACCCGATGTGTGGATACCACAATAGCGGCAAAGAGTCATTTGGACAATTAACATGAGTTAGCAGCGTCCATCCTTTTCCGCCCAAGCCGTACGGAATATCTTTGTTGTCTAATTTCAGCATAGTACGAATGTCGGTTTCCCTGTCCCAGTATTTGTGTGAGTACTGTTCGTGAAAAAATTGCACCGCTAGTTTGAGTTTCTTTCTGCAGTCGGCTTTTTGCGTCAGAGCGGTGAGTTCTTCAACTGCAGGTGGAGGCCCTGGATTAACCGAAGCGTCGCGGTCGAACATGTGGCCAAACACTGGAATGAAGCGTGACGAGACGCGGTCAGGCCCCCCGAGAGCACCCAATTCTTGTACAGCCTCAAGTGCATCGTTAGTTCCAAAAACCGCTAGGAGATACACCCATGGTCTTTTGTATCCATGTAAGCTCATTTGAGTCTCAAAACCGGAAAAGAGGATGTTCATCAGTCGTAGAAAGCGACTGGCTTCACGTTTAATTCGTTTTCCAGAAAAAGTGCCGTCTTCAACGAGTACGATGTGGCTATTGCGCAACGAGCGGATTAGCTCGGCAGCGCGTTGACCAGCTTCTTCCCGGTAAATCAAGGTCTGCAAGTCCTTGTCCGCTAAGACTCTCAAATCATGAAATGCTGCCTTGACAAACTCATCTACTATTCCACGGATTGGGTGTTTGGCTCGATCCCTGCTTCCAGTAAACTGTAATCTCCTTATAACTTTCTCATAAGCTCCAAACTCAGAAACTGCATAGCAGCGGATATTATCTTTCAATGTTGCCCATTCAACTATAGCCTTCGTTCCTGATTGGCGATCATCCATCTCCGCCACCTCAATCATTTGCTCGCGGAGCCTTGAGAGACCTATGTCAATGAACGAATCAATTTCTTCATCGGTAATATAGATCGTGCTGAGGGCAGCGGCTAGAAACCCCAATCGGTGTTTGTCAGGAAACTGAAGCAACCAATTACGCAAACCCATATTAAAATTGGAGTTGATACCAAGTGGGTCTAGTTGACTGTTCGGTGCGTAAGGCGAAGCTTTAAGCTTTAAGGTAAACTTCTTCAGCTTGCGCTCAACAAAATTAGCTACTTCGTTGCGTGTCGAGATATGCAAGCCATGAAACTCTGGTACTGCTACGAGGATATCACCGACGGGATTTGACGATCCGGATTGAGAGGTTATACTCATGCTATCGAAATTCGGTGATTCGTGACTAGTTCAGATGAGGACAAAATTAGCAAGATATCATCTCTTACCTGCATACTCAATGGGAAACGTTTTTAGGAACAGCATGAAGCATAGTGTTTGCTATTAATGGACGAGATACCAGTGAACGAGTGGCTAGGTTTGCCATTGACTGAAGTACTACAAGCAGTGGCTCCGCTCCTTGAGCCAGTCAGCGGCCAATTCTGGCCGAACAACGCACAACGATCGAAGTTTATTCCGCTGGAACGAGAGGGAAAACAGGAAATCGTCCTCAGATTTTTGGCGACTAGAGGGCACAGTGGAAACGGTGTTCAAAAAGGTGCAGAGTCAAGCGCTGGATTGTTTCCGCTGCGATTTCCCATGCGTCGCTACGCGAGCCATGGGATACCAGCTCGTTGCGGACGCTTGCTGGTGCCCGGTTACCTGGAAGCAGCATCTAAGAATGTGACACAGGAGTCACATGAACACTATCACGCTCCGGGAGCTCCACTTAGCGACAGGCCGATGGGTTAGGCGTGCGGCGGCAGGAGAGATTTATGTCACTGAACGTGGCCGGCTGCTCGCCAAGATCGTTCCGGCAACGCCTCTGCCCGCCAAGCCATTCGTCGCCAATCCTAAGTTCACCCGAGCTTTCCTCGCCCAACGCAAGCACCTGCGCGGCGGAACGGATTCCACGTTGACGATCAGCGAAGACCGTGACCGCGAGCTGTTGTGATCTACTTTGATACGCGACCAGCAACGCGTCTTCGCGGCTATTCGCCGCGACGTAGGCCACCTCTATTCATTCGACTACTGCCCGCTTGACACTATTCACGAGATATGTATCAATGATAGCTATCATGAAAACAAAGAAGGCCAGGGTATTTTGGACGGGCAGGAGCCAGGCGGTCAGCCTGCCAAAGGAATTCCGCTTCGAGACTGACACGGTGCTGGTGCATCGTGAAGGACAAGCGGTGGTCCTGGAACCGGCTTTCGAGTGGCCCGAGCGGTGGGTGGAGTCTTTTGCCGGGGTGCCAGATGATTTCGTTCGCCCCGCACAAGGTAAGGTTGAAAAGAGATCTTCATTCCGATGAAGTTTCTGCTCGACACCGATACTTGCATCTATGCGCTCAAGCAGAACATCGCTGTTTTAGGACAACTGCTGGCCCAAAGTCGGGAAGACATTATGGTGAGCGTCATCACCGAAGCCGAGTTGCGGACGGGCGCAGCCAAAAGCGCCTCGGCAGCGAAGACCCTGCTACTGATTGAGAATTTCCTGCGTCCGCTGACCATCCTTGACTTTACTTCCAGCGATGCCGCGGCTTACGCTCAAGTGCGCGCCCGGCTGGAGCGCGCTGGCACGCCAATTGGTCCGCTGGATACGTTGATCGCGGCACAGGCAGTTGCTCGCAAGCTGGTGCTTGTTTCCAACAACGAGCGCGAGTTTAGGCGAGTGGCAGGTCTTCGCATTCAGAACTGGACAAGTTAATTCGCCTGAACGTGCAAGAGTTACCAAGATTCATCACTTGCGCCGGTATTGGAACGAATATGAAGCGAGCAATGTTCGAACGCCCTCTCATTCGAACTATAAGGAGCCTTAATTCGATGGTCGCTAAGAGAGTAGACGCGCCCACTGGCAAAGGGAATTCAAACTATGTGTCACTCCTGACACGTGCGTCTATCCATAGACACGCCTGTTGCTAGGCTACTTTCATCAAACGTCTGAATTTCAACAGTTTGCCGATTGGCAAACCAACTGCCCCATATTTGATACGCAACGATTTTCACTCATGACGCCATGACGCTGCGAATCAAATTCCGAGGCTTGCCCAAACTTCCGAGGTTCCTCGCGAAGCGCTGGGTGATCTTGTCCATCGCGAGCGTTGTCTTCTTTTGCGGCGCCGGTTCTGTGTTGTTCCTCTACGAATATGGCAAGTACCAGCAGATCATCAACATTCGCATGAGTGGGCCGATCTTTGCCAACACTGCCAGCATCTATGCTGCTCCTCGGGTCATTCGTGTAGGTGAACAGATCGGGCCAAGGGAGATCGTTGCCGCGCTTCGTCGTGCCGGGTATGTGGAAGCTGGCGGAGCGGTGCAATCGAAGATCGGCGCCTATCGTTTGCACGACAATTCAGTCGTTGTGATGCCTGGGCCTGAATCCTTTTACAGCCCGGAAGGCGCCAGGATTTTGTTTGCGCGGAACACAGTCATCGGTATTTCGCGCCTCGATGCCAAGCCGGAAGAGGCAAGCCTTGAGAGTTATGCTTTAGAGCCGCAGTTGGTGACTGGACTCTATGACCAGACGGAGCGTTCCAAACGCCGGCTGGTCCGCTATGATGAGGTACCGAAAACGCTTCGCGATGCCATCCTCTCCATCGAAGATCGCCGGTTCTTCGAACACAATGGAGTGAACTATCGCCGTCTGGCTAAGGCTGTATACAACGATATCCGCACGGGGCAAAACATGCACGGCGGGGGCGGCTCGACCCTGACCATGCAATTTGCCAAAGGATATTTCCTCACCGACGAAAAAACCGTCACGCGCAAATTGGCCCAGATCATGATCGCCTTGCAGCTCGAGCAGCGCTTCTCCAAGCAACAGATATTTGAGACCTATGTGAATTGGGTTCCCATGGGCCAGCGCGGCTCGTTCTCGATCAATGGCATGGGCGAGGCTGCGCAGGCTTATTTCGGCAAGGACATCAAAGACCTTAATCTCCAGGAATGCGCGTTGCTGGCCGCCATCATTCAGCGCCCCAGCTTTCTCGCTCCTTACAAGCACCCTGAACGCGTCGTGGAGCGGCGGAACCTCGTCCTTGAAACCATGGTTGCGACCGGATCCATTACGCGCGAGGCTGCCGATAAGGCAAAAGCCGCTCCGCTGAAGCTGGCTCCACTGAGCATCGAGGGCAGCGACGCTCCTTACTTCGTGGACATGGTGCGCGAGTCGCTGCTTGAAAAATACAAA
>DASZFK010000439.1:0-3855 GCA_035939855.1 Candidatus Angelobacter sp.
CTGGTCCTGATCTCAAGCCCGTTGTGGTTTGCCGGTTTGGGCGCGGTCTTTGGCGCGCTCACTGCCTACATATACAACGTGTTGCTTCGCACCATGGTCATGCCTTTTGCACCCGAAGTAAAGGAGCGTCACGAACAAGAAGACTCCGCCGCAGTTGGCTTCTAATCTCGCCCTCAGTAGCCTTCCGGAGCGCCTGCATCACTCGCCAGGTTCTCAAATCGCGTTGACCGCTTGATGAATGCGAGGTGTACAGTCCCAGTGGGACCGTTACGTTGCTTGGCGATGATCAGCTCTGCCTTCCCTTCCAAGTCGGGATCATCCGGCTTGTAGACCTCTTCGCGGAAGATGAAAGCAACTACATCAGCATCTTGTTCAATGGCGCCGGATTCACGCAGGTCCGCAAGCTGCGGGCGATTATTGCCGGCGCGGCTTTCCGGCGCGCGGCTTAGCTGCGAAAGCGCAATCACGGGACAACGCATCTCCTTGGCCAGAGCTTTCAGTCCCCGCGAAATTGCTGAAACTTCCTGGGTACGGTTTTCATAGCGTCGTGACCCGCCGGGAGGAGCTGTCGACGCCAGTTGCAGATAATCCACAATAATCATGTCAAGGCGGCCCTGGGATTGTTGCAGGCGGCGTGCCTTGGCCCGCATTTCGGAAACGGAGATTCCGGGCGTATCGTCGATAAAAATTGGCGCTTCCAGCAACACGCCGAGGGCAGCCACAAGCTTGTGATAATCTTCGCGGCTCAGAAATCCGGTGCGCAGCTTGTGGGAGTCCACGCGCGCCTGGGAACAAAGCAGACGCCGCAGCAGAGATTCACGCGACATTTCGAGTGAAAAAACGCCTACCACCTTGTGATCGCGAACTGCAGAATTCTCGGCAATGTTGATCGCAAACGCGGTCTTTCCCATCGATGGACGCGCCGCTACAATCACAAGATCGGATTTTTGTAATCCGCTGGTGAGGTTGTCGAAATCTTCAAAGTGAGTTTCCAGCCCCGTAATGCGCTGCCCTTGTTCGTAAAGCTTGTCGATCGAGCCGAAGGAAGCTTTCACGATTTCCTGAATGCCTAGGAAGCCCTGGCCAATTCGTTTTTCCGCAATCTGGAAAATTGCCGACTCGGCCGCATCGATGATCTCTTCGGCTGGAGCCTCCTGTTCATAAGCTTGCTGTATGGCGCTGCTGGCCGCGTGGATCAGGTAGCGAAGCATGGCCTTGTCTTTGACAATCTTGACGTACTGTTCGATGTTCTTGACTCGAGGCAGTCCGTCCGTGAGCGAGGTCACGTAAGCCACGCCGCCGACAGCTTCTATTTCCTTGTGCTGGCCCAGTTGCTCAGTAAGGGTAACGAAGTCGATGGGCCGTCCCGATTCGGCCAGCTCCATCATGCGCAGGTAGATCCGCCGGTGCGAATCCAGAGAAAAGTCTTCCGCATGAAGAGATTCCGCAGCCTGATTGTAAGCAAAGTTATCCAGGAGAATTGCGCCGAGGATGGCGCGCTCGGCCTCATTACTGGCCGGCAGACCGCGATCAATACTATGGTCGAGTGTGGCCATTCAGCTACGCGCCCAGGCAGATTTAGTGTGCTTCATCGTAACAGCAATATATGGCGAAAACAAAGAGAATATACCTATAAAAACAGCTAAGGCCCTGACCTGTACCAGCCATACAGCTCCAGGGCCTTAGGTTTGAGTGAGAGGCGTCAGACTTAGGTCAACTCGTATGCTTCTCTCGCGCATCTGTTTGCTCTGGAACAGATGAGTCCGCAGCCAAGGCCGCATGATCGCGCAGATTAAGCTGAAGTGCAACCCTCTGGAGGCAAGCCCTTCAAACGTTGACCGTCATTCGGACTCTCACTCTCGTGTGTCTAAACTATCTCTGATTGGCGCTCGCTCTCTCAAGTAGAAATCTGAAGTCGTAACCGCTTGGCGGTGGATATCCTGTTGAAAACCGATGAATATTGTGAAAGCCGGAGGAAAAGCACGGTCCAATTAGTAACGGCATGGCCAGCTTCACTGCCAGCGCAAACAGAATTGCAACAATTGAGGTTCAGTTACCCACTCACCAAATTACCGGCTCAAAAGCGATTCCGTTGCGCTTGAGTTCGCGGCATGCGGGATCAAGTTATTCTTTTCATATCATCTTCCCCATGGTCTAATCACACGGCGAGTTCGTCTGCCAAAGCGCCCGCGTAAACGGAAATGTCCTTGAACACGCGAGCTTGGAAAGGATCGTCAGTTCCAGCAGCAACCAACAACTTCGGCAGCGCGCTCGTGACTTTCTCGTAGAGCGTCTGCATCTGTTTAACGGTGGGTTGTCTTGTCACCCGAACGAAGGCGGTCGTCAATTCGCGGAATACGCCTTCAGGCGTTCCGCCGTGAATGTAGACGTCCGTGCCATTGAGGTCAGATAGAGATTTCTGGATGCGCCATCTCTCGGTTTCAAGTACGAACCAAGTGTGCTTTGTGTTCTGCCGCCAATGAAAGGCGACCGCTAACCCTAATTCAAAGGGCATGTTGAAGCGGGGTGTCTGGGGCGGCGCCGGGTCAAGTTCTACGCGAGAAAGATCGTGGATCGAATAAGTACAGCTTCGAATCAACGCGGCGATCCGGTCGAGCCGCCGCGCCCCGCCAGGAATCTCAAGTGTCGCTCGTGGAATCAGCCCATAGGCTTTGATTCCAACCATATAGGCCAAAAATAATTCGGTAAATTGCGGGTCGTAGGGGATGTTGAGAAAGACGGCGTGTTTAGCGCTTTGCTCTCCGCCGCGATGCAGTCTTCTTCTTGGCATTGATCCTCTCGACGCGGAGGGTACGCAACTCGGGGTCAGCTTCGATGGCCTGCTTAGCGAGCAAAATAAGTTCACGCGTTCGTTTGCGTGACACTCCCAATACCTCGGCAGTGCGCTCGGCGCCAGCAAACGGTGCACGGATGATTTGCTGAGGCATGATTTCTAACTCCTAGTGCCTTAGTATGACACTCTAGACGACGTTCTTCAACTGATTTGACGCAGCGGTATGCAGCGGTGAAAATCTTGGCAGACTCTCATGGGCAAATCGTCTATGTCCGTAAAGAATAAGGCTCGAGGAACCCCAAGAACGGTGTGAACTGAAAATCTCAATCACCACTGGGATTTAATTCAAGCGGCGACATGGCCACTTTCACTCTGGCCGCCTCCGTCGCGGGCCGCAATATTCTGTCAGGGCAGATGATCTGCAGCAGTGGGCTGGTCATAAATGTTGTCGCCAGCGCCATTAAGACCATCATGGAAAACAGTGCCGGAGAAATGATTTTAATATCGAGGCCAATATTCAGGATCACCAGTTCCATCAACCCGCGCGTATTCATCAGCGCTCCCAGGCCAGCAGCCTCGCGCACCGGCATTCCTGTCCACCACGCTGCCAGCATGGAACCACCAAGCTTGCCGAGAGTCGCCACCAGGATAATCAGACCGCAATACATCCACATGTTCGAACCTTTGATCAGGCCAATGTTCGTCTTCAGTCCGGTAAACGCAAAAAACAATGGTAGTAAGAGAGAGACCACAATCGCTTCGAATCTGTCGAGAATGTAACGAACAAATCTCTGTTCCTTAGGCATAATCACGCCCATCAAGAAAGAACCGAAAAGAAGATGGATGCCAAGGTATTCTGTGCAAAGAGCCGAAGCTAAAGCCAGCAAAAGCATCAACGCGATTGCATTCTCGCTCAGATGGCCGCGTTCCCTATAAAGAGACTCGAAACGACGGAGCAGCCGCTGGACTCCATAGATCATGACCAGAACAAAAGCGCAGAGTCCTCCCACGGTGAGCCAGATGGAATTCCCGGCATTGGTGGCGCGGATGAGCAATACAAT
>DASZFK010000440.1:0-3688 GCA_035939855.1 Candidatus Angelobacter sp.
TCTTGTTGTCCTTACTACGCCAGTCGACTTTATGATTCGGCAAAGCTCGGTGCTATTGAACCTATGGGGCATAGCGGACTACCTCTTTGGAGCGATTCACATCCCACCTTCAACTAGAGGCTGGGGGCACGGTGTCTAAGGCATTTTCGGGCAAGGAGCCATTCCGACGAAACGGCACGATAAATGCCACGCCAATGAAACGCCCAGTTAACCGGGTAGTGCCGCACAACAGCCTGCGCCATGCCGCCGAGGTTCGCGGCGATCTGTTGGAAGCAATTGAGTCGCTCCGGATTGCGCATGGAATAGGTCGAGGCTTTCACGGTCGTCTTCAAGTGTCATTTTGCGGGTGAGAACCAGCCACTGGTTTGCGGGTCAAAATCACCCACCCCGAGGTGTTTGAGTTCATATCATTTCTGGTTTTTCAATCAAGAGGTTTCGACTGCGAGCTAAAACGAGCCGGGGCCGTGCTGCGAGCCCTCAGCTCGCGGCCCCGGCGGTCGAAGGTTCGTTTGGCTTTCGGCTCTTCTTGTTTTCAGGTGCTTCCGGCAATGAGTCCTTGATCCGATAGCTGCGCCCGGTGATGGCAATGGTGATTGCGTGGTGCAGGAAACGATCGAGGATGGCTCCGGCGGTGGGCACGTCATTGAGCAGCTTGCCCCAGTCTTCCAGCGGTCGATTGCTGGTCATGATGGTCGAGCGGTTTTCATAGCGGCGCATTATTACTTCCAGCAGATACTCGCCGGATTGTTTAGGCAGGGCCTTGAGTCCCATATCATCGATGATCACCAGGTCGGGCTTCAAGTAGCAGCGCAGGGTCTTGTCCTGTTGTTTGAAGGCTTCATCTTTCATGAAGTCGCGGACGAGGTCGAAGATGGACCGGTAGAGGACTTCCTTGCCTTGCTTGATGGCTTCGTAGCCCAGGGCCTGGGCCAGATGCGTTTTGCCGATCCCCGGCGGGCCGAGGAACAAAATGTCTTTTGCCTCGCGCAGGTAATTGCCCGCGGCCAGTTCAAAGATCTGTTTGCGGTTAATGGTGGGGTTGAACTGCCAGTCGAAGTCTTCCAGCGTCTTGAGAGCGCGAAAGTCAGCGGCTTTGGTGCGGCGAGCCAGCATCCGCTGGTGGCGCACGTTGAGTTCATCCTGGAAGATGAGTTCGAGGAACTCGCCGTGAGCCAGGCGACCGGCGGCGGCTTCCTGCAGCCGAACGTCCAGGGTTTGCAGGAGGCCGGAGAGGCGCAGTTGACGAAGTGTGGTTTGGAGTTGAGTCATGGATTTGGGCTTGGATTGAGGTTTTCGGAGGGTTCAATGCGATAGGCATCCAGTGAACGGATCAAAGGGTGGGTTTCCAGAAAGTCCAACTGCACCACGTTGCCGGGCAGTTCCAGCAGGCGCTTGAGATCCCGGAGGCGCCAGGTGCCGTGATGGGTGGCGACACTGGCGGCTTTCTCCAGTTGGACGGCAGGATGTTTTCCGGCCAACTGCAGCAAGCCTTGCATCACGCGCAGGCTTTGTGGCCCACGGTTCTGTTGCATCGCTTCAGCCCAAGTGCCTGTGAGCGGTCCGATCAAGCGGCAACGATCCAGGAGGTATTCGGCGCCGCGTTCTATGATGTGGCGTTTGCGGCTGTGCAGATGGGCGGGATCGGTGGTGAACTTTCCCGGTTCAGCCAGCGCGTGCAGAGCGATCTGTTCTCGGCGCGAGTTGTAAAGGCGCAGAAGCCGTGATTCCTGCCGGACCCAAACCTGGCGTCCGACGTATTCGGGGGGTGCCGAGTAATAAGCCCGTTTGAACTCCACGTAGCCGTCGCGATGCACTGTGCGGAGCGCTTCCTCGAAGACGGGAAACAAACCCGCCGGCAGCGGCTGCAAGGCGGCTTTCTCGACCTGCTCAAAGAGCTTGCTTACCTGCTGGCGCGTCGTGCCGTGGATCCGCGTGTCGGCTACGTTCTTTTCCCAGTCGGACAGGAACAGATTTTGCGCTGACAGGCTCTCGAAGCTGCGGCCCTTGACCGCGTTGCTTTGCGCATATTTGACCCCGGCTTCCACTTTCCCCTTGTGCCGTGGCATGACCGGTTTGGTGGGCAGAATGACCGTGCCGTAATGACGGGCGAACTCCTCCAGCTTGGGATTGATCTCGGGATCATACCAGTCGGCCTGGACCACACCGGCCTTCAGATTGTCGATGACGACGGTAACCGTAACCCCACCAAAATGCCGAAACGCATTTTCCAAACACCGGATAAAACTCTCACTGGTCTGCCGCCACACCGCCTCGCAGTAACCCTTGCGCGAGTAGCTCAGCACCGCACGAAACAAATGCGGACGTCGGCGCTTGCCTTCTTCGATCACCCATCCCGCCTTGCCAAAATCGACCTGCAGCTCATGGCCGGGCTCACACTCCATGCGCCGAAATGGCAGTTCCTGGGAACTCACCCGCTGCAACACGAAGCGGCGCACAGCAAAATAGCTGCCCGCAAACTGTCGTTCAGCCACCAGATCCTGGTGGATCCGCTGAATGGACAACCCCTGCGCCAGTGCCTGCTCGATCTGTTCCCGCCACGGTTCGCAGGAACTCACTGGGCCGAAACGAGTCGCTGACCCGGTTTGCGGGTTGGTGGGTGATTTTGGTGGCGGGGATTCCCCTGAGCCGGTTTGCGGGGTGGGTGATTTTGAAGCCGCCTGCGCCAGGTATTTCCGCACCGTGGCTCGATCCAAAGCCAACTCACGCGCAATCCGGCGCTTGGACCAACCTTGCAGACGCAAGGCTACAATAGTTTGTTGCTGATTCACTTTGAGTTGATACATCGCTCCAGTGTTCCATTTTCCGGAACACTTAAGCCAATGCTTCACCTCAAAGGTGGGTGATTCTCACCCGCAACTCCCTGGCTGGTTTTGCCGCAAACTGACACGAGTACTTTGGATGAGATACTGACCGGATCATTATTCTTGCCTGAAACCGCTGAGATGGAGCGAGGATCGATCTTGAAGGAGATCGGCCTCTACAAATCTGGAATGGCGCAATTATGTGATCGGGCGTGGCACGAGCTCATTTTTCAAGGAACCCTTCTCGAACGGTTTGTCTTGGGAACTGAAGAGACGGTCTCGGCATTGTCCAGAGACAACCTCATGGCGTTCTACAACGATTGTGTCTCTCCCAACAGGCTGACGCTCGTAACGTCAGGAGGAATATCAATCGATGTACTGGCTGAATCATTTAATGAACATCTCATCATGAAACCTTCCCGTGTGGAGATGAATATGCCCAAAGCTCTGTTGCCGAAACAGAGAAAACAAAGCATTTCCGTGGTGCACAATGAGACATCTGATCAGGTGTTTATGACCCTTGGATTCCGCACGGGATCAATCTTTGAAAAAGATGTAAGCATTCTGGACTTGATAGCGGGAGTTACGGGCGGTAGTCGAGCCTCGCTTCTCTTAAAGAAGCTGCGATACGAAAAAGGCCTTGTCTACAGCGCTTCTGCCGTCAGCTACGGCTTAAGTGATGCCGGGGAATGGTCTATCCATACTTCTACCTCCGTGAGCCAAGTCAATGAAGCGATTCATGCCATATTCTCGATCCTACGAGAGATCAAAGAAGTCGGTTTGCCCGATGATCTTGTGGAGGCCAGCAAAGAATCAGCGGTGAAGTCGCTCCGGAGCAGATACCAAACCTCGGCCAGCTGGGTCGG
>DASZFK010000441.1:0-4817 GCA_035939855.1 Candidatus Angelobacter sp.
CTACGCGCTTCGCAACGTCTTTGTGCCAACAGATTCGATGCGCTCCGTTCGGGATGACAAGATTATCGACTACCTTCAACAACATTGCTCAATCACAAACATTACTTACTCATCTCACTGCTCAAACCCCGGCAAACTCACCCTCTTGGCAACATGGTCTTTTATCCAGTGTGCATCCCACCATTCTTTGGGGTCGATCTGGATTCCTTCTAGCTGCATGCTGAAGTGGATATGGTCTCCTCCGGCCATGCCGGTCATGCCGCTCTTGCCCATGCTTTGGCCGCGTTTTACCATGTCGCCTTCATGGACGGCGATTTCGCTCAGGTGGCCGTAGATGGATTGCAGTCCGTAGCCGTGGTCTACAACGATGCAATTGCCATAGATTCCCAGCGGCGCTGCGTAGACGACACGTCCGTCGTTGGATGCCATCACATCGACGTGCTGCGTGATCGAGAGGTCATAGCCAAGATGCACTTGCTGGTCGATCTTCTTTCCTTTGTAGATGTAATTCCGCACATCGGCAAAATTCGCTTCCACCTTGGAGTTTGATTGCTGCAGGAAGGGCTGTGACCAGAGAAACTTGCTCTCGGTCTTGTTACGGAGATCGGAGAGGGTCTTGTTGTTTGCCCGTCGCATCTCGCCGTTGATTTTGAGAAAACGGGTTACCGGATCGCCAGCACCATTGGGGTCGAGTTCGTTCACTACTTTTTCGATGAAGCGGTCATCCACCTGCAAATCACGGACTCGGTATTTGGGCTGCTCACTTTTTGGGAACTGGAATACAAGGTGGCTGGTGGCTTCGTTTCCGCCCGGATTGGTCGCGTAAACGATCGGAGCAGTTCCAGGGGGCATGTCCCAGGCGAAGGCATAGAGCGAGAAGAAACCTGGCTTTCCATCGGGCATCGGCCATGCGCGAAAGGTCTGGTTGCCGACGCGGACACCGGCCTCCGTCCAATAGCCTGAGAGGTTGAAAGTCGCCAGATCAGCCATGCCCAGGTAGAGATAATGCTGGTCCTGATCGGCGCTCACCGAGGGTGGACGAGTCACGACCACCACTTCGCGGTCGGTGCTGGCGCTTTTTCCGCGAAAATCGTTTGAAACAGCTTCGACGATCAGATGTGCTTTGCCGTCCTTGAGCTGGGGTACACTCTGCGTGCCTGTCTTGAAAATCCAATCGCCATCGGCGACACCTCGCTGCCAAACGATACGCCGCGAGGGTTGGCTCATTTCCCAGACTTTGAAGCGTGCGCCGTTCTGCTCAATGTAGGCGGAAATGCTTCGAATGCCATGCGGATCGCTGATGTGCACGCTGACCGGCGTGGATTGGCCGAGCGCGGAAAGCGAAGCCGGCAAGGTTACGACAGGCGTGGCCGACAATACCGAGAGAGCGACAAGGGCCACGAGAATCAGGAGAATGATAAAAAGAAGAAGTTTTTTCACAACGGTAATTCAGAATAGCATGGAGATTACCCACTGATTTCCACAGCATAGCCGAGCCACAACCACAAGGATCAACCGCAGAGTACGCGAAGGACGCAAAGACCAAATCAAAACTGAACCACCCTTCGCTTCGCTCGAGGACAGGCTACGGCACGGAGACACTGCGAAACAAGCACAAAGCCAGTTCCACCGCGGAGGCGCGGAGACGCGGAGAAGATCAAAAACAACATTTCAACCGCAGAATACGCAGAGACCGCAGAGCATGAATGGGATTCTGATTTACCGCAGAGGTCACAACGTTAGCCGAGCTACAACAGAAAGCAAACCCACCACGGAGGCACGAAGACACGGAGAAGATCAAAGGCGACGCTTGAACCGCAGGATACGCAGAGACCGCAGAGCATGAATGGGATTCTGATTTACCGCAGAGGTCACAACGCAGCCGAGCCACAACCAAAAAAACAAAATCCACCGCGGAGAAATCAGTGATGAGTTAGGCCATTCCATTTCACATCAGCGGTAAGGTTGTGGCCTTAGTTGCCGCTTGAACAGGAAGCGGCAATTTCCGGGCTGGGTCTGTCCCATTCTCATTGCTATGTTTCCCGTGAACGAATCGGCAGTCTGTGGCTGGGTTTGAGCGCCGGAGCCGGTAGCCGCAGGCCGTATCAGGAGGGTGCCTTCTGCATCTCTTGGGAATGGCGGGAGAAGCCGCTCATAACTTACAAGTTCCCAGCCCTCCTGGCCGATAACATTCAGTGACGTGGTTAGTTCGTTTTCAGCGGAGCACAGACTTGCATCGACCCTTGTGACTTTGTATTCCCATCTAGGAAGGAGTGGTGGATTCTGAGGTCCTTGTGGGTTCTGGGAAATCAGCGGACGAGTGAAGATGGCTAAAGCAGCGAGTATCAGCAAACCGCTCAACAGGCGTAACGGCATAGCCCTCCTTTACGGGCCTCGTTCATCATAGAGAACGAAATAATGGAATATTCTTGCATTTTCTCAGTTCCAGGCATAGTAGCCGGGCAGCGCATTTGACCTGATGAACCCCTCAAATGTAGCCTTACTGGGCAGAAAATCTGCGGAGGACTATTACATGCGTCGAACCGCTGTATTGTTGATATTGTGGGTGCTCGCGCTGGCAGCGCCGCAAACCCACCCGAGTTGGGCACAAGAAAAAAAAGAAGGCCCTCCTGAACCAAAGTACAAGGTCGGAGACATGGCCCCGGATTTCACGTTGAACGACACCAGTATGAAACCGGTTAAACTGAGCGATTTCCGTGGCAAGAAAAACGTCGCGCTGGCGTTTTACATCTTTGCCTTTACCGGTGGTTGAAGCAAGCACATGCAGAACTTCCAGCAGAATTTGGCAAAGCTGGAAGCTGCAGACACCCAGGTGCTGGGTGTAAGCATGGACAGCCCCTTCAGCAACAAGGCTTGGGCGGAAAAGCTGGGAGTCACCTTCCCATTACTGAGCGATTGGGGTGGCGATGTGACCAAGGAATATGGGCTTTACAATCCCAGGTATAAAGCGGCCCGGCGCATCAATTACCTCATAGATAAGGAAGGAAAGATCGCGGAGATGCAGGTCGATAACGAAGCCATTGATCCGACAAAAATAGTGGAAGTGTGCGAACGGAAGAAGCTTAAAGGATAAGTGGCTACAGTCATTGAACCACAGGCCCGCCCGGTTGTATCGTCCTCCGGGCGGGTTTTGTTTTTGCTCTCGGTCGCCGAGCTGTTGGCGATGTCTCTGTGGTTCACCGGCACTGCGGTGCTTCCCCAGATCACCTCGATCTGGCATGCCAGTTTGGAATTAAGCTCCTGGCTGACGGTGGCCGTACAGATTGGCTTCTCCGTTGGCGCAATCGTCTTTGCTTTATTCAACGTTCCCGATATTTTCAGTCCCATTAAAGTCCTGGTGGTGTCAGCAATTGCTGCCTCTGCCACCAACGCAGCCTTTACGCTCGAAGCCGCCAATCCAGTGCCTGCAATCCTGCTTCGGGGCGCAACAGGTTTCTTCCTCGCGGGAGTGTATCCCACCGGCATGAAGATCATCGCCGGCTGGTTTCAAAAAGGACGAGGACTCGCCCTGGGCATCATGATTGGCGCCCTTTCCATTGGCTCGGCTTTGCCCCATGCAGTGAACTCTGTGGGAGGAATTCCGTGGAAGGGCGTGGTTCTGGCCGGCAGCGGCTTTGCCTTGCTGGGAGCGTTGATTGTCGCGTTGGCCGTACATGAAGGCCCTTTTGCCATGCCGCAGTCTCGTTTGCATATCTCGCAGATCTGGGAGATCGCGCGGAATCGTCCGTTGCGGCTGGCCAACTTCGGATACCTGGGACACATGTGGGAGCTGTATTCGATGTGGGGATGGATTGCCGTGATCTTCAGCGCATCGAGTGGCTGGCCACGATTGAAATATGAGGCTGCCACAGCGGCAGTAATCGGGATAGGAATCGTCGGCTGCGTGTGGGCCGGGTCCGTGAGCGATCGCCTTCAGGACCAAACAACGTCAGCCAGAATTGGCCAGCGGGCCAGAGTCACTGTAATCGCTATGAGTGTGAGCGCGCTATGCTGCGTGCTGGCCGCAGTGGTCTATCATCATCCCCTGCTGCTCCTGATGCTGGCCTTCGTTTGGGGAATCTCCATCATCGCCGATTCAGCGCAGTTTTCCGCCATCATCAGCGAAGTCGCGGAAAAGCGTTACGTTGGCACAGCGCTGACAACCCAAACCGCACTCGGATTCCTGTTGACCGCCGTTACCATCCGCGCCATGGCTGCAATTGCGCAACGCTTTGGATGGCGCGTCGCTCTGGCCAGCATGGCCCTGGGTCCCGTGCTGGGAATCTGGGCCATGACTGGGTTGATGCGGAAGAGCAGTTGTTAGCTGTTAGCTGTTATCGGGTTCCCTCCCTCCCGCGCCAATCCTATTCGTAGCTTTGAGTTTCTTGCCGCGCTTCGTTTGACGGGATGACAGGGGGGATGGGTAATATGGTGGAGACATTTTGCAAAGTAAGTGACTTTAGATTTTTCGGCACGACTAAAGTGCTTGCGGAAAAACGCATTTTCGCAGCCACCAGCGGGCTGCAGGGGCTAAAGCCCAATGCCACTTACTTTGCGACAAGGAACACTGGAAATGCCGGTAGCTTATTCGAGGTGCCGGTTGAGCACGGTTGGTGACTGGTCGAAAAATCGAGCATCGCCGAAGTGCCTCTCAATCTGACGTAGAATATTGACGCATTCTCGGGGTCCTTCACTCCGCGCCCATGATTTTCTCAAGCTAAGCTTTTTCGCGGCGCTGCGCTCAGGATGACAGGGTGAGAGGGGATCACAGAACAGAAAGATACTCTAAAGTAAGTGACATTAGGCTAAAGCCCGAT
>DASZFK010000442.1:0-7190 GCA_035939855.1 Candidatus Angelobacter sp.
GAATCGGCCAAGTGAGCAACAATCTCGGCAATCGACCACTTGTCGGGCGCGGGACGCTGGCTAAGACGTTTTTTGTCGATGCCCTTAATCAATGCAGCCAGTTTTTTGGCGGTATCCCGCTGGACTCGCAGCGGATCTTTACCTTCTGTGTAACTCAGAATTCGCTGGGTGTACTCCTGTGGGGTTTCGGGCATGAGGTTCTCCTGCAACCAAATTTATCATCAGCAGAGCTTTTCGTGGACGATGTGGACCGGCTGGACGATGTGGACTGTTTGGTTAGCTTTTCTTGGCGGTCAGTGCCGAGCGCGTTGTTTGTAACAGGTTGGTCAGGTATTCGTGGGGGATGCTCTTTATGTAGGGGTTCACCAGCCAGGCAAAGATCGAAGGGACGCTGCGGCTCAAAGTAATGAACTCGACCTGGATATAAGTTCCGCCGTTCTTTTCCTGATAGCGCCAGTAGGTGTTGAGCCGCCAGAGGAAGCCGCGATCGTTGCCAACCGGGTCCTCGTGCTCGTCAGATCGGCCGGCATTTTCCACTTCAACGATCCTGGTGGCGCAATGGCGGCTGTATTCCCGCGTTTTGTCTACTGGAAAAAACTTGATATCGAATTGCGTGTCATAGACGACAGTGACAACGGTCTTTCGATGCAGGCGCAGATAGAGTTGAAAGTCGTCTCCCTTGTGGTTCAACACCTTGGCTTTAACCACATCAGCTTTGTAGATTTCAGTATGGCGCTCGAAGTCCTGCATCAGGGAGAGGGTTTGCTGGAGATCCACTCCAGGGACGAATACTGTCGCCATCCAATGATGCACCATGCCATCGGGAATCGGAATCTCCTTCCCGCTCTCCCGGGTTTCCATGTGTTGCACTACAACCTGCCCCTTGGCCAACAACGACAACAATTCCTTGCGACGCGGTTCCGGCTGGCGGTCGACCCAAAGAAAGCTGTTGCCATCACCCATTTCTCCCGCAATGCGCGCCTCCGTAAGCTGGACATAGTGATCATAAGCGGTGCTGGTCTTCTTTTGCAGTTCAGCCGCCACTGTAGGCAAAGCAAAGAACAACGAAAGCAATGCGAGAATTCGCAAAGAAGGCTTCAAGAATTCCTCCGCGTGTTTATGCAGCCACATTTGCACGCTTCTCCCGGATTTCGATGGATTGCCCAAGTCCGTTACGGATCGATCTGGATCACATCAAACGCTTTGCCCACGATATCAATTTGAGTTGGAGTTAGCGCATCGGTGGTGGTGTCGAAGATATCCAGTTCGCCGCCTTCGCACACGTACACGACGTTACGGTTGGAGATGGGCTGGATTCCGGTCACGTCGAAGGCTGTGCGGGGCGTTCCAAATGCCGGGATGATTACCGCGTTGGAGCCGGTATTCAAGATGGATAAGCATCCGGTGGTCGTGCCCGGCGTGGAACCAGGGGAGGTAGTGCAACCCAACGATCCGATATAAAGCCGGTTGTTGTTCGCCATCTTCATGAGGGTATGGAGGCCGTTGGCGATGGTTATCGGAGCCGAGGCGGTCATGGTACCAGTATTGATCGCCTGAACTGTGCCCTTCGACGTCGAATCGGTGCCTGCGACAAATAAGGTTGAGCTGTTCAGCAGGCCCACGGTCGCTCCCGACACGCTTACTTTTGTTCCGAATGCCGGGGTCCCGCTAAAGTCTACCTGGACAACACTGGGTGCTGCTGTACCGCCACATCCAGTTCCGCAATTGAGGATGAACGCCTTGGTTTCGCTGCTGTTGAACACACCGGTAAAGGGTTGGTCTCCAACTCCACCGGCAATCACGGTTGGGGTTTTGCTTGCGACGTCAATTACGGTGAAAGCATTGGCATTGGCGCCCGACTGGTTCTGTGGATCATCGCTAAAAGCAAGCAGCTTGGTGCCGTTGGGACTGAGAACCAACCGGCTCACGCTGGGGACGTTGACAACGCTGAACGTGCCATCGGCAACGTTGGTAAACGCGACAAAACCTGAATTACGCACGGCTGCGAAGAGGGTCTTGCCATCGCTGCTGACTGCGACGTCCTGCGGCTGATTGGGAAATACCGGCTGAAGACCTGCCTGCTCATGTACATCATCGTATAAACCGACATCGGTTCCGGTGCTGCTGATGACTGCCGAAGTGCCACCATTGGTAGCCATGCGGGTGGCGCCGAAAACCGTAAAGCCGGAGGTCGACACGGTGTCCTTGGAGGCGTCCATGATGGTTACACTTCCAGACTGCTGGTTGGAGATCAGAACGCGCTTCTTAATGCCACTGGTGGGCGTCGCGGTTGTGCTTGGGGCTTTGTATCCATTGCAGCCTGCGATAAAAGCCGCCAGCATGGGGATCACAAGTCTCAGGAGCAAGGGCCTTAATGATGTTGCTTTAGCTAAAACCAGTCTCATGGGGATGACGAAAATTATAACAGACCACTGTACAATCTTAAGATATGCCGCTTGATCTTCTCAGCCGCATCAAGCAAGGTCCTGTCCTTTGCGATGGGGCTATGGGGACTCTTCTGTACGCGAAGGGGGTCTTCATTAATAAGTGTTATGACGAACTCAATCTGATCCAGCCCGATCTGATCCGCAATATTCATCAGGATTACCTCAATGCGGGGGCCGAAGTCATTGAGACAAACACGTTTGGCGGAAACATTTTTCGTCTCTCCCGCTATGGACTGGCCGACAAAATTCGGGACATTAATTTGCAGGGAGCACGCTTAGCTCGGGAGGCAGCCGATTCATTCAACGCAAAAAAGGCTGAGTCTGCACTGGTTGCAGGCTCCGTTGGGCCGATCGGCGTTCGCATCGAGCCGTTGGGCAAAATCTCCAGGGAAGAGGTGAGGGAAGCTTTTCGCCAGCAGGTAACGGCATTAATCGAGGGTGGCGTTGATTTGATCATCCTGGAAACGTTTGGCTATCTCGAAGAGCTGCATCAGGCTCTGCTGGCGGTGCGGGATGTGTCGTCTACGATCCAGGTAGTGGCCCAGGCCACGATTGATGAAGAAGGGAACTGCCTCGACGGCGCGAGCGCAGAGACGTTGGCCGCCAAGGTCGATGCCTGGGGCGCTGATGTGCTGGGATGCAACTGCAGTGTCGGTCCGGTGGCGATGCTGGAAGCGATTGAGCGCATCCGACGCATAACCGACAAGCCGCTTTCAGCTCAGCCGAATGCCGGAATTCCGCGCAGCGTCGAGGGCCGCAATATTTATCTGTGCTCGCCCGAATACATGGCCAGCTATGCCCGCAAATTCGTGAACGCCGGAGTGGCTTTTGTAGGTGGATGTTGCGGGACTACGCCCGAACATACCCGGGCCATGAAGTCTTCTTTGCGCGCCGCCGATATCAAGGGCAAGACGGGCGGATTTCAGGTAGTCACCGAGCGCCAAAAAGAGACCAGACTGGCTCCGGCTGGGCTTGCCCAGCGTTCCTCGATTGGCAGAAAGCTGGCCGCGGGCGAGTTCGTCACCATGGTGGAGATCGTGCCCCCCAAAGGCGTCGATTTTCGCAAGGAGCTTGAAGGCGCGAGATATCTGAAATCTGCGGGAATTGATGCCATCAATATTCCTGACAGCCCTCGTGCCTCGGCGAAGATGAGCAACCTGGCGCTTTGCATCCTGGTTCAGCAGCATGTTGGAATTGAGACCATCCTCCATTTCACCTGCCGCGACCGCAATGTGCTCAGCATGCAATCAGAGCTGCTAGGGGCCTACAGCACCGGCATCCACAACCTGATCTGCATCACTGGAGATCCGCCCAAGCTCGGCAACTATCCCGATGCTACCGCGGTTTTTGATGTGGACGCTATTGGGCTGGTCAATATTGTCCATAACCTGAATTGTGGGCTGGATATCGGCGGCAATCCGATCGGCGCCGGCACCGGATTCGTAATCGGCGTAGGCGCGAACCCCGGCATCATTAATATCGATGAAGAGATCCGTCGCTTTGAATACAAAGTGGAAGCCGGAGCAGACTTCGCCGTCACCCAACCGGTGTTTGACATCGCGCTGCTGGAAACTTTTCTGCGCCGCATCGAACACTGCCGCATTCCCGTCCTGGCCGGCATCTGGCCGCTGGTAAGCGTGCGCAATGCAGAATTCATGAAGAATGAGCTGCGCGTCTCTGTTCCCGATTCCATCGTCGAACGTATCGGGCGCGCTCCCAATGCCGAAGCGGCCCGCAATGAAGGCATTCAAATTGCGCGCGAGATGCTCCAGCAGGTGCATGGATTAGTGCAGGGCGCACAGGTCTCCGCGCCCCTGGGACGCTATTCTTCCGCCATCGAAGTATTGGAAATTGAGAGTCCGGCCTCGGCGAGTAAATAGTACAATCCTCATTTAAATCTATGCGCAGCTTTGAGAGTCTCTCAGAACGGGAAATACTAGCTCTAGCTATTTCGTCCGAAGAAGATGACGCGCGCATCTACGGCGATTTTGCCGAAGGCTTGCGCCAGACATATCCGGCCTCGGCTGCGGTATTCGAAGGCATGCGCGAGGAAGAAGCCGGCCACTTAAACCGGCTGATCGAGCTTTACCGCAGCAAATTCGGCGAGCATATCCCGCTGATTCGCCGCCACGACGTAAAGGGGTTCGTGAGCCGCCGTCCGCTGTGGTTGGTGCGTCCTCTGGGTTTGAAAGCTGTGCGCCAGCAAGCCGCAACCATGGAGGCGGAGACGCGCCGTTTCTATGAAAAAGCCGCTACGCGTACCGAGGATGCCAGCATTCGGCAGCTATTGAATGCTTTGGCCCAGGAAGAACGCTCCCACGAACACCGGGCCGGCGAACTGGAGCGTGACAATCTTCAGGGCGAAGCTCGGCACGAAGAAGACGAGGCCGGAAGACGGCTCTTTGTCCTGCAGATCATCCAGCCGGGGCTGGCGGGGCTCATGGATGGCTCGGTTTCGACGCTGGCCCCGGTCTTTACCGCCGCGTTTTATTCCAAGAGCAGCCACATTGCCTTTCTAGTAGGACTTGCGGCGTCTATCGGCGCAGGTATCAGCATGGGTTTCGCCGAGGCGCTTTCCGATGATGGAAGCCTTACCGGCAGAGGGCATCCCTGGATTCGGGGTTTAGTTTGCGGGCTGATGACTGCTCTGGGCGGCATTGGACATACCATGCCTTTTCTGATCCCTAATTTTGGCTTAGCCACGTCAATTGCAGTTATCGTTGTGCTGGCGGAGTTGGCCGTGATTGCCTGGGTACGGCATCGTTACATGGAGTCACCTCTACTTTCCGCCACCTTGCAAGTGGTGGTCGGCGGATTGCTGGTGTTTCTGGCTGGGGTTTTGATTGGAAAAGCGTGAACCTTGTTTTCACCGCAAAGGACGCGAAGGACGCAAAGGAAGCCCAAAATCAACTGCAGAGACCGCAGCGGCGCGACGCCACAACCAAAAACCCCTTTACTACAGAAGCCACAGAGGAACCCAAGCTCACCGCAGAGGCCGCAGGGAGCGCAGAGAAGAATTGATTTGAGAGAAAAAACGCAATTTTGAGGTACTGGCAATGCAGAGATCGCAGAGTTACGCAACTCACTTGTCTCGCTTGTTAATGGTCTCCACCGACGCCCAAAACGCTCCAAATCAAGGTTCACCGCAAGTCTTGTTTGGCTAGGAGCTAGTAGCCAGCAGCTAGCAGCCTTTCGTTTTTTGGCAAGAAAGCCCGCGCCAGCCTAATTTTGGTCTCCACATATTTTCTTAGCCACAATCGCGGAAGGCATTTATAATTCCGGCGCTTTTACAAGGAGACAATCATGCATTGGACACAGGTTTATGACCCGTTGGGACACTGGTGGCTTTCCACGCTGGTTGCCTCCCTGCCCATCGTGGTCCTGCTGGGCTTGCTCGCTGGATTTCGTGTAAAGCCTCACTGGGCGGCAATGGCAGGGGCTGCTACCGCTTTGGTTGTAGCGACAATGGTATTCCACATGCCTTTCCAACTGGCTGGAATGAGCTTCGTGTATGGCTTGTCATTCGGCCTGCTGAAGATTGTGTGGATCGTAGTGGCCGCGGTCTATCTCTACGAGCTTACGGTCCATACCGGGCACTTCGAAATCATGAAAGAATCGCTGGCCGGTTACACGGCCGACCGGCGCATGCAACTGCTCCTGGTCGCATTCTGCTTTGGCGCTTTTCTTGAAGGCTGCGCCGGCTTCAGTACCCCTGTTGCCATCGCCAGCGCCTTCATGGTGGGGCTGGGCTTCTCTCCCTTCCATGCGGCTGTGCTGAACCTGATCGCCAATACGTCGCCTGTAGCTTGGGGCGCGATCGGCACTCCGGTGCACACGCTGGCTGCGGTAGTCGGCGGCAATCCCACAGAGTCCGACATGAACGCAATGATCGGACGTATTCTTCCCATCACTTGCCTTATCGTTCCGTTTTGGCTGGTACGGGCCATGGTGAGTTGGAAAGAGACCTTTGAAGTAGCTCCGGCGATATTGGTGGTGGGCGGTTCTTTCGGAGCCATGCAATTCTTCTGGGCCAACCACATGGACAGTAACCTGGTCGACATTATGGCTGGCACTTTCTCCCTGCTGGTTACCGTCATCTTTTTAAGGTTTTGGAAGCCTAAAAAGATCTGGCGATTCCCGCATGAACGCGATCAAACAATTGTTCGTCACTCATATACTCGCGGCCAGATCGCCAAGGCATGGATGCCATTTGTGATTTTGTCTCTGCTCGTGCTGCTTTGGGGGTTGCCAAAGGTTAAGACCTATCTGAACCAAAAAACCACGCCGCGCTTTTCGACCGTTGCGTCCCAAAACGGATGGGATTTTCCTATCGTTCATCGAGCCATTTCCCGCGACAAGCCGGTAGTGCAAAAACCTACTCCGGAGAATGCGAAGTACGATTTCAACTGGCTCACAGCTACCGGTACAGCGTGCTTCCTGGCCGCGCTCATTTCCGGGCTGCTGTTAGGCGTGTCAATTAAGGAGATGTTTGTGGTTTTTGGACGAACGTTACACAAGTTGAGGTTTGCCATCATCGCGATCGGGTGCATGTTGGGTCTGGGCTATCTAACGCGATATTCGGGCATGGACGCCGTACTCGGACTTGCGTTTACGCGAACAGGATGGTTCTTTCCCTTCTTTGGAACGTTTCTTGGCTGGCTGGGTGTGGCCCTTACCGGGAGCGACACATCTTCCAATGCTTTGTTTGGAAGCTTGCAGAAGATCACGTCGCAGCAGTTGAAC
>DASZFK010000443.1:0-14863 GCA_035939855.1 Candidatus Angelobacter sp.
GCCGGTGGACGTTTACGAGGATGAGCATAACCTGGTGCTGAAACTCGAAATCCCAGGCGTCAACGAAGAGGACCTGGACGTCCAACTGGAAAACAACACGCTGACCGTGAAAGGCGAGCGGAAGTTTGAAAAAGAAGAGAAAGAAGAGAACTTTCATCGCATCGAGCGGCGCTATGGCTCTTTCCTGCGCACCTTCCGTCTCCCCAGCACGGTGGATACCGATAAAGTGGAAGCCGACTATGACAAGGGAATCCTCAAGGTCTCCTTGGCCAAGCGGGCTGAAGCCAAGCCGAAGCAGATCAAGGTCGGCGCCAGCAGCGGGAGCAAAACCCTTCAGGGGTAAGCGCCACGCGGCTTCCGCTTTTGAATTGTCGTAAGAATGGTCGTAAGAATGGAAGACGGGAGATGATGTCAATCTCCCGTTTTTCTTTAATGCCACGAGTTGTGTAGGAGTATCTTTAAGACAGGTTTTGGGGAGAGTGAAAGATGGCCATTCGTTGGGACAAATTCACAGTTAAATCGCAAGAGGCAATCCAGCAGGCAAATGACATTGCCTCGCAGAACGGCAACCCCGAGATACTGCCCGTTCATACCCTGGCCGCGCTTTTGCAGGATCGTGAGGGCATTGTTGTCCCTGTGCTTACCAAGCTGGGAGTCAATACCGGATCTCTCGAGGCGCAAACCATGGAACTCATTGGCCGCCTCCCCAAGGTTTCCGGCGGGGGGGCAATGCAGGCCCATCTCTCCGCTGCCGGACAGCGAATTCTGGACCAGGCTACCAAAGAGGCCGACCGCTTCAAAGATGAATATGTCTCCACCGAACATATCCTGCTGGCCATGGCCCGCGAAAAGGATAAAAGCAATGAAGCCTATCAGCTTTTAGCTTCTGCCGGAGCCTCTTATGACGCGATTCTGAAAGCCCTTACCGCGATTCGCGGCTCACAACGCGTGACCGACCAGAATCCTGAAGGCAAATACCAGGCGTTAGAACGCTATGCCAAGGATCTGACGGAGCTGGCGCGTCGCGGCAAACTTGATCCCGTAATTGGACGGGACGAAGAGATTCGGCGCGTGGTCCAGGTGCTTTCGCGCCGCACCAAAAACAATCCTGTATTGATCGGCGAACCTGGCGTGGGCAAAACCGCCATTGTCGAGGGGCTGGCGCAGCGTATTATCTCCGGCGATGTTCCTGAGATTCTCAAGAACAAACGGGTCGTGTCGCTCGACCTGGGCTCAATGCTGGCGGGAGCTAAATACCGGGGCGAGTTTGAAGATCGTTTGAAAGCCGTCCTCAAGGAAATTACCGACTCCAACGGACAGATCATTCTGTTCATCGACGAGCTTCATACTCTCGTTGGGGCCGGCGCTGCCGAAGGCGCAATCGATGCCAGCAACATGTTGAAACCGGCGCTGGCCCGAGGCGAGTTGCGCGCGATCGGCGCCACCACCTTGAACGAATACCGCAAATACATTGAAAAAGATGCAGCCTTGGAGCGCCGCTTCCAGATTGTCTTTGTGGGCGAGCCTAATGTCGAAGATACGATCTCGATTCTGCGCGGTTTGAAAGAGCGTTATGAGGTCCATCACGGAGTCCGAATCAAGGATTCTGCCATTGTTGCCGCAGCTACGCTGTCGCATCGCTATATCTCCGACCGCTTCCTTCCCGATAAAGCGATTGACCTGGTGGACGAAGCAGCGGCATCTCTGCGCATCCAAATTGATTCTTTGCCTACCGAGATCGACCAGCTCGAACGCAAGGCCACACAACTGGAGATCGAGAAGCAGGCGTTGAAGAAGGAAGATGACCGGAATTCGCGCGAACGCCTCGCGGCAGTCGAGCGCGAACTTGCCGATTTGCGCGAGCAAGCCGGCGCGCTCAAAGTCCGCTGGAAGCAGGAGAAAGAAGCCATTACCCACGTGCGCGAGCTAAAAGAGCGCATCGAGCAGTTAAAGATCGAAGAACAGCAAGCCGAACGCCAGGGAAACCTCGAGCGGGTTGCGCAGATTCGCTACGGCGAATTGCGCCAGACGGAAACCGAACTCGCGCGTCTGAACGCCGAGATGGATAGCAATCACGACCAGCCTCGCATGTTGAAGGAAGAAGTAGACGAAGAAGACATTGCCAAGATCGTTTCGAAGTGGACCGGAATTCCAGTCGCCAAGATGCTTGAAGGGGAAGTCAAGAAGTTGGTCCAGATGGAAGAGCGGCTGCGCCAGCGAGTGGTTGGCCAGGACGTGCCTCTCAATCGCGTTGCCAATGCGATCCGCCGTTCGCGCGCCGGATTGAGCGATCCTAACAAACCGATCGGCTCATTCATCTTCTTAGGCCCAACCGGCGTGGGCAAGACGGAATTGGCTCGGGCCCTCGCCGAATTCCTTTTTGATGACGAACATGCCATGGTCCGCATCGATATGTCGGAATACATGGAAAAGCACGCGGTGGCCCGGCTGATCGGCGCGCCTCCCGGATATGTAGGCTACGACGAAGGCGGGCAGCTCACAGAAGCCATCCGGCGGCGGCCCTATTCCGTGATCCTGTTTGACGAAATCGAGAAGGCGCATTCCGACGTATTCAATATCCTGCTGCAGATTCTTGACGATGGTCGCTTGACCGATTCCAAAGGCCGCACGGTGCACTTCAAGAATACGGTGATCATCATGACCTCCAACATCGGCGCGAGCTATCTGCAGGCCGAAGGAGTGAGTTCGCCCGAAGCCTTTGCTGAAGCTACAGAACATGTGATGGAAGCTTTGCGGCAGCACTTCCGTCCGGAATTCCTGAACCGCGTGGATGACATCATTGTCTTCAGCCCATTGGGAGAAGAGCAGCTCACGCGCATTATCGAGTTGCGGCTCGACGATCTGCGGAAACTTCTGGCCGATCGCCGGATCACCATCGAACTGACGCCGCCCGCCAAAGAATTGCTGTTCCTGGAAGGCTATGACCGTGCTTATGGCGCGCGTCCACTCAAGCGGGCCATCCAGAGGCTCATCCAGGATCCGCTGGCGTTAAAGATTCTTGAAGGCGAAGTATTACACGGCGATCACGTCATCATCGATGCCGATGTGCCCAAGCACCAGATGAGCTTCATGGTGGCCGGACGAGAGAAGACGGTAACGATTGGGTAATTGGATAACTTGGTAATTGGGCAATTTGCTTTCGAATTCTCAATTGCCGAGTGCCAGCTTTGAAATAGTGCTTTTTCGCGCAAATTTTGTTGACCAAAGCCACCTGGAATTTCTCTGCGCAACCCTGCGGTTGATTTTTGATTTGATTTCCTCAGTGCTCCTTCGTGTCCTCTGTGGTTATTCCTTCGTTTTTTGCTCCTTTGAGTGAATGCTTGTCAAAGATGCAAATGCCAACCCCTTCTTAGAGCCTAACGTCTCACTTAGAGAAAGGGGAGAATCGAATGGCAACCAAATCGAGTTCGAGCCGAAGGTCAAGTTCCAGCAGCAAGTCCCGATCCACCAGTTCGAGAAAGAAATCCAGTGGACGCAAGTACAGCAAAAAAGCCGGCGAGGAAGTGCGTACTGAGATGCATCACATGCGATCGGGCAAGCACAAAGTGAAAAACCGTAAGCAGGCCATTGCGATTGGACTTTCCAAAGCCCGGCAAAAGGGCGCCAAAGTGCCAAAGAAAAAGGCTGCTTGAACCGCTTGGAAAAGATCAAAAAACTCGTCATCCCGAGATTTACCCACGCGCCAGCGTGGGTAGATAGTGGGACCTTGCGTTGTGCTTCATAATTACTTACTTGTCCTTCTTCACCTTCGTTTCCGTTTTTGGCTCGGACTTCGCTTCAGTTTTAGCTTCAGACTTGGAATCAGTCTTCTTGGCATCGGAACTCTCGTTGGATTTGGAGGTCGAGCCGCCGGAGGACGCACTATCCGAACCACCGGAGTCGCCCGTCGTCCCTTTGCGGGCGTAGTCGGTCACATACCAGCCGCTTCCTTTAAACTGAACGGCCGGGGCGGAGAGAAGCTGCTCCACCGGTCCCCCACATTCCGGGCACTTCTTGATCAAGCGATCAGAGTACTTTTGTATCTTTTCAAACTTGTGCTTGCATTTCTTGCACTGATATTCGTAGATGGGCACTTAGACACACCTTGGATTCGGGAGTTGTCGCTTTGATTGTATGAGCATCCCTGAAAATGCGTCAATGTTCGAAGGAAGGCGGAGGACTAAAAAAGGCCAGCGCGATTGCGCCGGCCTTTTGTTTTGAAGGTCAGGCTGCTTTAGCTTCGAGGTTGAGGTGCTCCGCGAGCTGGTTCAATTTCACGTCGGTCTGCTTCTCTTCGTCGAGAGTTTGCTGCAGTAGTTGCGCCCAGTCGCGGCGTCCCAGCAGGTTGGCATAGGTCCGCACCGTGCCGTAGCCTGCAATCTCATAGTGCTCAACCTTCTGTGCTCCTGCGATCATGCCCGCATCCAGCACCTCGGGTCCGGCATCTTCGTCCAGAAAGTCTTCAGCATCGTCGATGATGCCTTTCATCCCTTTGCATTTCTTGTCTTTGCGATCAACTCCTTCAAGTTGGTCGAATATCTGGTCGAGCCGCTGCACCTGCGTGCGGGTTTGCTCCAGATGCTGGGTAAATGCGCCTTTCAATTCAGGGGACGAGGCTTCGTCAATCATTTTTGGCAAAGCTTTCAAGATCATATTTTCCGCTGAATAAAGGTCCTGCAACTCCTCAATGAACAATTCCTGCAATGACTCCAGTTTCATGTTTCCTCCTCTGGCTTTGAGATGATTTCATTGCGCGCCGTGATGCTATGCTGGGAGGGGATTAAGTGCGAGTGTGCGAATGGCTGCTGCTCAAAAAGAAAAAGGCAAGCTCTACGTGGTGGCTACTCCCATTGGCAACCTCGAGGACATTACTTATCGTGCTGTTCGCATGTTGCGTGAAGTGGACTTGATCGCTTGCGAAGATACGCGCCAGACTCGCAAGCTCCTGGAGCATTATCAAATCCAGAAACCAACCATCAGCTACCATGAACACAACGAGCAGGAGCGCGCGCAAGAACTGATAACCAAGCTCCAGGAGGGACTCTCGATTGCGCAGGTCTCCGATGCGGGCATGCCCGGCATCTCTGATCCCGGATACCGGGTAATCAGGTTGGCCATCGAGCACAGTATCACCGTAGTGCCCATACCCGGAGCTTCGGCCTTGGTCGCGGCGCTGGCCGTCAGTGGGTTGCCGATTGATACCTTTGAGTTTCGTGGATTTTTGCCCGCCAAATCCGGCCAAAGACGCACCGCCCTGGAATCTCTGCGCGATGTTCAGCAGACAGTGATCTTCTATGAGGCCCCGCACAGGCTACTGGGAACGCTTGGGGAGATTGCCGAAATTCTGGGCCCAGAGCGCCAGGTAGTGATCGCTCGTGAGTTAACCAAGCTCCACGAAGAGTTCATCCGTGGAACAGCAGAGGAGATTCTGAAGACGTTCCACAATCGTGAATTTCGCGGCGAAGTCACCCTGCTTATCGGCAAAGCGGAAGCCGCAGCCCCTGCGGCTAAGGAAAAAGATCTTCCAGCGCGATTAAGAGAGATTATGCAAGCCCAACAACTGGATGAAAAAGCTGCACTGAAAGTGCTGGCCAAAGAACAAGGAATCTCGAAAAGCGAGCTGTATCGCGAATTGCAACGAGTCCAGAATCATCCGCACCGGAATTGAAAAATAACGCGCAGGGAACAATCAGGCGTGTTAACGTTTGTTTCCACGATGGGAAGATGCTCTTGGCTTCGCCCTTACCTTGGATTGCCTTAATCTTCGAAACTGATTGATCTCAACTGCACCCTCCGGGAATATAGCCTCGATTTTTAGCTGTCCGCCCATCGCCTTCACGATGGATTGAAGCGTGCTCAAGTACATATCCGTGCGACGTTCCAGCTTCGAAATGGCAGCTTGTTTTGTCCCAAGCAGCTTTGCCAGATGTTCTTGCGTCATCTGGCGTGCAGCGCGCAATTCATCAAGAGGCATTTCCGCGGCATACTTCTGAGCCAGCACGCGAGCTTTTTCCCGGGCTTCGGAAGACATCTTTTTGCGAAGTTCATGAAAATTCTTTGCCACGTTTCTTTTCCTACCCTCTGAATTCTTGGACTTTCGATTTGCCCTTTGACGCTACAAAGCCAAGCCCATACAGTAATAGAATTTGCACATGTCTTGCATCACCTTTGTGTTTGTGAAAAATGTTGGAATTGCGATGAAGGTTTTAATCTTTTCTATTTTTGTTGTGTTT
Organism: Candidatus Angelobacter sp.; assembly: GCA_035939855.1. Lineage (GTDB taxonomy): Bacteria > Acidobacteriota > Terriglobia > Terriglobales > Acidobacteriaceae > Angelobacter. The sequence goes on from DASZFK010000443.1 coordinate 6,234, forward strand.
GAGCTTGGCTGTATGAGCGCCCAATCACCTGTATGGCAGCCATCACCCGGACATACGCAAGTACCAATTTGGCCAGGGGCAGTGCCCGACGCGCAGCCTGTCGCCGGGCCCGAGATTGCTAAGACGACAGGGAAGGAGTTCCTGGTTGCGGGCAAACCGGCAACGGGCGTGAGTAATGTTTCGCGACCTACGATGACGGTCTATTTGCCCAACGGAAAGAATACGGGAGCTGCGATTGTCGTGTTTCCGGGCGGAGGCTATCAGGGTTTAGCCATCGACCTTGAAGGTACTGAGGTCTGTGATTGGCTGACGCCCAAAGGGATTACCTGTGTGCTCTTGAAATACCGCGTGACCGATATTGGCGACTATCCGAAATCTGGGCCGTATCCGGAATCACCGATGGCTTTGGAAGACGCGCAGAGGACAATGGGCCTGGTGCGCTCGCACGCACAGGAGTGGCATATCGATCCACACAAGGTTGGCGTGCTTGGGTTTTCGTCAGGCGGGCATCTCTCGGCAGCCATCAGCACGCATTTTAAGCAACGTTTGTATCCCGCCGTTGACGCCGCCGATAAAGAAAGCTGCCGCCCGGACTTTGCAGTGTCCATTTATCCTGGACATCTATCTCTCTCAGCGGCGCAATGGGATGCTAAACAGGGCAAAAGAAAGTATGTGCTTCATTATCCGGCAAATGCCGACAGGCATTTGGCGCTGAATCCCGATATCCCTGTCACGCGCGAAACGCCACCTACGTTTCTGCTGCAGGCCGAAGATGACCATGTAGACAACGTAAACGACTCGCTGGCGTATTACATTGCCCTGAAGAATGCTGGTGTCCCAGTGGAGATGCATTTGTATGCCCAAGGTGGGCACGCGTTTGGTCTGCGACGCACGAAGCTTCCGATCACAGGATGGCCTCAGTTAGTCGAGACGTGGCTTGGGACAATCGGGATGGAGAAGTGAGAACACATTGTGCTTAGAGCAGATTGATTTAGCGCTGTGGAGCGTGCGTGTGAGTTGATTGAAGGGTTGGGACAAAACCAACAAAAAAGGCGCTGACTGGCAGCGCCTTTTATTGACAAACCATTTCCCTGCTGCTCTATGGACAGTGGGTTGCGGGGCCTGGAAGCGCAGAAGTATCGGGAAAGCTATAAGCTCCGCCCAGAGCATTGGAAGGCGATACCTCCTCAAACCACTGGAGCAAGGCTTCTGTCTGTGGATGATAGATGAACGTAGAGCCCTTGCTCTTAATGGGAGCGGCGACCGTTCCATGGGCCAGCACTTCCACCGGATCGCCGGTTTCCAGGCTGCCTTGACATGCTCCCGGTTCGCCCGGGAACTGCCATGTGGGCACGATATTGTTTACGAACGGATCATTGAAGGACTCGGAAATCTCATGGCTCAATGCCGTCACGTCCTGGAACCCTCCGCCGAAGATGCCGGGAGAAATCCAACTGGCATAAGCAAAGACCCATCGAGGTTGCGGCGTAACGCCGGAATCGACGAAAAATGTGTGGAAACCGAGCGTGCAGCAACCACCAATACCTCCCGATCTGCTCAGTGAAAACAAATAGGTGTTGGGAAACAGAGCTATATTCACTGCGCTGGTGGAATAATTATTGGCATTGATTTCATTGTTCACCAGGTTGAAGATCTGCTGGTTGAAGAAGCGGTTCAAGAGCAGCACGAAGATGCTTCCGTCCGAGGCGTGGCCGGTGAAATACGTGCGCACCTGGGTGGGCACGCCGTTTAAGCGTACAGTGACGAACCGGGGCACAGGAATGGTGATGCGATCAACGATCGTGACTGGATTCAGATCGGTGTGCCAGTTCTGCTTCATGGTGTTGAAGAATTCGGCGCGCTGCACTGCATCCGCGAACTGGAGGTGCTGCCCGGAAGAGAAGTCATTGCTGGCCTGGAAGTTCGGGGAATCGAGCGTGGGCTGCTCAAAGGCGGCAACTGGGACCGTGGTCGTAGTGACCAGGTCGGCATTTTGTAGCTGCAACGAAACCGCTACGATGCGGGTGGGAATGTCAGTCTTGTGGCCCAGCAACGGATCATTCCCCATCATGGTGAAAGGCCATGTCTGGCCAAGGGCGGTAAACGAGTTGGAGAAATTGGGGACCGAGTTGATGTTGGCCAAGCCGCCGGGATTGCCCTTGATGTCGGCCCCCGGATTGGGCGAGTCACTACTGAAGAAATCGGGCTGGGAGGTTATGGAAAGTGGATCGAACCGCTGATAAGCGCCGTTTGTACCTGAATCCGACGGGACATCCTGCATGCTTTTAAAGTCAACGGTCTGGGCAACAGCACTGGCTGTTATGAAGAAAGTAAACAGCACACCACAACAAAGAGATGCAAATGGTTTGGACACTGAAACTCCTCTGGAGGATTAGAAGTTAAACCTGGGGTCGTAAGTGGAAAAACCTGGTTTCTACAAAGATACGACAAATTGCTAGCGCAAACCCAGAAGCACGCTACTAAATTGTTTCTTAGTTCCGGCAGATTAGAGGGGAACAGCGGAATCTATGGCATGGCAGTCAACGAATTATTAGCCGCGTAGATCGATTGGAAGACCCGCTTCGTCGAAATCCTCGCATTCGAACGCATTGGGGTTTTTGGGACATCCTGGGCTATTTTCATGGCCAGCGCGTCACCACCATTGAAGCCTGTCCACATGGTGCCGCCAAAGAAATTGACACCGCCAAGGCCGGCCTCTTCGTCAAGCAGCAGTTCCACATTGCGGCCAATTATCCCGTGACTCTGGACTTCATCCGAGTAGCGAGTGAGATCGAATCGTGTCGGACGAGCACTGGCAACGTGCGGCGGCTGCGGACCCTCCACAGCCAATAGAACATCGCGACAAACAACAGCAGGATCGGCAGCGCGCGCATCGGCGCAGTCGTGAATGGCTCTGGAAGGACTTTCGCCACGCGCGCACGGACCGAGAAGAACGATCCGGCCGCGATGAACAGCGCGAAGCACATCCGCCACAGATGGCGCGCCAGACGCGGCCGGCCGCGAGGCACGCCGAATCGCATGATGCGCACATCGCCACTCGCCGCCAGGGTCAGGACGGTGGCCAAGAAGAAGTACATCAGGAACGGGACGCCGTTGAGAAAACCGCTGGGGCTGTTGAAGGCCTTCACGCCTCCCACGATGTCGAGGAGCGCGAGTCCGACCGGGATCGCCAGCATGGCACCATTGATACGTCGAGTCCATGGCGATACCGGGCGGACGGTCGTCAGTGCCGTGACGACAAAGTAGGCCGACATGAATCCGCCGAGTATATTCGGGTCGGTGGGACTTTTGCGAAACGCCAGGATTGAGGCGCTGGCGCCCATGACGAGCATGGCATAGACGAACAGCAGCCCGGCGCGGCGGTGGATGGTCCCGCCCTTCTTGACCAACAGAGCTACGGCGCCGAGAACAATGGCGAACCCGCCTGCGGCAATGTGGATGGGTAGGAGCATGCGCACTCGATTATACGAACAGCCTCGACAGAATGTTCCGTCTGCTATCAAGAGAATGCGGCTCGCGGAAATGATCATGACTGCTATAGCTTGGAACAGGTTTACTGCTTGGATGTCACATTTATGATTCGCCGGCGCGAATGTCCTGGCTCAAAGTTGAATATAATCATGCTCCACGGAGTGAACAAGCATGTCGACTCAAGAACGGTTGTATCTGCGTCCCAACGTTCAGGTTGAACCGCTGGTAGACCGCTGGTATGCCTGGCCTCATCTGATTTCGCCGGCGACCGCTGCGCGCAATATCACCGAGCGCCATCTGAAGATCATGGATTCTTACCTGAATGCTCCTCAGCTTCACGCGAACGCGGTCAAGAATCCGAAAATGCAGGGCGGCCCTTTCATCGACTATGACGGCAAGCGGACCGATGAGATTCGCAACCTCCGAGATGCCGTGAAGAAGGAGCGCGCCCACCTGCTGGAGTTGTCGAGCGCCCTCCAGTCGCTGGATGCAATGCTGCGGGAAAATGCTCGGGGCCATAGTCTTCATTCGCTTTATCCCAGAGTACCGGAGATTCTGCGCGGCTATGTCGAGCTGCTCTACGATCTGAACAACCACCCATCGTTCCGCCTGCTCGAACCCCTGCTTTACAAGAGCCGCTACTATGACCGCTCGATGCAGAGCTTGATGCTCCAGATTACCAACAACGATGACCGGCCATTTATCCTGAGCACCCCTAGGCTGGACTCCGAGGACGGCCTTCATTTGCAGCTCTCCTTCGATGCTCCGGCGGTGGACAATCTTTTCCAGCTCGAATCAACGCCTCGCCCGTGGTCTGAAATCAGGGAGATGCTGCCGGTGCGAGATTCACAAGAGCGGCTCTTGCGTTCCTTCCTCACTCCGGAGCACGGCCCTCGCTACTCTCCCTATGATGGGCCAGGTGTCCGGTGGCGCTACTTCGGACACGCTTGCATTCTCATCGAATCGCAAGGCATCAGCATGCTCTTCGATCCGGTCCTCAGCTACACCTATGAAAGCAGCCTGTCGCGTTACACCTATCAGGACCTGCCCGACTCTATCGACTACGTGCTGATCACCCACAATCATCAGGACCACATCCTGTTTGAAACCCTGCTGCAAATTCGCCACAAAGTCAAAAACATCGTGGTTCCCCGTAACGGCAATGGTCATCTTCAGGACCCGTCTCTGCGGCTGGTTCTTGAAAATTGCGGCTTCAAATCCGTCATCGAACTGGCCGAAATGCAGGAGATCCGCGATGGAAACGTGCGCATCACAGGTCTTCCCTTTTTCGGCGAGCATGCGGATTTAGAGATCAATACCAAGATGGCGTGGGCCATCAGGATTGGCGCGCACTCCATGCTCTTTGCCGCCGATTCCTGCAATATTGAACCCCGCGTGTACGAGCACATTCACCGGGAGGTGGGCGATATCAGTGCCCTGTTTCTCGGCATGGAGTGCGATGGCGCACCGTTGAGCTGGGTCTACGGCCCGCTGCTCACCCAGCGCATTGACCGTGGCATGGACGAGTCGCGGCGGCTTTCGGGGTCCAACTGCGAACAAGGCATGCACATTATCAATAGCTTCAACTGCCAGGAGGCCTATGTCTACGCTATGGGGCAGGAACCCTGGCTCAACTACATTACCAGCATCAAGTATACCGAGCTTTCCCGGCCCATCATCGAATCCAACAAATTGATCGAACAATGCCGGCAGCGGGGGATAGTCGCGGAACGCCTTTTCGGTGAAAAAGAAATTCTGATGGAGTCCACCGCCGAGCTGCGGGCCGTCGGCGATTAACGCAACATTTCCATGTGTAACCGCCTTGAGTAATCTGAGTGCCAAGCTGGCAGTGAATTGCTGAGCCTATTCAAGAGCGGTCCCGCCGGGCATAGACCATATGATTGCCGCCGGAAGCGTCCTTCATTTTCTTCGGATCGGAGTGCACTTGGAACCCATGTCCCTCTAGCGCCGCCGTCACCTCTGGAAGTCCGTGTTCACTGTCATGCACTTCCACGGCCACCTGCCGAATCATTGCCCAATGGCTAGCGACAACAGCGTGGACGATCCTGAACAGGTATGCCGGGCGCAGACATCAATTCATCTGACCGAACAGCAGACCGGACACCGCCAGTTCATCCGCTGCACTTTGGCCGACATTCTCAATGGTCATGCGCTGCCCCGCGAAGGTGTATGCTTTGGGCATTTTCCATTGCGGGTTTGTACCAGCGGTTGGAAAATCCGAGGATTCTCTCATCGGTGGGCATTACGTCTAGGCGAATTTCTCCGTGTGCCCAGCGACAAATCGGTGCTCCCTCACTTTGGTCTTCGGAAAACCCCAACTGTCTCAATCGCTCAGAGAATGCCGCATATTCAGCATACGAGGTAATCTCGGCAATCGAATCGACATCGTATGTGGGACGGACCTCGGCAGCAGCCTCGTCCGTTATTAGCAGAGCCGTCGTGCAGCCGCCTACAAAGACGAGTTCGTCGAGCATGGGCCGCAATAAACGCGCAACATCGGTGAGCAATTCAAGGTTGCGATTTGCCATTCTGCTTTGCCCCATGCTCCTTTGAACGAAGTCGAGTTACAAGTTCTCTCTCGGCGATTTTACGTTCCCTGGCGCGTCCATCTCGGATGGCGTCCACCAAGGCGAGCAGTTCATACAGGTAGGAGTCTCGTTTCGCCGCTTCTGGCACGCTGGGGTAAAGCGGTTCAAAGGCATTACCGCGAACGGGGCCGGTGGCGCTTGGCCAGACAGGTACAGGCTCATCCCCTGCTTTGATATATTTCTTCAGCGGTTCGGCGGCGTAGGACGTGGGCAGCCCTCTGGTCATCGCTCCATGTTGAGCGGGGAACACGTATTTCAAGCCGTGAATGAGAAATTCTTCCAATGCCTTGCAATTCGGGCGTTCACCGAGTTCCGGGCCATGCACGAGATGTGCTGCCTGGGCGCGTTTCACAGCCGCGTGAACTTCAGAGACGCTCATCGCTAGTTCTTCCGCAATTTGAGCAAAGGGTGGTCGTTCCCCCTCAAATTCCGAGAGCTTCAGAGCCACAACCACATCTTGGGGTTTGAGAGCCATGTTGGTATTATATTCTATATTCGCGAATTGCGAATGATATTGGATTAAAACCTTTTGTAAGTGATTGAAAAGATGGTGAGCGCGGAAGGAATCGAACCTTCAACCTACTGATTAAGAGTCAGTTGCTCTGCCAGTTGAGCTACGCGCCCTTTGTTTTCGGGGTGATACGAGCTTGGGCTTGACTGAAGACGTTATCAGTGTAACACAAGAACAGCTAGCTTCTGGCTGCTAGCTCCTAGCGAAACCTGAAACGCCTAAATCACAAACAGCCTTTGGCCCTTAGCCATTGGCCAAAACTGAAGAAGACAGCCATTTAGTTCTTAGCCCTTAGCCAAACCTCGAGAATAAAAACCTCTTCAGCGCAGCGCTTCCGCCTTTAGCGATTCTCGGGTACCGGCCGGGTTTGATTGGGGCGAAATTCCCCAGATATCGTGGGCGTATTCCCGAATGGTGCGATCGCTTGAGAATCTGCCGACACGGGCTACGTTGAGGATGGCTTTGCTGGCCCAGGTGGACGGTTCCTGAAAATCTTTTTCGGCTTTGCGGCTGGCTTCGATGTATGGCGGCAGGTCGGCCATCAGGAAGTAGCGGTCGCCTCGGTCCAGGATTTCGTCTACGATCCATCGGAACAGGCCGCGCTCTTCGGGGCAGAAGCGGTCGTTGGCGAGCGAGTCCATCACGCGGCGCAGCAGGGGATTGGCTTCGTAGAGTTCGCGTGGACGATAGCTTCCCTGTTCTTTGTACCAGCGCACTTCTTCGGGGGTCAGGCCAAACATGTAGATGTTCGGCTCGCCTACCTCTTCCATGATTTCAATATTGGCTCCGTCGAGCGTGCCTACCGTAAGCGCGCCGTTCATGGCCAGCTTCATATTGCCGGTGCCCGAAGCCTCCATGCCGGCAGTCGAGATCTGCTGGCTCAGGTCGGCGGCCGGGATGATGATCTCGGCCAAGGAGACGCGATAATCCGGAACGAAGACTACCTTCATCCGGTCATTTACCCGGCGATCGGCGTTCACGATCTGGGCGACGTTGCTGATCAGCTTGATGATCTGTTTGGCGGCCCAATATCCGGGGGCGGCTTTGCCGGCGAATAGATAGGTCCGTGGGACGTTCAGCGGCTCGCCGTCTTCTACCACGCTCAGGTATTCGTGGATCACGCGCATCACGTTCAACAACTGGCGCTTGTATTCGTGAATGCGCTTGATGTGGACGTCGAACAACGAAGCCGGGTCGATTTGGACGGCAGTCAGCTTCGCGACTTCTTCGGCCAGCCTGGCTTTGTTGTGCCGCTTGATATCCATGAACTCCGATTGAAATTGCGAATCGGAGCAAAACTTTTCGATCTCTTCAACATGGCGCAGATCGGTGATCCAGGCTTCGCCGATGGTCTTGTTCAATAAATCCGCCAGGCGAGGGTTGGCTCTCAGGATCCAGCGGCGCGGAGCCACGCCGTTGGTTTTGTTGCTGAAACGCTCCGGCCAGAGGTGGGCAAAGTCGGGCACCAGAGAGTGCTTGAGCAATTCGGTATGCAGCCTGGAAACGCCATTGACTGCATGGCTACCGACGATGGCCAAGTGCGCCATGCGAATCTGCTTCTCGGGGCCTTCTTCGATGATCGACATGCGGCGCTGCCTTTCGACATCGAGAGGCCAGCGACGGGCTACCGTCCGCAGAAATTGATGGTTGATGCCGAAGATGATCTCGGTGTGGCGCGGAAGAACGCGCTCCATCAGCGGCACGGACCATTTTTCCAGCGCTTCAGGCAACAGCGTGTGATTGGTGTAGCCCAAGGTCGCTTCCGTGATCTCCCAGGCATGGTCCCAATCGATATCGTGCTCATCGATGAGCAGGCGCATCAACTCAGCCACGCACAAGCTGGGGTGAGTGTCGTTCATCTGCACGGCAACCTTGCCGGGAAAATCGTCAAAGCCAGTGTGCTCCCCCGCGTAGTTGCGCACAATGTCAGTGAGCGAACAGCAGACGAGGAAATACTCTTGAATCAGGCGCAGCTCTTTTCCAGACTGGATGGCATCGGAAGGATAGAGCACGCGGGA
>DASZFK010000444.1:0-13780 GCA_035939855.1 Candidatus Angelobacter sp.
CGGATCAGGCGGCCTGGGCGCGACTCAAAGCTAACAAAAGCAAAATCAAGATAATTGTGGACGATGAAGATAACCTTCAGGCCTATGTTCCCGCTAAATTCAGTGTCGACCCTGGGGACGAGTCCTTGGCAAAAACGTTTCTTTTTCAGCGTGGTCTCAAGTTTGAATGGACCTTTGTAGTTGCTTTGCGCGGCAAGACGCTCAGGCACACGTTCAGGTGGATGTTCAAACGCACAAGACGAAACATACGCCTAAAGCCGGTTACGGAAGAGCCGCAGGTGATTCAGTATTTTCCGGAAAAAGGGAGCGTGACTGTATCCGTCAACATCAGGTATGGGGATGAATCCTTCGAGATACCTTCTTCCGATGTTGCCCCTGCCCTGGCTCCGACAACTGCGCCTGCATCAATACCGCCCGCTCCCCAGGTGCGAATCGCATCAAATCCTGAGTTTGGAATCTTCAAGGGTTTGGAAATGGTCGAAGTTCTTTCATTTTTTGCTGCCGCAGCGGCGGCGATCTTGGCTGGGCTTACTACGGTTTATCTGAAGAATTCCGGCTTCGGCTCGTTTTCGGATTATGTGTCGCTGTTTGCGGTGGGCGCCGGTGTCGACCAGGGGAAGAATTTCGTTCAAAATCTGGCACGGCCAAAGTAGACTTCTTACCGCCCTATTGCCGTATGGAAGTTTCCTTCAGGCCGCTGAGCGGTAAGACGAACCGCCTGGCACGTCTCAGGCGCTGGTCGCACAGCCTCGTACTCCAAGAACTCTTTTAACACCTTGGTAGCGTCTTTGTATCCCTGCACGATGAGGGGGGCGGCGATCCCGCCATCAAAATCCAGAGTAGTTGCCGGCAGCGGCTTCTGCGGGGCTATGTTGAAAGACTTCACATAGCGGTAGCGCTGCTCCCCAATTGCCAATTCCAGTTGTTCGGGTTTCACCCCCAGTTCCAGGGCGTATCGGCAACAAAGCCGGTTAATGTTGTCGAGCATGGCAATGTCATATTTGAAGTTGTTCGATACAAGAATGTCCACGGCGTGAATGCCAACGTCCAGCATGGTGTTGATGTGCCCGGCCTGATCCGGCCCCTGAAGTGGCGTCATCATGACCAGAAAAAGGACGTCCGCGCCCAGTCGAAGAGCGGGACGAATCGGTTCGTTGGCCACGATTCCACCGTCGGTCCACAACCGTCCTTTGAACGGCACAGCTTCATAGGCAAATGTATATGCAGAGGAAGCCACCGCCGCCTGCACCATCTCTTCGGAATGCTCGATTTCCGTGCGGACAAACTCTTCGTTCACGTTAGCGTCATGAAGCAGGTCTTCGACTGTGGCATTGCAGAAAAACCGTCCAATACCGTGCTGCAGGTCGGTGGCAGTCATCACCACGCGGATCTTTGACCGCTGAATCGCCTCGTCCGAAATCCGTTTGCGCAGGAACTTGGTTCGCTCGAAATTGGCAAACAGGCCGGTACGCAGAGGCAGCCGTAAGAACCGGTGGCTGAGCCTGCTGAAAGGGGCCCGTAGGAGCCGCCAGCCTCCCCAGACAGCGGCAATGCTGAGAATCACCGGAATCGGTGCGCTCAAATCCACAAATTCATGCTTGGGGCCGGGTAAATGGACGTGAGTGAACCCCAAAAACATCAGGATGAAACCCCAAACCAGCAGGTTTGCGGCCAACGAAATCCAGGCTTTGCGCTTGTCCGGCTCCCAGGGATGTCCTCTCATCAGGTTGAGCACCAGATAGCCGGCGTAGGAAAGCCGGTCGGCAAAGAACAGGATGGCGGCTCCCGCCGCAGCCAGCGCCAGCCAGGTCAGCTTAGGGTGATAGGTATGGAGGTAAAACCCCCTTTCCTGCATCCATTGCCATAGTGCATTTCCGATTCCGGCGGAAGCGGCAATGAGTCCCGCAAGCGCGAATATATAGCGGGACCAATCGATTCCAAGCATGTCGGGGGTCAGCTCCATCCAGGACTGGACCAAGGCTTCGGCATTTCCTACTAAGCCTTGAGCATGGGAAACGTAGGAAGCTGCATTGATGCTTCCTACAGAAGTCGAGGTGATGATGTGAGTGGGCACCTGGGCGTCCTGGAATGCCATGAGCACTCCGGCCTCATAAGCGCCCCGGGCGCCACCGCCGGAAAGCACCACGCCCACACGGGATGAGAACTTGAGGGGGCTACTGCCCGCACCAAGGTCTCGGGTAAATCGGCGACGCAAGACCTGCAATCTCTTCAAAGATCCGGTTCCGCGTTTTTTGAATGTCCAAGGACGCATTCCAGGAATGCTCAGAATAACCCAAGTTCGCTTATGTTGCGCTGAGTTTTAAAGCTGATCAAATCGATCAAAGGAGCCTTAACATTTCACTCTGAAAAGAAGACACACTCTGAAAAGAAGCCTTGACGGAATATGGAATAGGCAGTAATAAGGATGGCGGCCTTTCTTAAGGAGAGAACATGCCCGACACGCCACTTCGTGCCTCGGCTGCAAATATTGCCGGTGCCTCTGCGCAGCTTCAGAAAGCAGCAAGTTCCAACATCTGGATGGTGATCTTTGCTTCCTCTGTCGGCACAATGATCGAATGGTATGACTTTTACCTCTTTGCCGCTCTCGCGTCGACCTTGGGTCCCAAGCTCTACCCCCCCGGCAATGCCAAGTTCGCTTTCCTTGCTTATTGGGCAACATTTGCCATCGGTTTCCTTGTGCGGCCATTTGGAGCTCTCTTTTTTGGCCGCATCGGAGATTTAGTGGGCCGGAAGCGAGCCTTCCTGGTGACGCTTACCATCATGGGAGTTATGACCGCTGCCATCGGTCTGCTGCCAGAATTTAACACAGCCGGTTGGTTCTCTCCTGTCGTCCTGATTATCATCCGCGTTTTGCAAGGCTTGGCTTTGGGCGGCGAATATGGCGGAGCAGCCGTTTATGTGGCAGAACATGCGCCGGACGGACGCCGTGGCTTCTACACCAGCTTCATCCAGATTACCGCCACGCTGGGCTTGTTCGTCTCGCTCGTAGTAGTTCTTATTGTGCAATCCAGCATGACTCCGGACCAATTTAAGAATTTTGGATGGCGAATTCCTTTCCTGATCTCGATTGTGCTGGTCGCAATTTCTCTCTATATCCGCCTCAAAATGAAGGAATCCCCGGTTTATACAGAGATCAAGAGCGCCGGGATGACCTCTGTGGCCCCGTTGAAGGAAGCCTTTACCAAGTGGGACAACTTGAAACGGGTTTTGATTTCCCTCTTTGGAGCCACCGCTGGTCAGGGCGTTGTTTGGTATACAGGCCAGTTCTACGCTCAGATCTTCATCAGGGATTTTCTGCGAGTCACCCCTAGAACTACGAATATCATCGTGTCCACGGCTCTGTTGATCGGGATGCCGCTGTTTACTGTTTTCGGGGCTCTCTCCGATAAGATTGGCCGCAAGAAAATCATGATGGCCGGTTGCTTGCTCGCGGTAATATCCTATTATCCAATTTATGGAGCTTTGCAGCGCGTGGCCGGTAACAACGTAACCAGCTTTAGCTCCCAGAAGAATCCGACAACCGGCCAAATCACTTTGACCTCAAAAACCGTAGACGCCTCAGGAAAAACTGTAAACGCGCCGGAAGCGACCCAGGTCAAGGCCGAGATCGGCAATAAGTATTTCTGGCAAATGGTGCTTCTGGTATTTATCCAAGTGATTTTCGTGACCATGGTGTACGGACCGATCGCTGCCTATCTGGTCGAGGCTTTCCCAGCCAAGATCAGGTACACCTCCCTTTCGCTTCCATACCATATTGGGAACGGTGTCTTTGGAGGTATGGTGCCTCTCATAGGGAGCTATATGGGCGCCGCATACGGTTTATATTCAGGATTGTGGTATCCCATGATCGTAGCCTCAATAACGTTTGTGGTTGGCTCTATTTGTCTCAAAGAAACCAAACACGTGGAGATTTGGACAGAAGTAGCGGAAGCCAAGGCTTCGGCGCGGTAGAGTTAAGTTGTATCTGGTCGAGAACTCAGGGGGATCTGTGCGTTTAGCTTTGCGGCGGCTAAGTTGCAAAAGAGATCCCTGAGACCGCACTTCCAACGAGTCTTATTTTTTTGAGATGTATCCCCCGGGGATGGCTGTGAAAACCAGGTTTTCCTACCTGATCGTACCTGCCCGATAGTTGCTCATCCTGCCTCAAAAGAAATAATCTAATCCGTTTCGTACGCTTCATTCAGCTTTCCTTTGGAGGCTTCATGTTTTCACGTTGTCGGATGCTTCAGCGTGCATCTGTTCTCATTATTGTTTTGGTCACCGCAATTGCCGGCCAGAGCCAAGCAAGGCAATCTGCCAAGCCTGCCACGGTTGCTGACGCCGAAGCTTTCATGAAAAAGGCCGAGGCGGAGTTGCAGGATGTGGGAGTGAGGGCGCAACGCGCCTCCTGGGTGCAGGAGAATTTCATCACCGACGATACAGAGATCCTCTCCGCCCAGGCCCAGGAAAAGTTGACTGCGGTTACGACACAACTTGCCTTGGATGCCCGCCGCTTCGATCATCTCAAGATGCCGCCTGAGATGGCCCGCAAGTTTAAGTTGTTGAAACTGTCGCTGGTCGCGCCTGCCCCCAACAATGATAAGGAGCGCGGTGAACTGACCCGCATCGCAGCTTCTCTGGATGCCGATTACGGCAAAGGCAAGTATTGCAAACCGCAGGCCGACGGCAAAGAGAAATGCCTTTCCATCAATGACCTGAGCCGCATTCTTGCCGACAGCACCAACCCCGACGACTTGCTGGATGCCTGGACAGGCTGGCACAAGATTTCCGTGCCCATGCGCCAGCGTTACAGCCGTTTTGTCGAGCTCTCTAACAAAGGAGCGCGTGAGCTGGGGTTCAAAGATACGGGAGCCATGTGGCGCTCGAATTACGACATGTCTCCAGAGGAATTCAGCGCCGAATTGGAGCGGCTCTGGCAACAGGTGCGACCACTGTATCTGGCGTTGCACGCCTACGTGCGCAGGGAGTTGATCAAGAAGTATGGCAAGGTTGCCGCTCGTCCTGACGGCCTCATTCCGGCGCATCTGCTGGGCGACATGTGGGCTCAGGACTGGGGAAACATCTATCCGCTGGTAGCGCCTGCAAACTCGGGCCAGGGCTATGATCTCACCCAATTATTGAAAGAGCACAAGGTCAGCGAGCAGGGTATGGTCCACTATGCAGAGAACTTCTTTACTTCGCTGGGCTTTGCTCCCCTACCCAAAACCTTCTGGGAGCGCTCTCTGTTTGTGAAGCCTGCGGATCGTGATGTCGTCTGCCACGCGAGCGCCTGGGATGTTGACAGCCAAAACGATCTTCGACTGAAGATGTGCATTGAAGTTAAAGACGAAGATTTTGTGACCGTCCATCATGAACTTGGTCATAACTTCTACCAGCGGGCGTACGACGGTCAACCCAATCTATTTGAGGACAGCGCTAACGACGGCTTCCATGAGGCGGTGGGGGATACGATTGCTCTCTCGGTGACCCCGGAGTATTTGAAAGAGGTAGGCCTTTTGCAGTCCGTACCGCCCGAGAGCGCCGATACAGGTTACCTGTTGAAAATAGCGTTGGACAAAATCGCCTTCCTGCCCTTTGGATTGTTGATTGACCAGTGGCGCTGGAAAGTCTTTTCCGGAGAGATCACGCCGGAAAACTACAACAAGGCGTGGTGGGATTTGAAGGCCAAATATCAGGGCGTAGCTCCTCCAACTGAACGCAGCGAGGCAGATTTTGATCCTGGGGCCAAGTATCACGTGGCCTCGAATACGCCCTACACGCGCTATTTCCTGGCGCGCATCCTTCAGTTTCAGTTCCATCGCGCGCTATGCCAGGCGGCTGGCGTCCAGGGTCCCCTGCACCGTTGTTCCATCTACAAGAACAAAGCGGCCGGAGAACGGCTGAACAAGATGCTCAGCATGGGGAAGAGCCGTCCGTGGCCGGACGCCCTGGAAGCCATCAGTGGCCAACGGAAGATGGACGCTACAGCCATTCTCGACTACTTTGCCCCGCTCAAGAAATGGCTCGATGAGCAAATCCAGGGTGAAAAGCTGGGCTGGCAGGGCATGGATTCTTCGTCGGCAGAGGCTCCCCCACGTCATACCAGCCGCTAAAAGGGGAGACGTAGTGGATACGGCGCTTTTCAGGATTACAGCAGATGGTCCACGTTGTCCACCGTGTCTACATCGTCCACAACAAAGCCCTATCCCTTGAGAAATGCTCTAAAGGGCTACTCCCTCCTTAGGGCGCAATATGCCCTTAGCATGGTCCATAGTCTGGCCCTCAGTAACTTATTGTTTGGCCGGGATTTTGCGAAAATACGGCCCTGAGGAAAAATCCATGATGACTCCCCTTCAATCCATCCGCCAGGAGCAATACGAAGTCTGGGTACAAAAAAGCGAAAAAAAGTGGGAAATGCTTTACTCGTTTAAAGACTTGGGAGTGGCTTCTGCCATTGCCAAGAATCGTCCTAGTCGCACGCGCCTTATCTGCATAACCTATGAATACGGCAAAATGATTTCGCAAGATCTGATCGAGGAACTAGGGATCAGACCCGGCAATGCTTGAGGATTCATAGGATCAGGCTCAACAGGTTCATTCCATCTCGTTACCAAGCGGACCCACTGATACCTCTGGTTGGCAATGCCGTTGCTTGCTGCGCTGTGAGAAACTGGGGGTATGGCTCGATGGGAGCAATATGAAATCTGGGTGCAGAATGGCGTGAAGTGGGAGATGCTCGCCTGTTTCCAGGATTTCGATGTAGCCTCGGCCGTAGCCCGCAATCGCGCCAGAAAAATCAAGCTTATGCTCGTAACCTACGAGGATGGTGCGATTGTCAACAAAGATGTGCTCGCAGAATTGGGCGATACACGTATTGAATCAACCTAAGGTATTCTGTATGCCGTGTCACCACGGGACCTGTTGTTGCCGGAAAACCTAAACCCTCTGCTTCGGAATTCGATCTTCTTCGGCCACGTCCATCATTGGTTTGAGGTTGAATCTACCAACCTGCTAGCTGGACAAGCGGCGTTGGCTAACCAGGACGCCGAAGATCATCCCGAGGGCGAGGTTTTCCTGGCAGAGGAACAAACCGCCGGCAAAGGCCGGGGGGCGCACTCCTGGTATTCAGAGCGAGGGGCGGGAATCTATTGCTCCATTGTCTTGCGGCCCCAGATTACTCCGGCGGACGCTCTTTGGCTTTCGCTGCTTGCCGGTGTATCGGTGCAGGACGCAGTCAAGGAAGCCACTGGACTTATCGCCGATATCCGTTGGCCCAACGACCTGCTGATGAATGAAAAGAAATTTTGCGGGATTCTGGCCGAAGTGAACACAGAAGCAAACCGCGTCAACCACGCTGTTATCGGCATTGGCATCAACGTGAATCATGGCGCATTTCCTGAAGAGTTGCGCGCTCTAGCGACATCCTTGCGCCTGGAAAGCGGTAAGGAATGGTCGCGGGTGGAACTGACCGCCGCTTTGTTAAAATCTTTCGACCGCGAGTATCGCGGCTTGTTGAGGGCTGTGCACAATCCCATCAAGATTCCGGCAATCCAGTTCGGCCCGATTCTAAAGAAGGTCGAGGCCCGCTCCTCGTATGCTCACGGCAAGCTCGTGCACGTGAATGAAGATGGTGGCTATAGCGGAACTACCGACGGACTTGATCCCCGGGGGTTTTTGCGGGTGCGCACTAACCAGGGTTTGCGCATCGTGATTTCCGGCAGCGTTCGCCCGCTGCGAGGGAGGACATCGGATGTTGCTGGTTGTTGATGTAGGCAACACCAATACTGTTTTGGGTGTGTACGAGGTCTCTCCTTTGGGCTTTGTGAAGCAGCCCAAGCCCGAGCCGCGCATGATTGCTCATTGGCGCGTCGCTACTATTAAAACCCATACCGTCGATGAGTACGGCGTACTCTTCCGTAACCTGTTTGCGGTTGAGAGAATCGATGCCGGAGATGTTCGTGGGATCATCATCTCTTCCGTGGTTCCGCCTATGGATTCCACGCTGCGCGAGGTTTGCGAGCGCTATTTTCATTTGGAGCCGCTGTTTGTCGAGCCTGGAATCAAGACCGGCATGCCGGTACATTATGAGAATCCCGCCGAAGTAGGAGCCGACCGCATCGTCAACGGAGTTGCCGCCTTGGAGAAGTATGGCGGCCCCTGTGTAGTCGTGGACTTTGGCACGGCGACCACATTCGATGCCGTTTCCAAAAAAGGTGAATATATGGGAGGCGTAATTGCGCCCGGCATCGGCATCTCCGCTCAGGCCTTATTTGAGCATACGGCCCGTCTTCCCTTGGTCGATATTCGCCAGCCGGCCAAGATTATTGGCACCAACACCGTAGCCAGTATCCAGGCAGGATTGTTTTTCGGCTATCTAGGCCTCGTCGACGGAATCTTGAACCGCCTGCTCGACCAAATGGGATCCGATACCAAAGTGGTCGCGACCGGCGGACAAGCTAAATTGATCGGTGAACATTCTATATACATCAAAACTGTCGATGATCTGCTGACTCTGGATGGTTTGCGTATCATCTGGGAACGCAACCAAACAAGCCAAAAGCAGAGAAGCTCTTCGTGAGCCTGGCGGTGGAAAACTACTTCAACTACTTCACGGAGATCGAGGAGCACTACCAGCGCCGCCGTGGAACAGGACTTCTGCTCTCGACTCTGGATTGGGCACTGATTGAAACCTGGAAGCAGGCGGATATCCCTCTGGAAGCGGTGTTGCGCGGCATCGATACCGCGTTTGATTCCTATGAACGCCGCCCTTCCAGGACCAAAAAGATCAACAGCCTGGCCTACTGCTCCCAAGCAGTCCTGACCGCTGCCGAGGATATGAAAGAAGCCGCGGTTGGAACCAGCCGCCAACAACAATCTCCTCCAGGTCTGGAAGCGGAGGAAATCGCCAGGTTTTTTCTGGAAAATGCAAATAAGCTGCGCAAGGCGCCCGTTCCGGCTCAAATGCAGGCGATCGCGGAAGAATGCGCCTCATCTCTCGAAACTTTGGCGGATGGCCTGAAGAAGAATATATCGCCCATTCGCCTGGAAGACGTGGAAAGGCATCTCACCATCCTGGAAGAAAAGGTTCTTGCTGCCCTTACCATGACGACGAATGAAGCTGCTCTAATAAGCGTGCGAAGAGAGGCTGACCGGGAAATTACACCATATCGCGCTAAAATGCCCGCGGCGCAGATTGATCAGCTCATCAAGCAATTTGTGCATAAGCGGCTGTTTGAACAAGCCAAGATTCCGCGACTCAGTCTCTTTTACATGTGAACCTGACTATCGAAAAAATGATTTATGGCGGCGACGGGCTGGGCCGCAATCCCGACGGCAAGGCGGTCTTCGTTCCTTTTGTCCTGCCCGGCGAAGAAGTCGATGTCACGATTCTGGAAGAAAAAACAGGTTTTTCTCGAGCTACGCTGAATCAACTCTTGCAGCCCTCGCAAGCCAGAATCGAGGCCGGCTGCCCTTATTTTGCACAGTGCGGCGGCTGCCATTACCAGCAAACTTCCTATCCCAGTCAACTCGAAATCAAATGCGCGATCCTGCGAGAGACACTGCAGCGGATTGGCAAGTTTGCCTGGACAAACGAAATCGTTATCCATTCGGCTGAGCCTTGGAATTATCGCAATCGCACGCGCATGAAGGTCCGCGCTGGTGGAGAGTTTGCTCTGGGATATCACCGCATGTCGTCCCACAATCTGCTTTCGGTGAAGCAATGCCCTATCAGTTCACCGGCGATCAACCGGACGATCCAGCATTTATGGCAGCTTGGAGAGGCCGGGCGCGTGCCGCCCGCTATCACCGAAATCGAGATTTTTGCTGATCACGCCGATGCCGCGTTGCTCCTGGAGATTTACATGCTTCCGGGAGATTCGGAATTGTCCGACTTCGTCCGGGACATGCAAATTCGCGTTCCTGGAATCAAGGGAATGTCATTTTTTACGCAGCAGTCGGGGCGAGGCGGCGGTGACATGGTTGAATTGAAGCAAACGTTTGGAGAGACTGCATTAACCTGCCAGGTAGGTGACAAAGTTTTTCGCGTAAGCGCTGGATCGTTTTTCCAGACCAATCGTTATTTGGTCCGGGAGCTTGTGCAGGCCGTGACTGCTGATGGATCGTCGGGCAGGATGGCCTTGGACCTTTACGCCGGCGTTGGCCTGTTCGCGGCCCATCTGGCTAAGAGATTTCAGCAGGTCTTTGCCGTTGAATCATCACCAGCATCCGCCGATGACCTCGAGAAAAATATGCCCAGGAATGTGACCGCCCTCCGCACCACGGCCGAGCAGTTCCTGCCCAAAT
Source organism: Candidatus Angelobacter sp. (assembly GCA_035939855.1). Lineage (GTDB taxonomy): Bacteria > Acidobacteriota > Terriglobia > Terriglobales > Acidobacteriaceae > Angelobacter. The sequence continues at coordinate 10,306 of DASZFK010000444.1, forward strand.
GCCATAATCTTCGCCCCGATCTCGTAGTTGTGGACCCGCCAAGAGCAGGCTTGGGCGACAAGGCCGCTACGCTGCTGGCTTCTCTTCGAGTACCCAGGATCACTTATCTTTCCTGTGATCCAACCACGCTGGCGCGTGACCTGAGAGTCTTTTTGGAAGGCGGCTATCGCATTGAAGAAGTGCGGATGATCGATCTGTTCCCGCAGACGTTTCATATTGAGAGCATGGTGCGGCTGGCGCGGTGAATGCAGCCGGAGATGACCAAGATAGTCACTGGACTACAATAGCGGCATGAGGACAGTAAACATCAGTGACCTCAAGGCTCGGCTCAGTGCCCACCTTCAATTCGTTCGCGAAGGTGAAGAGGTGTTGGTCTGTGATCGTAACAAACCAGTAGCTCGAATTGTCCCTTGTAACCTCGAGGATCGTTCCGAGCAGGAGCAGCGGTTGATCGCCCGCGGGATTCTCACGCCACCTTTGAAGAAACGGCCACCATTGTTCTCGTGGCCGAAGCCGCCAGGAAATATTTCCACTAAGGTAATGGAACAAGTTTGGTGGGAAGAACGGGATAATCGATAGTGCGGATTCCTGCTTTCTGGGATGCCAGCGCACTGGTTGCTCTTTGCATGCAACAAAGCGCCACAGCAGGGGCGGTTGCTCTGTGGATATAGCTTGGCCTTATAGAATTTGAGCGTTTCTACAATCCCAATCACTACAAAGATCAGAGGACGCCTGGCTCCTTCCCCGACAGGTTACCTGCACCTGGGACACGCGCGTACGTTTTGGATAGCCCATCGGCGTGCGCGGTCCCGCTCAGGGCAACTCGTTTTCCGCAATGAAGATTTGGATTACCAACGATGCAAACCTGAGTTTGTTCAGGCCATGTACGAAGACCTCCGCTGGCTGGGACTCGATTGGGATGAGGGACCGGACATAGGTGGTCCGTTCGCTCCCTACTCACAAAGCGAACGCCGAAGTTCGTATCTCAAAGCGTGGTGCAGCCTGCGCGATAGCGGATTAATTTATCCCTGCACCTGCACGCGCAAAGACCTGGAGCGCGCACTGCAAGCGCCACATGACGACGATGCCGATGAGCTTCCCTATCCAGGTACTTGTCGGCACGAATCTGCCAGTGCCGTGCAATGGGACTCTCCTGCAGGCGTAAGTTGGCGGTTCCGAGTGCCCGATCATGAGGTCATTACTTTAGAAGATCTTTACTGCGGATCACAACAATTCATCGCCGGCAAAGATTTCTCAGATTTTCTCATCTGGAGACGCGATGATATCCCCGCATATCAATTGGCGGTGGTTGTAGACGATGCGGAAATGCAGATCACTGAAGTTGTGCGAGGAGCCGACCTGTTGAAGAGCACCGCACGACAACTGCTGCTGATTCGCGCGTTGGGCTTCTCTATTCCGCAATACTTTCATTGTCCGCTTATGCGCGACGAAAATAATATTCGCCTTGCGAAACGGCACGATGCGTTGAGCCTGCGCACGCTGAGAATGCAGGGAGTGAATCCGGAATCGCTACATGAGAGATTCGCGCGGGAGATTAATGGAGTATGAAACTGTAGCCCTGCATATGTCCTTTAAATCAAAAAACCAAACCTTTGAGCCGCGAATACACACGAATTAACACGAATTAAGATCAAAACAAGAAGAGAAAGAAAAACGAGATAAGCAACGACATGAGTAGTGAAAAAGATTCTTGATCCCAATTCTGTTTTTTATTCGTGTGTATTCGTGTGTATTCGTGGCTAAAAAGGGTTTGGTTGTGCATGTGTTCGCTGTGTCTTCTGTGGTTAAGCTAGAATGTTTTTTCGTCTATGAGCCTACGAACCTGTGTTCTCACGCTGTTGTTGCTCTCCGGATTGTCTGCGCAGCAGCAGTTATCACCGCCGCCCAAACTGCATCTGGCCGATTTGATGGAAACCCCCGGCTATTTCAACGAGCCTTCTATTGCGGTGAATCCCAAAGATCCGAAGGAGTTGGCGGTGGCTTGGCAGATCAACGCGAGCGTAGCGCATTCCAGCGACGGAGGAAAAACCTGGACCACTGCCGCAGGAACAACACCCAAGGACTACCGCGTTTCGGGAGACGTTTCCATCACCTACGACGCTTCCGGCCACGCGATCTTGTGCTATATCGCCTTTGACAAGCTGGGGACCAGTCAATATTGGGCACACGGCGCAACCCGCAATGGCATCTTTGTGCGACGCTCTTTGGATGGCGGCAAGACATGGGAGCCTGATGCCGTTGCCGTGATCTCCCACGAGACGACTCCTGGTATTCCGTTCGAAGACAAGCCCTACATTGTTGCCGATACCAGCAACAGTCCTCACAAAGGCAACCTATATATCGGCTGGACGCAATTTACTTTGAACGCCAGCGAGCTTCTCTTTTCGCGCTCCACCGATGACGGCAAAACATGGTCAAAGCCCATTACTCTCAGCAGCGTTCCCGGGCTTCCACGAGATGACAACGGCGCGCTGGAAGGCTTCCACGGAGCGGTCGGACACGATGGAACGCTGTACACCGTGTGGGCCGATCGCGACGGCATCATGATGGCTACATCTCATGACGGAGGAGTCACATTTACCAAAGATCATCGCATCCTCAAAACCGGCCCTGCCTATTTCACTGTCGAGGGAGTTTCCCGATCCGATGGTTTTCCGCAAATCGGCGTCAATCCGGTCAATGGAAGGCTGTATGTTGCCTGGAGTGATTTCAACAATGGCGACGTGGATGTCTTTGTCTCGTCTTCCGCTGACCATGGCCGAAGCTGGAGTGCGCCCGTGAGGGTCAACAATGATCCTATTCACAACGGCAGAGACCAGTTCTTTCAATGGATGGCCATCGATACGATATCGGGCGCCGTGAATGTGATCTTTTATGACCGGCGCGGAGACGACAAAGCTACTACGGTGACTCTGGGTCGGTCGACAGATGAAGGCAAGACCTTCAGCAACTGGGCCTTTGACGGTCAAGCCTTTGAAACGACCGGCGATTTTATCGGAGACTATCTGGCCATCGCAGCCCATGGGAACAAGGTCTTTGGAGCCTGGGCCCGTCAGCTCCGAGGTGATCCCAAGGTCGAACGCAGCAAAAGCACGCGGAGCATAGTGAGAGTCGGTGTCGCGGATTTTAATCCATAGCACTCAGCACTTAGCACTCGGCATTCAGCCCGCCTACATTTTGGACTAAAGGAATACAGCGACGTGGGCATGGTTAGTGGGGCTTGTCGGACATCGGGAAGTTGTCTCAGGCCTCGAATGCTGTCTGCTAAACACTGAGTCGCAACCAAGCCGACGAAGCTATTATCCTTCGGCCAAAAGTGTTAGCGGGCTGAATGTTAAGAACGTGAGCAAAAAGCAATTAGGACTTCGACTAGGCTAAGATTTGGCCTAGCTGCTTTTCTGATTCGCGTTCATTCGTGTGTATTCGTGGCTAAATGGGTTTCCAAACTAACCAA
>DASZFK010000445.1:0-17298 GCA_035939855.1 Candidatus Angelobacter sp.
TTTCAACTCCGCCCCGTTTGGCGCAGGAGCATTTTGGGCCCCAGGCTGGTTTGGCGCGGGTGATTGACTTGCAGCTACTAGCTTTTGGCTACTAGCTTCTAGCTAAACATCCTTTTACTTCAATATGACCTTTGTTCGGCCAGCAGTGGCTTGCTGGCATAGTGTTCCAGATAGCCGCAGTTCTTACAGCGAAAAACGTCAATTCGAAAACGCGTTTTGGTCCTGGTGTTAATCGTTCCATCCGAGGCGGCCTCCGGAAGACCAGCAAACCACTCGACCGTGCCGCTAATCCGTTTAAAACGGCCTGCACCTGCTCTGTCTCGAAGGAAGCCGATCTCCATCTCACCTGAACACTTAGCGCATTTGCGGACTGGAGACATCTTCAATTTAGAGTTCCGGCCAGCAACTAGCAGCCAGAAGCCAGCAGCTACTTGCTGTACAACTCAACGATCAGTTGCTCGTTGATCGGCAAATTGATCTCTTCGCGCTTGGGCAAATTCAAGATGCGGCCTTTCAGATTGTCGCGATCCACTTCCAGCCAACTCGCTACAGGCTGATGGCTTGCATATTCGCGTGCCCCCTCGACGACGACAAACTTGCGGGCTTTTTCCCGAACCTGAATCTCATCGCCGGTGTTGACCTGGTACGACGGAATGTTCACCCGGCGGCCATTCACGTCGATGTGGCCATGACGGACGATCTGGCGGGCCTGGCGACGAGAAATGGCAAAGCCCAGCCGGAAAACCACATTGTCGAGCCGCCGCTCAAGCTGCTGCAACAGCAGCCAGCCCGTGACACCAGGCTTGCGCGCAGCCTTCTCAAAGTAATTGCGGAACTGGTTTTCCAGCGTGAAATAGATGCGCTTGGTCTTTTGCTTCTCGCGAAGCTGAAGGCCGTATCCCACGACCTTGGCCTTACGGTCCTTGCCATGCTGGCCCGGAGCAAAATTGCGCTTCTCAATAGGACACTTGTCGGTAAAGCACTTGGACCCTTTAAGAAACAACTTCATGCCTTCGCGACGGCAAAGGCGGCATACTGCACCCTTATATCGTGCCAATGTTTTTTCTCCTTCAAACTTCCAGTGACGATCGGTTTACAGGAATTGGTGTTCCCTTCATCCCGATCCAGTTTCAATTTTAAATTTCAAATTTGAAATTTAAAATTTTCAATCAGACTCTTCTCTTCTTCGGCGGACGGCAGCCGTTGTGCGGGATAGGCGTCGCATCTTTAATCGAACGCACCTCAATCCCGGCAGCGGCTAGAGCGCGGATGGCGGACTCGCGTCCCGAACCGGGACCATTTACTTTCACGTCCAGGGAGCGCATGCCGTGTTCGCGCGCCTGGTTAGCGGCATTCATCGCTGCCTGCTGCGCAGCAAAGGGAGTACCTTTGCGCGAACCGCGAAAACCGAGTGATCCAGCGCTCTTCCAAGCCAGTGTACGGCCTTCACCATCTGCAATCGTAACGATCGTGTTGTTGAAGGAGGCCTGGATGTGAGCGATACCATGAGGCACATTCTTCCGCTCTTTTTTCTTGAAGACCTTCTTCTTGCCTTTTGTCCCGGCGCCTGCGCCGGCTGCTGCTGCCTTTGCCATGTGTGTCCCTTTCAGATAACTCGTTGCGGGAGCGATTTGCTTGCCGCCTTGAACTTGCGCAGCTAGCTGCTGGCTTCTAGCTGCTAGCTTAAAAATCCTCGTCTTTAAAAACTCTCGGTTTGAACGTACAACCTAGTAACCAGAAGCTAACTAACAGCTATGTCTTGGCTGCCGCCTTCTTCTTGTTGGCTACCGTACCTTTGCGAGGCCCTTTACGGGTGCGCGCATTGGTATGCGTACGCTGGCCACGAACCGGAAGGCCACGGCGATGGCGGAATCCGCGATAGGATCCAATTTCAATGAGCCGCTTGATGTGCATGGAGATATCTTTGCGCAGATCTCCTTCCACATTGCCTTCTTCCTCGATGACCTGACGAATACGGTTCACCTCGTCTTCATTCAAGTCCTGGACCTTCTTCATTGGCTCGACACTCGCGGAAGACAGGATCCGTTTCGAGCGCGAATTGCCAATGCCATAAATGTAAGTCAGCGCGATATCCACATGCTTGTTGCGCGGAAGATCAACGCCTGCAATACGAGCCATGTTTTCTCCTCAATCTTTTTCATCCCGGTTGAAAGGATGGTCTATCTATCATCCTTCCCCGGTTAGGAATTTATAATTTGTAATTTCTAATTTCTAATTTGAAAACCAAGAAAAATTACAAATTTGAAATTACCAAATTACAAATTCCCCTTCATCCTTGCCGTTGTTTGTGTTTCGAGTTTTCGCAGATCACCCGCACCACGCCTTTGCGGTGGACGATCTTGCACTTATCGCAAATCTTTTTTACCGACGCTCTGACCTTCATGCTGTGTTCCCCTCGAATTCCCCTGCACCGAAGGCTGTTGGTGCCCTTGCTTGTGCTGCTATTACTCGAACAATCGAGTAATTGGGTAATTTTGTAATTGGGTAAATGAAAAGCTAACTTCGCGGGTAATTTACCCAATTACCAATTTACCCACTTACCCAATCTTCTTTCATTTATACCGGTACACGATTCTGCCGCGCGTCAGGTCGTACGGTGAAAGTTCCACGGCGACCTTGTCTCCCGGGAGAATGCGGATAAAGTTTTTTCGCATCCTGCCGGAAACGTGGGCAAGTACTTGATGTTTGTTTTCCAGTTCCACCCGGAACATGGCATTGGGCAGCGGCTCTATTACCGTTGCCATGACTTCAATCGCGTCCTCTTTGCTCACCTAGCTCCTTGTAATTGTTCTACGCTGTCAGCACCAGCGGGCCGTTTCTCGTTACGGCGACGCAGTGCTCAAAGTGGGCGCTGTAGCTGCCGTCTTCGGTAACCGCTGTCCACTTGTCGTCGAGCACGCGGGCGCCGGGTTTGCCGATATTGACCATCGGCTCGATCGCGAGCACCATGCCTTCGCGCAAACGCATGCCGTGGCCGCGGGTTCCATAATTAGGCACCTGCGGATCTTCATGCAGGTGTGTACCGATGCCGTGGCCAACAAAATCGCGCACTACGCTGAAGCCGTTCGCTTCTACATACTCCTGGACCGCTGCTCCGACATCGCCGACCGTTTTACCCAACCTGACCTCGTTAATCGCTTTTTTCAGGGCAGCTTCCGTCACTTCCAGAAGCTTCGTCAATTGGGGCGATAACGCTCCTCCTACGGGAACCGTGAGCGCGGAGTCGCCATAATATCCCTCCATGACCACGCCGCAATCGATCGAGACGATGTCGCCTGCCTTGAGGACCCTCTTCTCCGAGGGTATTCCGTGAATGATTTCATCATTCACCGAGGTGCACAGAACACAGGGATAGTCGTGATATCCCTTAAAAGCGGGCTTAGCCCCCAATTCACGGATTTTCTCTTCAGCCATCCGCTCCAAATCCATGGTCGAAACGCCAGGCGCGACTTTGGACTTTACGGTCTCCAGCACCTCGCGGACGATCTGCCCGCTGCGCCGCATCTTTCCCAGTTCCGCCTGTGATTTGCAGTTAATCATTTCCCTCAATCACACCGAAGACTTTCTCCGTTACTTGCTCCGGGGGAAGATCGCCATTCAAAACATGCAAACGGCCCTGCTTCCGGTAATAATCCATCAGAGGCAGGGTCTTTTTCTCGTAGCTCGTAAGACGCTCAGAGATGACCTCTTCCCTGTCATCTTCGCGCTGGACCAGTTGCGAACCGCAGAAGTCACACACGCCATTTTGTCTAGGCGGTTGGGAGTAGATATTGTAAATTTTGCCTTCGACGGGACACGAGCGGCGTCCGGTAAGCCGTTGCAGTAATTGATTATACCCGACCTCGATACTGATAACAATGGGCGGAATCTTGCGCCCGAGAAAGGTGCGGGACGCCAGAAAATCATCCAGCCATTCCGCCTGCGCAACGGTGCGCGGGAAGCCATCCAGGATAAAGCCGCCTGCGCAATCCGGCTGGTTCAAACGGTCTGCCACCATGGCGAGAACCAGATCGTCGGGAACCAAGTTGCCAGAGGCCATGATAGGCGCAGCCTTTTTCCCCAATTCAGTGCCCCGCTCCCGATTGTCCCGCAAAATATCTCCGGTAGAAATCTGCGGTACCCCATAACGCCCAACAATGCGTTTCGCCTGGGTACCTTTGCCAGCTCCGGGAGGTCCTAAAAGTAAGATCGGACCGACGGCCACTGCATCTTTGGACACAGCGCCCGGTGCAGTGTTCGTTGCCACGGCTTACCAGATCCTCCGACCCCGGATACGCCCGCTCCGCGGCGTAAATCCTTCATAATGGCGCATGATGAGCTGCGACTCGACCTGGTTCACCGTATCCATGGCCACGCCCACAACGATGAGCAACGAGGTCCCGCCGAAGTAGAAACTCACGTTCAACCCGGTCAGGATCCAGGTGGGGAGGTTTTCGAACAAACGCCCCAACCAGCCAGGAAGATGGTTGAGATGCATGCCGGTGATCATCCATTCAGGGATGAGCGAGATGATAATCAGGTAAAGCGCTCCCACCAGCGTAATGCGGGTAAGCACATCGTTGATGTAATCGCGGGTCCGGTGTCCGGGACGGATACCGGGGATAAACCCTCCATACTTGCGCATGTTGTCGGCAACGTCCGATGGGTTAAAGACGATGGATACGTAGAAGTAGGCAAAGAAGATAATGCCTACCGCATACAACAAGGTGTAGAACGGCTCTCCCCACCTCAACTTGTCGAACAGATCAGAGAGGAACTTGTGGTTTTTGACAAAGGCGCTATAGCCAAGCATCTGCGGAATGCTCAACAACGATGAAGCAAAAATGACCGGCATTACGCCGCCGGAATTAACGCGCAAAGGCAGATGCGTGGCCTGACCGCCCATGATGCGCCGTCCGACAACACGCTTGGCATACTGGACCGGGATACGGCGCTCGCCCCGTTCCATAAACACAATGAAAGCCACCACCGCAATCATGGCTATGACCAGGAAGACGACTGCGGGACCCGTCAAGGCTCCCCAGGCGTTGGTCTTGATCTTTTGCAGCAACTGGCTGATGCCATTGGGCAGTCCCACGACAATGCCGGAAAAGATCAGCAACGACATGCCATTGCCGACACCCCTCTCCGTGATCTGCTCGCCCAACCACATGATGAAGACACTGCCGGTGGTGAGCGTGATGATCGTCATCAGCCTGAATGACCAGCCGGGCTGTAGCGCATAACCGCCACTTTCTAATGTCCAAGCAACACCCAGGCTTTGCAGGATGGAGAGCATAAAGGTGAGATAGCGTGTCCACTGCGTGATCTTTCTGCGGCCCAGCTCACCCTCTTTTTGCAATTTGGCCAGTGGCTCCCAAACCACTTGCAGTAACTGCAGGATGATGGAGGAGGTAATGTAGGGCATAATGCCCAGGGCAAAGATCGTCAACTTGCGCAGATTACCGCCGCTGAACAGATCATAGAACCCCAACAAGCTTCCGCCCTGATTCTTAAAGGCATTCGCTAGCTTCTCAGTATCGATTCCGGGGGTCGGAATGTGAGAACCGAGGCGGTAAACCGCCAGCATGGCCAGCGTAAAGAGCACGCGCTTGCGCAGGTCAGGGACGCGAAAGATGTTTGCCAGTTTCTCTAACATTTTAGGGCTTCTTTTGCTTGTTCTTTTTTTTGTTCTTAATCGCCGCAGGCACGAACCCGCCAATTACCTCGGCTTTGCCACCTGCTTTCTCGATTTTTTCCTGGGCTGATTTGGAGAATTTATGAGCATGAACCGTCAGAGACGATTTCAGATCACCATCACCCAAAACTTTGACCAGATCATTCTTTCCAGCGAGGCCATGCTTGCGGAGTACCTCGTGTGTGACTGTGCTCTCGCCGAGTTCCGCCAGCCGCTCAAGATTGATCACCGTATATTCGGTGCGGAAAATGTTGGTAAAGCCGCGCTTCGGCAGACGGCGATGCAAGGGCATCTGGCCACCTTCAAAGCCGCGCATCATGCGAGACCCAGAGCGTGAACCTTGACCTTTATGGCCACGAGTCGAGGTTTTGCCCATTCCGCTGCCCATGCCTCGACCAACGCGCTTTCTATTGGCGGTTGCCCCTTTGGGAGGCCGTAATGTTGATAAGTTCGTTGACATCAGTTCCCTCATTGGGTAATTGGGTAAATTGGTAATTGGGTAATTTTATTTATTGCGAATTCGGGTTTCTAATTTACCCAATTACTAAATTACCCATTTACCCAATCCGCTAACTGCAATTACTCTTTGATCTGAACAAGATGCGGAATCTTGGCGATCATCCCTCGAATCGAGGGTGTATCTTCCCGTTCTACGACCTGGTTAAGCCGGGTAAAGCCAAGTCCCTTCACCACTAATTTGTGCTTCTTGGGAGTGCATATCTTTGACCGCACGTATTGAATACGAATTGTCTTTTTTTCTGCCGTCATTGCCTTAAAGCTCCTGGGAGGTCTTGCCGCGCAAGCTGGCCACCTCTTCACGGTCGCGTAGATGGTTTAACGCATCGAACGTGGCCTTGATTACATTATGAGGATTTGCGGTCCCGATCGACTTCGTGAGCACATTCTGCACGCCCACCGAGGTCATCACGGCGCGTACTGCGCCTCCGGCGATTACGCCTGTGCCTTCCGGGGCCGGCTTGAGCAACACCATTCCCGAGCCAAACCTGCCTAAAACAGTATGCGGAATGGAAGTCTGGGTCAGATGGACCTTGACCAGGTTCTTCTTGGCTGATTCAATGCCTTTGCGAATAGCCTGGGGCACTTCTTTGGCTTTGCCGGAACCGTAGCCAACCACTCCCGCACTGGGATCGCCGACTACGACCAGAGCCGCGAACGACATGTTCTTGCCGCCCTTGACCACTTTGGTCACACGGTTGATGGCAACTACTTGGTCCTTTAACTGATAGCTGCCTGCATCGAGCTTCTTCTTGATTGCTGTTGTCGCCATTAGAACTCCAGACCTGCTTCGCGCGCCGCATCAGCCAGCGCCTTGATACGTCCGTGGTAGAGATATCCGCCGCGGTCAAACACCACTTTCTTGATGCCTTTTTCCTGGGCTCGCTGTGCAATCAGCTTGCCGATTTCCTTTGCGCTTGCCACATTCCCGCCAGTGCGCTTGCTACCTTTCGTGCCGCCTTGAACTGTGCTGGCCGCAGCCACTGTTTGCCCCGTGCTGTCGTCGATCAACTGGGCATAAATATGGTTGAGCGAACGATAGACATTCAAACGCGGACGCTCAGGCGAACCCGCCAACCTCTGCCGTATGCGGTGGTGAATCCGTTTACGGACTCTATCTTTGGAAATCTCAGGAATCATGTTCTTGTCCTTGCTTCGTAGAGCCCTTTAGCTCCACGATCAAATTACTTTCTCGCACCAGCGAAGAATTTCTAATTTGTGATTTTCAATTTCTAATTTTCCAACTCTGCATTTCCAATAGGCTTTGCTTTTGGCTTTGCTCTTCAAATTACAAATTAAAAATTAGAAATTACTTGGCTCCTGTCTTGCCTACCTTCTTCTTCAGCTTTTCGCCTGCGTAGCGCACGCCCTTTTGTTTATATGGATCAGGGGGACGGAGGCTATGCATATCAGCAGCCACTTGCCCAACTTGTTGGCGGTCTATGCCGCTTACGGTCAATTTCGTCTGCTTCGGATCGATCGCCACCGTGATTCCGGTCGGCAACGGAAATTCAATCGGATGTGAATATCCCAGCGTAAACACGACCATGTTTTTGCCTTTCAATTCCGCGCGGTAGCCAATACCCGTGATTTCCAATTCCTTTGTCCAGCCCTTGGTAACACCTTCCACGGCGTTGTTCACGAGCGCGCGCACCAATCCGTGCACGGCCGCTTTGTCTTCAGTCTCTCGCGCTACATTGATGTGGCCGTTGGCCGTCTGGAGTTTCACGCCTGCCGGAAGGTGGGTCGTCACCTTGCCTTTCGGCCCTTGAACCACAACGGAGTTGCCCACAACATCAAACTTGACTCCCGTCGGGAGCGGAATCGGTTTCTTTCCGATACGAGACATTTGTCAATCCTCTTTTAGCTGCTGGCTTCTAGCTTGCTAGCTGCTAGTAAAATCTTTAAAAGTCATGCCCTAACACGAACCCCTGGACCATCCTCTGCGATCCAAACAACTCAAACAGTCCTCACCACACTTCGCAGAGAATCTCGCCACCCAGACCTTGTTTGCGCGCTTCGCGTCCAGTCATCACTCCCTTGGGCGTGGTCAGGATGTTGATGCCCAGCCCTCCAAGGACACGCGGAATCTCCTTGCGGCCCACATAGACACGGCATCCCGGACGCGACACGCGCTGCAAGTTCGAGATGGCGGCATTGTTGTCCGGACCGTACTTCAGATAAATGCGAAGCACCTTTCTGCCATCTTCTTCGGCCGCTTTGAAGTTGGCGATGTAGCCTTCTTCCTTCAAAATCCGGGCAATCTCCAGCTTCAATTTGGAGACCGGAATATCCAGTTTCTGATGCCGCGCATGGATCGAGTTGCGGATACGAGCTAATAAATCTGCGACCGGATCGGTCAAACTCATTCTTCTCTCCTATTTATCGTCACCCGTTTGTCCAGGCTATGCCGGGAAACCTGCCGTGACGTACTACTGAAGCACTCAGTTCTCGTTTCAGGACTTCAACAAACTCGGCCATAAACCATGCCCGCGAGGTCCTATTCCTTCAGCCCAAACTGTTTGCGGGCTGAAGGCTGAGTGCTGACTGCTGAGTGTTTCTTACCACGACGACTTCGCCACACCCGGGATCTCGCCCTTCAGGGCCAATCCGCGGAAGCACAAGCGGCATAGGCCGAATTTCCGCAGGAAGCCTCGCGGCCGTCCGCAGATGCTGCAGCGGTTGCGGTGCTGGGTCGAGAACTTGGGTTTCTTGTTCGTCTTAGCAATCTTCGATGTTGTGGCCATAAAATCCTTGTGAACCCGCTCTTAGTATTTAGCCTTTAGCTCTTAGTATTTAGCTTATGACTCTCGTTCGGCTAAGCACATCGTCGAACCCATAAGACTAAAAAGCTAACTACTAATGGCTAAGTACTAACGGCTATTGTCTAAACGGCATTCCTAACTGCTTCAGCAAGGCACGGGCCTGGTTATCGTCGCGGGCGGTGGTAACAATCGTTACATTCATGCCTTTAAGCTTGTCGACCTTGGCGTAATCGATTTCCGGAAAGATCAATTGGTCACGCAAGCCCAACGTATAGTTTCCACGGCCATCGAAAGACTTTGTCGAGACTCCGCGAAAGTCGCGCACGCGGGCCAGCGCGATGTTGACCAGGCGATCCATAAACTCATACATACGGTCCCCGCGAAGCGTGACCATCGCGCCGATTGGCATCCCAGTACGGACCTTGAACGCGGCAATCGATTTCTTGGCCCGTGTAATCACAGGCTTTTGCCCGGCGATTTGCCCTAGATCGTTGACCAGTGGATCAAGAACCTTGGCATTTTGCGTAGCCTCTCCGACGCCCATGTTGACGACGATCTTGTGCAGGCGCGGAACTGCCATTGGGTTTTCCAAACCCAACTCCTTCATCAATGCCGGAGCAATTTCCTTGTCGAATTTCTGTTTCAGTCGAGTTGCTGTCTTCGCGGTTGCCATTTAACTCTGTTCCTTCTTCTACGGTTTCGGAGTGGTTACCGGTGCGTAGTGTCTCAGCTCACAGCTATTTATCCAGCGGCGCATTGCATTTGCGGCAAGTACGGATACGCCTTTCTCCCCGTTTCTCGTGACCGATCCGGGAAGGTCCGCAGGTTGGGCAGACAATCATGACGTTGGAGACCGCGATTGCCGACTCCTGTTCGGCGATCCCACCCTTGATGTTGCGCTGCGGGTTGGGTCTCACGTTCTTTTTCACCATCATCACGTGCTCAACCAGCACCTTGCCTTTATCCGGGAATACGCGCAGCACCCGGCCCTGTTTTCCTTTATCGCGCCCGGTAATCACCTTCACCGTATCGTTGCGCTTGATATCAACTCTGGTATGCATGAATCAGTTCTCCATTTGCCTCACAGCACTTCCGGCGCGAGGGAGACAATCTTTAAAAATTTCTTCTCACGCAACTCGCGCGCCACCGGACCGAACACGCGCGTGCCCACAGGTTCGCCGGCATCATTGATGAGCACAGCAGCATTCTGATCAAAGCGGATATAGGTGCCGTCGCGACGGCGATGTTCCTTGCGCTGGCGTACGATCACACACTTGACCACGCTGCCCTTTTTGGCGGTTCCGTCGGGAGCAGCTTCTTTCACCGCCGCCGTGACTACGTCTCCCAATCCAGCATTCAAGCCAGTGTGTCCGCCAAGGGGCAGGATCATCTGCAAACGGCGTGCGCCGCTGTTATCGGCCACCTCGAGGATGCTTCTCATCATGACTGCCATGGCTAATCTGCTCCGTTTCTCTCCAGCCCTGTTAGCTGGCGGTTTGCTGGCGCGGCTCTTCGCCGGCCACCAGCTTGGCTTTCTGAATGATGTTCTTCAGCCGCCACCGCTTCAGGCGTGACAGGGGCCGGGTCTCTTCCAACTCCACCGTATCGCCGACGCGCGCGGTATTGTTCTCGTCATGGGCATAAAACTTTTTGGAATGAGAGACGACTCGCCGATAAAGACCGTGCGACTTGCGCATGGTCACCTCGACCACAATGGTCTTCTGCATCTTGGTGGAAACCACCAGCCCGATCTTGGTGCTGCGGCGGCTCTTCTGTGATGTAGTTGCTGTCTCTGCCATTACTTCTTCCTCGTCTTGGTGGCCTTTTTCCCGCTGGCTTTCTTACCGCCGGCTTTTTTGGCCGAGGCTTTTTTACCTGCTTTTTTGGCGACTGCGCGTTTAGGCTTCGCAGCCGCCGGGGCGGGCTCCGCCGCGGTTGTCCCACTGGCGCTCCGCGCGCTGGGAGCAACAGGTCCGGGGATGCCCAGTTCCTTCTGGCGAATGATGGTCTTCACTCGCGCCACATCCTTGCGCAGGCCGCGAATCTTCTTCAAGCTTTCCGTCTGCCCCATTCTTAATTGAAACTTCAGGCGGAAGAGCTGGTCGTTGAGCTCGCGCTCCTGCAGGAGCAGTTCGGCATCGGTCAAGTTTCTGATCTTTTCAGCATCCATGTGTTTTTCTTTTCGCTTAATGTGTCGTGGCGCGTGACACAAATTTTGTCCGCAACGGCAACTTGTGCGACGCCAGGCGCATTGCCTCCTGGGCATCAGCCACACTTACGCCTTCCATCTCAAACAAAATCTTTCCTGGACGAACAACCGCTACCCAATGGTCCGGCGCTCCCTTGCCTTTACCCATACGGGTTTCTGCGGGCTTCTTCGTAACCGGCTTATCTGGAAACAATCGAAGCCAGATCTTGCCGCCGCGCTTGATGAAACGGGTCATGGCAACGCGACTTGCCTCAATCTGGCGGTCGGTGATCCAACCCGGCTCCATCACCTTCAGTCCGTACTCGCCAAACGACAACTCTCCACCGCGCCACGCTTTGCCGCGCATCCGGCCGCGCTGCTGCTTGCGGTACTTAACTTTTTTTGGCATTAACATGTCTAAATCCTTGTTAGCTACTAGCTGCTGGCTACTAGCTTCTAGCTAAGAACTAATGGCTAAGAGCTAATAGCTACCCTCAAAATGCTCCTACTGCCTCGCTGGTTCTCTTCTTCGTTGGCAAGATGTCGCCTTTATAAATCCAGGTCTTTACACCGATCACGCCGTATGTCGTGCGCGCCTCGGAAAAGCCGAATTCGATGTCCGCACGCAATGTATGCAGCGGCAGGCGACCTTGCAGATACCACTCTGAACGCGCGATTTCATTACCATTCAATCTTCCCGAGACACGAACCTTGATGCCTTTGCAGCCGAAGCGGAGAGCTGAATCAACCGACTTCCGCATGGCCCGGCGAAAACCCACGCGTTTTTCCAATTGCAGCGCAATCGATTCCGAAACCAACTGGGCATCCAGTTCCGGCTTGTGCACTTCCTGGATGTCGATGAACACCTCGCGCGAGGTCCGCTTTTGGACATCCTGCTTCAGCTTGTCAATCTCCGTCCCCTTGCGTCCGATGATGATTCCCGGGCGTGCGGTGCGGATGATGATGCGCAGCTTGTTGCCGGGGCGCTCGATCTCGATGGAGCTTACGCCTGCCGACTTAAGCTTTTCCTTCAGTTCTTCCTTGAGCTTCACATCTTCCAAAAGCAGCTTGTTATAGTCACGCTCTACGAACCAGCGTGATCTCCAAGGCTTGGTGTAGCCAAGGCGAAATCCGTATGGATGGACTTTCTGTCCCATATTTCCTCTTCTATTCTGACGAAGGGCACATTGCTTTGCGCCTTCGCAATTCGAAACCTTTACTTAGCCGCTGCCTTCTTACGGCCAGCTACTTTCTTCTTAGCAGCTACTACCCTTTTCTTCGCGGGAGCTACGGCCTTTTCTTCTTCACCAACGACCGTGGCCATTGCTTCTTTGTCCTGCGCGCCCTTTTCCGCCAGCACGATCTCCATGTGAGAGATGCGGCGCTGATAGCGGTATGCACGACCCATGGGCGCCGGACGAATTCGCTTCATGCGTGGCCCGTCATTGGCGATGGCGTGTTTCACATAAAGCCTGTCGACATCCACGTCGAATCCTTTTTCTCCGCTCAGGTAGTTGGCGTTCTCCAGGGCCGAGCGCAGGAGCTTCTCAATATCCGGAGCAATACGCTTCTTGGTAAAAGCCAGGGTAGCCAACGCATCTTCTACTCTTCTGCCTTTAATCAGATCCAACACCAGTCGCGCCTTTTGCGGCGAAACTCTGATGAACCGGGTCTTTGCTTTAAATTCCATAAGGTCTCAACCTTGTATCAAATGTGTCTTTCTTTGCTACCGCCTGCGTGATCCTTCACTTCGTTATTGCCGCCCCTAAGATCTTTCGCTTCGCTCAGGATAGCCACAGCGGGATCCCGCTCCACTCACGCCCGCTAAGCGCGGCTATTTCGCGGGCGGAGCCGAGGCTGGCGCGGCGGCCTGCGCCGGTGCTCCCGGCACCGCTGCGGGCTTGGCCGCAGCTTCCGTGGCAGCCTTGACCGAGTGCCCTTTGAACACCCGCGTCTGCGCGAACTCACCCAGCTTATGGCCGACCATGCTTTCACCGATGTACACAGGGATAAACTTCTTTCCGTTGTGGACTGCGATGGTATGTCCCACCATCTCCGGTGAAACCGTCGAGCGCCGCGACCAGGTACGAACGACCTTTTTGTCGTTCCTCTGATTCATCTCCTCGATCCTCTTCAGCAGGTGGCCATCAATATGCGGCCCTTTTTTCAATGAACGTGCCATCTAATTCGATTCTCCTATGCAGGGAGCGATTACTTTTGTCGCCTGCTCACGATGAATTCATCGGTGCGCTTGCTATTGCGTGTCTTGTATCCGCGAGTGGGCTGCCCCCACGGTGTAACCGGATGGCGTCCGCCAGATGTCTTGCCCTCGCCACCGCCGTGCGGATGATCCACCGGGTTCATCGCGACGCCCCGATTGACCGGCTTCTTTCCCATCCAGCGCTTACGGCCTGCTTTGCCGATGGCAACGTTTTCGTGATCAACGTTTCCGATCTGCCCGATCGTCGCCATGCAATCAATCAGAATCTTACGAGTCTCGCCGGAAGGCAGTTTGACCAAGGCATAGTCGCCTTCTTTCGCCACAAGCTGGGCTGCGCCCCCGGCCGAACGCACCATTTGCGCTCCTTTGCCCGGCTTTAGCTCCACGTTATGAACGGTGGTACCGGCGGGAATGTTTCGCAACGGCAATGCATTCCCCACCAGAATGTCGGCCTCAGGTCCGCTCACGATCTTCTGCCCTACCTGCAATCCAGTGGGCTGCAGAATGTACCGCTTATCACCATCCAGATATGCAATCAGGGCGATGCGGGCCGAGCGGTTGGGATCGTACTCGATGGAAACGACTTTGCCGGGAACACCGACCTTGTCGCGCTTGAAATCGATGATGCGCAGCTTGCGCTTGTGTCCGCCACCACGATGCCAGATCGTGATATCACCGGAATTTCGACGGCCACCGGTACGCAATTTAATCTGCGTAAGCGGCTTATGCGGCCTGTCTGTTGTCAGCTCATCATTGGTCAAGGTGGTGATGAACCGCCTTGAGGGTGTCACTGGTCGATAAGTTTTGATTGCCATGATAACCAGCCTTTAGCTGCCAGCTTCTAGCTGGTAGCTCTTGCTTCTTATGCTTCAGCTTTCAAAGCATCATCTCAAACTATTTCTTTCCCTAAGTATCCAGCTTTGGCTAGCGGCTAGCAGCCAGAAGCTAGTAGCTATCTACAAATTCTGCGCGTACTCCGGCATCTTCTCGCCTGCACGCAACCTTACATACGCCTTCTTCCAATCAGGACGGTAGCCGGCAAACTTTCCCCGGCGCCGCTCTTTGCCCTGGAAGTTGGCAGTGCGCACCGAATCAACTTTCACGTTGAAAATCTTCTGCACTGCTTCCTTGACTTCCGTCTTGGTAGCCTTGCCGGCCACTTCGAAAACCAAGGTGCCCTCGTTTTCCTTTACGCCCAATCCCTTTTCCGTAATGACCGGGCGACGAATAATCTGGTAGGCCGATTTCATTACGCTACCTCTGCTTTCTCGGCTCTGCGCCGGGGAGCGGCGGCTTTCAGTGAATCCTGCAGTTTCTCGAGCGCGGGACGGGTGAAGATCGCAATCTCGTACTTCAGCAGGTGATAGGGATGCACCTGGCTTCCAGGAACCAATTCGATGCCCGGGATATTGCGCGAACTCAATTGGAGATTGCGATTCTCTTTCGCTCCATCGACCAGAAGCGCGGTTTTCTCCACTCCCAGACTGTCGAGCGCCTCGCGAAAGCTGCTGGTCTTGGCTTCAGCCAGTTCAAAGTCGTCTACGACCGTTAGCTTGCCGTCGGCAAACTTGGAAGCCAACGCGGAACGCAATGCTCCTTGCAATTTCTTTCGCGGAAATTGGTAATCATAAGAGCGGGGTTGCGGTCCATGAACTGTGCCGCCATGACGCCACAGTGGCGAGCGGATCGAGCCGACGCGCGCGCGTCCGGTTCCCTTTTGCTTCCACAGCTTCTTGCCCGCGCCGGAAACCAGCTTCTTGTTTTTGGTGGCATGGGTGCCGGCGCGATGGGCCGCGCGATAGTGCTTGACCGCTTCCCAAAGCAGGTCTTCATTCACCGCGCCAAAAACTTCCTCGGCCAGCTCCAGCGTCCCCGTTTTCTTGCCGCTTAAATTGACTACATCGATAGTTGCCATAAATAGCTCTTTAGCTGTTAGCTCCTAGCCGTTAGCTCTTGCCTCGCTAGGTTTTGGTTTTCCGATCACCCGATCACCAGATCTCCCGATCACCCGATCACTTCTTCTTTCCTGCCGCCGCCTTCTTAGCCGCCTTCAACGGATCGAGCGTGGTTGCGCCGGCGAAGCCACGACGTTCTCTCGGCGGCTTCTTAGCTTTCAGGATCACTACATATCCATTCTTGTGGCCGGGGACAGCGCCCTCGACCAACAGCAGGTTCTCTTCCGTATCAATACCGCGAATCTTGAGGTTGCGCACTGTGACCTGGTCAACGCCCATGTGCCCGGACATACGCATTCCCGGAAAAACGCGCGACGGGAACGACGATGCGCCAATAGAACCTTGCACCTGGAACATGTGTCCGTGGGCTGCTGGACCGCCGCCGAAATGGTGCCTCCGGACGACGCCCGCAAACCCGCGCCCTTTGCTCACTCCGATTACATCTACATATTTTTCGGAGTTGAAGATGTCGACTAAGACCTTGTCGCCGACCTTCACGCCATTGTTCCCATTGCTGGATTCACCTTCCGTTCCAGCTTCCGCCTCTTTAGGCGCCTCACCGGGAGGAGCTTCCTCAACCGTAACTTCGCGCATGAACTTCACCGGAGGCAGGTTGTGCTTGGCGAAATGGCCTTTCATCGGCTCAGTCACGTTCTTGCCTTTCACAAATTCAACCAAGCCAATTTGCGCCGCCTCGTAACCATCTTTGGCGGCCCGCTTGAGCTGGGTAATCACGCACGGCCCAGCCTGTAACACCGTAACTGGATGAACTTCGCCCCTCTCATCAAAGAGCTGCGTCATTCCGATTTTCTTACCGAGTATTCCGTTGACCATTTTGTTTCTCTCCTCATCATTCCTCGCAAGGTACGCGCCTTGCAGGAACTGTAGGCTTAGCCATTAGTTATTAGTTCTTAGCCTTTAGCCCAAACCGCTAATACTAACGACTAAGAACTAACGGCTAATGGCTAAGAACTGCTCTATTTATGTTCCTTCCCAAAAGCTTTAATCTCGACATCCACACCCGCCGGCAAGTCGAGCTTCATCAGCGCGTCTACCGTATTCTGGGTTGGTTCAAGGATATCGATCAATCGCTTGTGCGTTCGAATCTCGAATGCTTCACGCGATTTCTTGTCAACGTGAGGAGAACGCAGCACGCAATATTTATTCTTTACCGTCGGCAAAGGGATCGGCCCGGCGATCTGGGCGCCAGTGCGCTTGGCCGTATCGACGATCTCTCCTGTCGACTGGTCCAAAATGCGGTAGTCGTAGGCCTTTAACCGTATTCGAATTCTCTCTTTTCCAATCACTGTTTATCCCTCAAAGAACATGCGGTCAGGCCGAACGTTTGATCATCGATCGCTGCCGCCAGTCTCTAAATTTGGTAATTGGGTAATTTGGTAAATGGGTAATTGAAAATCTCCGTTCTTTGAAATTACCCAATTACCAAATTACCCATTTACCCAATGCTCATTACTGAACGATCTCCGAAATTGTCCCGGCTCCCACCGTCTTGCCGCCTTCACGGATGGCAAACCGCAGGCCTTTTTCCATGGCCACCGGCGTGATCAGCTCGATCGTCAGCGACACGTTGTCTCCAGGCATCACCATCTCCGTGCCTTCCGGCAACTCCGCTACTCCTGTCACGTCCGTGGTGCGGAAGTAGAACTGTGGCCGGTAGCCTTTGAAGAACGGCGTATGCCGTCCTCCTTCTTCCTTGTTCAGCACGTAAATCTCAGCCTTGAATTTGGTGTGCGGGGTAATCGAGGCACCCTTGGCCAGCACCATGCCGCGCTCTACATCGTCTTTGCCGATGCCGCGCAGCAGCAGCCCGGCATTGTCGCCCGCCATGCCTTCGTCCAACTGTTTCTTGAACATCTCCACGCCTGTGACCACCGTCTTGCGGGTCTCGCGGAAGCCCACAATCTCGACTTCCTCGCCTACCTTCACCTTGCCGC
>DASZFK010000446.1:0-3778 GCA_035939855.1 Candidatus Angelobacter sp.
TGTTCTCCCCCGGAAGGCGAATCATGGACGCGGTCGACCTCTCCAGCAAGAAAACCATCAACTTCTTTGCCAAGGGCGATGGCAAAACCTATCGCATCATGCTCTTCACTCAAAAAAGCGGGCCAGTTCCGCTTATTCAAACGTTCACTGCCGGGCCGGAATGGAAACAATTTACCTTCCCCATCTCATCTTTCGAAGGCGCCGACGGCCACAGTATAAGCGCCGTGATCTTCGCAGCCGGACCTTCACCTGGCGCTTTTGAGTTTTACCTGGACGAAGTTCACATTGAATAGCTTAAAAAAAAACGGCAGGATCACTTCCCTGCCGCATTTCTGACTTCTGACTTCCTGGTTTTTACAATTCGTCGGCTTCGCCCAGTTCAGCGGCAACTGGCGTGAGCGTTCCGAACAGTCCGTTCACTTCCCCATCTGGACCTGCGGTAAAGAACAGCGTGGTCGCAGGACCGGAGTTGGCATTGCCGGCGCCGAACTGCAGTGCCCAAAGTCCGCTGCTGGTGAAGGTTGTGCCATCGGGATTCAAGACATTACCGAGGAACCGGCCGGTCACAGGGTTGAATGCTGCGATCGTGCCGCCACGGAACTGTCCAACCAGGATAGTATGGCTGAACTCTCCGAAATTTCCGGGAGTCAGCACCACACCCCACGGTGCGTTCAAAAATGCTCCATGCTCCAGCCGCTGCAGCAACCGGCCATGGGCACTGAAGACATCAACAAAGCCGAAGCCCGCGCCGCCCACTGGATCGTGCCTGGCTGCGTCCTGCTTGGCATAAGTCACGTAAATGTTAGGACCGATCGCCTGTACGTTGAACGGAGCAAAACCTTCGCGCACGAAGTCATCGTCGAAAGCATCATCGTCCAGGCGCACTTGGTTGAAGTTGGTATCAAATACGTCAATGCGGCCGCTGCGGAAGTTGGCGGCCAAGATGAATCTCTTGCCGTCGATCTCAGCAATGGTCGCGCCTTTATAAACGGCTCCATTCTTGGCGTCAGGTACCTGAGAATGATCGACCTTGATCACCGCCGTGGTCGGTTGAACACCGGGGTTCCATCCCTGCACTGTGCCATCTTCGGTTACCCACATAAAAATAGCGCGCTTGCCTGGAGCAAGAAGAAAATCTGTCGTGCTGCCGTTGAACATAACGCCCGTGGGCGATCCGGGAGCGGCTTGACTGGGGGCGTTGGGAATTGTAACCACCAGTGGAACGATCGCTCCGGCGCCGTTATATAAAGTAGAAGTACCGCCAGCGTTGTTGGAAATCCACCAGGGCGTTCCCGGACCAGCCACCAATCCCCAGGCGTTTTGCAGGTTGGGATCAGTTACCGCTGCCCGCCCGGGAATATTGGAAACCAGGTTGGTCGTAGTGTAATGCTGGCCAAATGCCAGGCTTGAAAATATCAGGACAATAGCACCAATCAGGGACCTAACACGTAGTACGGGGGAATTAGACATCAACTTTCTCTGCCTCCTTGGCTCTTCTTGTGGTTAGCGATTCAGTAAATGTGAATGGTTGAAGGGAACAACACGAAAAACGTTCGAGCAGAACAACAACCAAGGTTGCGTGCAACCTGAGTTCCATATCGAGAGAAGATGACGTGCAATGAGAGCAAAGGGTTTACAGCTCTGATATCGTGACACGACCTGATTTTTGTTTTGAAAATCGTAGATCGTCCTTCTGCATATACGAAGATTCGTACAAGGCAGCCGCACCGGAAAAATTGCAAACTCAAAACTCAGTAAAGAAGTATCAATTTGATGTCAAAATATTAACTCTTGCGTCTCAAGCTCGAGAGAATGGCATTAAAAAATTTATTGCCACAAACGGAATAGATTGCGAATCAAATTCTTCTCGGGTTTTTTCTGCGCTTCCTGGCGGCCTCTGCGGTGAGCTTGTTTTTCTTCGTGTTCCTTTGGTCGTGGCTCCGTACAGTGTGGTTGGAGGTGTCCTACAGGTTTTGAAATCCCTCATCCCGGTATAAAATTCCAAATCTTGGAGCGCCAATGCACACGATGATGAATTTTCCCCTGACCCTGGTCCCTATCCTGGATCGGGCAGGAAAAAATTTCAGCAATGTGGAATTAATTTCACGCCTTCCTGATCGTTCCATCCATCGCTACACTTATGCAGATCTTTACCTTCGCGCCAGGAAGCTGGCTGAATGCCTGACGCGCGCCGGTCTCAAACGCGGAGACCGCGTGGCGACTTTGATGTGGAATCATTCCACCCACGCCGAAGTTTTCTTTGGTGTTCCGGTCGCGGGCGGCGTGCTCCATACGCTCAATCTACGGCTTCATCCCAACGAAATCGCCTACATCGCCAACCACGCCCAGGACCGTTTCCTGATCGTCGATGAAGTACTCTTGCCGACCTTTGAAAAATTCCGGCAGCAAACCAAATTCGAGCGCATCTTTGTCGTCGGCAAATGTCCGAACACGGCCTCGTCTGAATTCGAAGACTACGAGCAATGGCTCAGCCAAGCCACTGGAGATTTCGAATACCCGGAGTTGAGCGAGCAGGATGGCGGATCGATGTGTTTCACCTCCGGCACTACCGGCAATCCTAAAGGAGTGCTTTACTCTCATCGCTCCATGGTTTTGCATAGCTTTGCCGAAACCATGGCCGACACCACTGCTCTCTCCCGCCACGATGTGCTGATGGTAGTTTCCTCCATGTTCCACGTGAATGGCTGGGGCTTACCCTACACTGCGGCTATGGTGGGAGCAAAAATGGTATTTCCGGGACAGTACCTTGATCCAGAAAGCCTCTTGAACCTGATGGAACAGGAGCAGGTAACAATCACCTGCGGAGTTCCCACCATCTGGATGTCCGTGCTCTCGGAGTTGGAAAAGAATAAAGGGCGATGGAAACTGGCCAGCTCAGTAAGAATCCTGTGCGGTGGAACTGCTCCGCCTGAATCGCTCATCCGCGCTCTTGATCCTCATGGCCTGCACATCTTGCAGGCATGGGGCATGACCGAAACCTCGCCTAGCTGCACGATGGCTCCGGTACCAGCATCCAAACTGGACGGCACAGACGAGCAGTATGCGCTCCGCTCGCGGGCAGGCTGGCCGCTGCCCTTTGTGGAGCTTCGCGTGATGACGCCCAGCGGCGTGGCCCCTCGCGACGATCAGACGATGGGCGAGCTTGAGGTACGCGGCCCATGGGTAGCGCGTGAATATTACAAGGCACCGGAAACCAAAGATCGTTGGAGCCACGACGGCTGGTTTCGCACCGGCGATGTCGCCACCATGAATGCCGATGGCGGCATCAAGATCGTCGATCGCAGCAAGGACATGATCAAATCCGGTGGCGAATGGATCAGCTCAGTCGATCTGGAGAACATGCTGATGAGCCACCCGGCAGTCCGCGAAGCAGGAGTGGTGGCCATCTCACATCCTAAGTGGCAAGAGAGACCGCTGGCAGTTGTGGCCCTGAAAAACGGCTCTCAAACCACAGCGGAAGAGCTTCGCTCGTTCCTCAACACCAGGTTTGCCAAGTGGCAGTTGCCCGATGACGTCGTTTTTGTAGACGAGCTGCCGCACACGTCAACCGGCAAACTCCTCAAAGCCGAATTGCGCGGTCGATACGCAGGATGGAAATGGAAAGCTGAATAAGCAGTCAGCACTCAGCCGCGTAACCACACCGAGGGCGTGGTCCATTGAAAGGCTAACTTCCTGGCGAGTTTCTCAACGGACATGCAATCGGGTGATCGCGCGTGATCGGGAGATCGGGTGATCGGTTTTGGAACAGTCATTGATT
>DASZFK010000447.1:0-3230 GCA_035939855.1 Candidatus Angelobacter sp.
GGATTCATCGATGCCATGCGCGTGCTGGATGGCGGACGCATTTCCATTGCCGCCTTAGGTTTGGGAATGGCACAGGGCGCTTATGAGGCGGCGCTCAAATACTCAAAACAGCGCGCGCAATTCGGCAAGCCCATCAGTGAATTTCAAGCCATACAATGGAAACTGGCCGACATGGCGACCGAGATCGATGCTGCTCGCTTGTTGACCATGCGGGCCGCCAGCATGAAGGATGCTGGACAGAAGACGACGTTGGAGTCTTCTATGGCCAAACTCTATGCGGGAGAAGTGGCGGTGCGATGCGCGAATGAATGCGTTCAGATCCACGGTGGCTATGGATTCATCAAGGATTTTCCCGCAGAAAAATTCTATCGCGACGTGAAACTATGTACGATTGGCGAAGGAACCAGCGAGATTCAGCGGCTGGTGATTGCCAGACAGATTCTGAAAGACTAGGAGAAAAAATTAGCCACGAATGAACGCGAATCAACACGAATAAGAGTGTCTATGAAGTCAAAAAATGCTCTCTTAACTATCTTTCTTGTTTTTTTGATTCGTGTCCATTCGCGTAAATTCGTGGCTAATCGGTTTTTGATTGGCTGAGTGTTAACTGCTATCCAGGATTGGGTCGAACGGATTCGGGCCGGCGAAGCCCGCGCTCTGGCCCGCGCCATCAGCGTGATCGAAGACAGGACTCCAGATGCGGGCCAACTGTTGAAAGCTCTCTTCCCTCTCAGCGGCAGGGCCCGCGTCATCGGATTGACTGGGTCGCCGGGAGCAGGCAAGAGTACCCTGGTTGACCAACTGGCCCGCGAGTATCGCAAGCAGGATCGCACCGTCGGAATCATTGCCGTGGACCCAACCAGTCCGTATTCAGGTGGGGCGATCCTTGGCGATCGCATCCGCATGCAGGCCCACCATGCCGACCCTGGCATTTTCATTCGCAGCATGGCCACTCGCGGCAATCTCGGAGGGCTTGCAAGGGCAACAACCGATGTGGCAACCGCGATTGATGCCAGCGGGAAAGATCTGGTCTTGATTGAGACCGTGGGCGTGGGCCAGGATGAAGTGGATATTGTCCGTTTGGCCGATGTGACGATCGTGATCCTGGTGCCCGGCATGGGCGACGACGTGCAGACCATCAAAGCGGGTATCATGGAAATTGCCGACATTTTTGTCATTAATAAGAGTGATCGCGATGGGGCAGAACGAATGGAGCGGGAGATCCGGTCAATGCAATCTCTGGCAATGCGCAGCGATCACTGGACTCCGCCCATTGTGAAAACGGTTGCGACTGAAGGCAAAGGCATCAACGACTTGGCTGCGGCCATTGGCAATTACGAGAAGTTTTTGTTGAAGCAAGACCTATTGATGAAGAAAAAAATCGACAACTGGCGGGAACGCCTGACCGAAATGCTACGCGAGTCTCTCTTCGAACGCCTGTTAAGAGAACATCTCAAAGAAGAGGATTTGTCCCGCCTGGCCGCAGAGGTCGCGGAGCACCGCCGTGATCCCTATTCGCTGGTAGAAGAGATTGTGGGAGAATTTAGTGGAAGCAGTATTTAGCTGTTAGCTGTTAGCTGTTAGCTGTTAGCCCTTAGTCCTTAGCCTTTAGCTTCTAGCTCTTAGTATTGAGTCATTGGGCCTTGGTATCAGGAGCTAAAGGCTAAAGGCTAAGAGCTAGAGTCTGCTCTTCCTGGAGAAATAATGTCTCATGCAATTGATCATCTGGGCATCGCGGTAACGTCACTTCAACAGGCGCGAAAATTTTATGAAATGCTGGGGCTGAGTGTCTCGGGCGAAGAAGTGGTGGAGCACGAAAAAGTAAGGGTTGCGATGGTGCCGCTGGGAAACAGCCGGATTGAGCTGCTGGAAGCGACTGGTCCTGATTCGGTCATTGCCAAATTCGTGGAAAAACGCGGTGAGGGCCTTCATCACGTTGCCATACATGTGCCAGACCTGGCGAACGCAGTCAAGACACTCAAAGCAAGCGGCGCCCGCTTGATCTCCGACGAAATCAAGATTGGAGCCGGCGGTCATCGTTATGTATTTGTGCATCCCTCAAGCGCGGGAGGAGTGTTGGTAGAGCTGGTGGAAGAATCGGGGTGACTGAATCATCGGGGTGCTCGGATCATACCGACCATGCCCACAACACCTTATCTCTTTAAGCCCAAAATGTTTGCCGGGCTGAATGCTAATTGCTGAGTGTTAAGTGCTGCTCCTTGGAATCGACACTTCTGGAAAATCCGGTGGACTTACGCTCGCTGAAGGCGATCGGGAATCGTTTCAGGTTCTTGGGTCGGCAAGCATTGCTGGTGGCACATTTTCCGCGCAATTAATTCCTACTCTGGCCACCCTGCTTCACCAACATGGACGCTTGATCTCCAGCATTGACGGCTTTGCTCCTATCTCCGGCCCCGGATCATTTACAGGATTGCGAGTTGGATTAAGCGCAGTCAAAGGCCTGGCGGAAATACTCAAGAAGCCTATTGCACCGGTTTCGCTGCTGGAAGTCCTGGCAGCCTTGTCGTCTACACAAGGAAAGGTCGCAACAGCTCTAGACGCCGGACGCGAAGAGGTGTTCTTTGGTCTCTATTTGCGTGACAACGCACAAACGAGGAAACTGGGAGAACAACTCCTTACCCGTAACCAATTTCTGCAAGAGTTGTGCAACTCGGAAGCAGCGCTACTGGTTACGAGTGATCATTCCATAGCAACGATTGCTGCCGAACGTGGCGTGACGATCCGGGAAGTTGAGCGTCCCGGAAGCGAAGCCGCTGCCCGCATCGGTCTCGGCAAGTTGCTGGCTGGAGAGACCGTGTCAGTAGAGGCCCTGGACGCCAATTATATCCGCCGATCGGATGCAGAGATTGCCTTTAAATGCTGAATACTATCGTTCGCCTCGCAGTGGCCGAAGATTTGCCTGGCATTCTGGAGATTGCACAACAGGCTGGCTCCGCTGCGCAGTGGAATGCGCGTGAATACGAGAAAATGTTGGGCAAGGGTTCATCTCCTTCACCAGATATGCTGCTTGTAATTCAAGGCGCTGAGGATTACATCATCCATGGCTTCCTGGCAGCCCACGAGACTTTGGGCGAATGGGAAATTGAGAACCTCGCTATTGGTGAAACGGTCCGTCGCCGTGGACTGGGTCTGCATTTGCTCGATGAGTTTCTGCGTCTCGTGAATGACCGCCATGGCAGGGAAGTATTTTTGGAAGTACGAGAATCCAA
>DASZFK010000448.1:0-2962 GCA_035939855.1 Candidatus Angelobacter sp.
AGTTGAACTTTTATTGCCGGCGGACGCGAAGCTGATCAGGCAGAGAAGCGAAACAACCAGTTTCAATCGAACGATGGGAAATGACGAATCATTTCCATCGACTTTCATTGGCCGCCTCGCAGCAGATATCCCGGCTCCAACGGAAGTTTGCCATCGACTTTCAATACATTGACGCCGCTGGTCAGCGAATATACATCCACCAGACCAATGGCTCCAGGAATGGTGCTGACCGACTTCAACACCTCTTGCTCAGAATTCACCACCAGTATGGAGCTCTTGTGCGCGTTCAGCAAATCTTTTACTTGATCGCCTGACATGTTGCTCAGTTTCTGCAAAGCCAACTGCATCTCTGTCCCCGGAACGCCCCGGAGAACGAGGACAACCTGCTTTCCATCGGGCCACTTGCCATTGCTGAGCTTCAGAATCTTGGCAAGATCGGTCGCGCTAAGGGAAGAGGTGCTGTTGGATTTGTCCACCACCACAGCCAATTGGGTTGCTTGAGCCGCCGAACACAGCAGCACAGCAGCCAGGAACATCAGAAGAAAAGGTCTTTTTCTATACATGGGCACTCGCTTACTTGGTTAGAGACTTTAAATTTTAGAAGGATTCTAAGCAACGGTACAGAGGTAATATTAGAAAACATTAAACATACGAGCGTTTCATGGCAGTTTTGTTGCTCTTTGTTTGGCAGGATGGTATCAATACTTTAGAAACTAAGTGTCATACCTTGATGACGATTCGCCCTGCGATTTGTCCTTTTCGCATCTGGTCAAAGACCTGGTTCACATCTTCCAGGCGGCAGGTTTGAATCAGGCAGCGAATCTTTCCCGTCGCCGCCAAATCCAAGACGGCTCGCATGTCATCGCGGGTCCCCGTAGCCACCGACCTTATTTTTATTTCACGCATCATGATGGCCGGAAAAGAAAGGTCCTCAGAGGGCAGCCCGACGACCACCAGGGTACCTGCGGGGCGTACCGCATAAAACGCTTGGCTGTAAGCCGCCTTCGAAGAGGAAGCCACAATCGCTGCGTGGACCCCGCCCATGCTGCGAAAAGCTTTGGCGACGTCGACCGTGGAAGCGTTCATCGTCTGATCAGCGCCCAATTGTGCGGCCAATTGCAGCTTGTCATCGGCAATATCGACAGCGATCACCTGTGCCCCGAAACTTTTCGCGATCTGCACTGCCAGATGTCCAAGTCCCCCAATACCAAAGACGGCGAGCCTTTGGCCAGGCTCAAGGCTCGCATGTTTTACCGCTCGATAGACAGTGATTCCGGCGCAAAACAGGGGTGCGGCTTCTTCCGCAGTCAAATTCTCCGGCACTTTGAGCGCATGTGACGCTTTAGCTTTGATGAATTCGGTATAGCCTCCATCGACGCTGCCGCCGGTGATGACCTGTTTAGGGCACAGGTTTTCGAGTCCTTCCAAACAAAGTTCGCACTCTCCACAGGCCCAATGGAGCCAGGCAACGCCCACACGATCACCGGCATTCAGATGATGCACTTCACTTCCCTTTTGCACCACACGTCCGACGACTTCATGGCCGGGAATCAAAGGCTTCTTGATGAGCCGCTTAAGTTGTGCCCATTCACCCTCCGCGATAGAGAGATCAGAATGGCACACCCCGCAGGCTTCGATCTTGATCAATACTTCGTCTGCAGAAGGACTGGGCACCGGGACGTCTTCCAATGCCAACGGCTGTTTGAATTCGTGAAGAATGGCTGCTCTCATGGAAAGCTCTTAGCTCCTAGCTGGTAGCTGTTAGCCAGAATCAATTTCTGGCGATTCCCATCACAATCCCCACCCCTTGGGGATGTTCGAGAATGCCGCTACATACTACAGGATCAAGCTGTTAAATTCTCATCTCGGAGATTTGTATTTCATGGCGCGGTTCCTTTGTCGCTCTCGGTGGCGAGCGAACCAAGCGGGAAACAGGCCCCAGGCAGTTGCGCCATCGAGCGGAGCAGCAGGAATCAGGTTGAATGCTGCAACACAAAGACTGTAATTGCCCAACACGACCAGTAGAACGTTAATGGCTTCGATTCGGGTGTAGCCGAATATTGTGACCCAGGTTACCAGGGGAACCGCAATTACAGCCTGCGCTACGACTCCGCCCCAGGCGATTACACACCTGTCGAATTTCGACAGAGGATCTTCGCACCGGCAGAATCCGACGATTGGATAGAGTTCGATCGCCCAGACCTTACATCTCAGGCGTTGGGCCGCGACCATGTGGCCGCATTCATGAACCAGAAGAACGCTGAAATATGAGAACAATCCAACCACGGTCATGATCGGACGCCGGATGGTTGCCAACGTCATGATCCCGACAATTAAAAATACAGACCAGTGAACGTAGAGGTCGACTCCTCTGACCCATCCGACATGAGTTAGCTTCCCCGGCTTGAATCGCCGGACCTTTGTGATGATGCTTGCCATGTTTGCTGAAGAGTGTAACGCAAGAATGCCTATCGTATCGAAATTTCTATAGCTTCCAGCCTGGCTTGCACGTTGGCCCATTCAAGACCTCTATGGCGGTTCATGTTTTTCTCAAAACGGGCCTTCAATGCTCTGAGTAGTTCTTCACGTTGTTTTGTTGTCAAGTTCTTTTTATTACTATTTCTCCGCATTCAAGGCATACTAACAGGAACGAAGATCATGACCGGCACTTCATCATTTTCCTTCGACATCTTCCTCAGCCATAACCGGGCTCAGAAAGATTGGACCCGTAAGCTCGCCATTCAATTCGAAGACAAGGGAATTACCGTTTGGTTTGACGATTGGCATATGCCTGCAGGAACAGTAGCTACCCAAGGCATGGAACTTGGGTTGCAGCAAAGCCGCCATGTCCTATTGGTCTTGTCCCCCGAGTTTCTATTATCCGAATGGACGGATTACGAAACCCAGATCGCCATGGTTCTGAGTCCTGCCAACCGTGACCGCAAACTGGTTCCCATTCTCT
>DASZFK010000449.1:0-3876 GCA_035939855.1 Candidatus Angelobacter sp.
ACATCGCGATGATGGACAGGTTTGCGGCAAACGGCGGCGAAGACGGGACAGCCGCGGCCAAAGCACGTGACGACGAGCAGAAGGCATGCGGATTGAGCGCCGGTGAGGAAGAGATTTTGCGGCGAGTGGCCGATGATCTTCAGAAAGATACGCAGAATGATCTCCTCGATCCCCCGGCGAGACAACTCGTCGCGAACGGTTCCAAGACTCACACACCTCGAGTCGTGGATTCGGCTCGATTCGGTGGGCTAAGAGAAGGAATCGATTCGCACATTGCACAGCTCAGGTCGGATCTGGGCGAAGCTAGCTTTGAGAAAGTCGAAAAACGGGTGCGGGCGCTTTATGAATCCGATCCGATTTCAAGAGTTGTTCCGATCGACTCCTCGAAGTCCCAAACCGAAGCCGGTGACCAATAATAGCCAAGCTAGGAGAGGAGTCTGCAATAGTTTACGAAATCAGGCGATTACACTCATTGACCCCGCCCGAATCGGTGACCAAGGTCAATGAGTGTAATGGCGATATTACAACACCAATCTCTTACCCAGTTGAAAGCAGATGCTATCTATCGCGGGAGATCCGCAGATTTTCCGGACGGCTCAAGACCTACGCCGCGCGGATCAGCGAGTTTCGAATGAAACCAGATGTCGGTCAAAATCGAATGTCACGGTGGTGGCACCGAGAGCAGTTGGGCCGAGCAAGCCGTCAAAGTCGCGGAGATTGCGCTCGGGGGTCGTCCAGACGTAGGCTTTTTGCTTGTGCCGGGAAATCGGTCCCACATTGACCAACTGCATTTCGACTTCCGCCAAGCTGTCCTTGCCGCCAGCGTTGAGATTGAAATCCTGAGCGAGAATAGGAAGTTGCTTCAGGCTGTCACCCAGCCGCCGCCGGAACAGCATCAGGTCCCTTGTGCCGGTATCCAGTAGCACTTGCAATTTTTCGCCAGCACTGTCCAGCGGGATGAGTATGTAGATTCCGCCAGCTTCGTGTTTCACTTGGAATGGTATTGCAGCGGCATGGGTGTTAGTGCCGAACACTAGCTTTTTGCGACGGTAGTCCAGGCTAAAGTTCTGCCTACCAAGAAGGTCCAGGCCAACAACTGCATCAATACGTGTGTTCAGCGCGTGCTCGATTCGTCCAAGGTCCATTGCCACCATGTCCAAGGCCCCGACTGCCACTGCGCCCAATTGAACTTCCGGAACGCGCACCCTTTCTACCTCCATCGACCGGTTCATCAATGAAAGTTCCTGAACCGATCCCACAAGACCCAATCTCTTGGCGACTCTAGTGCTTATAGCGCTGGGGACCGCACCGGTATCGATCAACATCTTCTGATAATGCAGACCTCCCAAAGTTCCGTCCAGCACAATTGCCCAACCGTCGATCAGCTGGAATGAAACCTCGACTCGTTCCTGAGCCTCTGAAACCAGAGTCAAACTCAGAACCGTAACAGCGACCCAGAATTTCATGTTTCCTCCTGCGCGCATGCAGGAGGAAGTAAGGCTTTAGCGACTAAGAAGTCCTGAGGAAGGGCTGAGGTTCGGGAAAGGCTTTGGT
This sequence comes from Candidatus Angelobacter sp., assembly GCA_035939855.1. Classification (GTDB taxonomy): domain Bacteria; phylum Acidobacteriota; class Terriglobia; order Terriglobales; family Acidobacteriaceae; genus Angelobacter. Next base: position 1,555 of record DASZFK010000449.1, read on the forward strand.
CGGGGAATGCTTAAGGGTTTAGTTTCAAGGATTTGGGATCGTCTAGCACGAAGCTCTCTGCGCTTTGCCACCGGCGACCTATAATGTGCGCAATTTCAGCGGAGGTTGGTTTGGCCAGCAGACTCAGGGTCGGGCAGTGGAGAGTAACTCCCGAGCTGAACAGCCTCGAGCGCGACGGGCACTCTGTCCACGTGGAACCCAAGGTCATGCAGGTGCTGGTAACCTTGGCGGAGCAGCCCGGGAATGTTCTCTCCAAGGAGCATATTCTTCGTCAGGTATGGCCAGAAACCTTTGTCTCCGACGAGGTGCTGACGCGCTCTATCTCCGAACTGCGTAGAGTCTTCGAAGACAATCCTCGGGAACCTACCTACATCCAGACCATTCCGAAGGGCGGCTATCGGCTGCTGGCCCCCGTTGTCGCTGAGGGAGTGGGTCCGGAGACGATCAGTAGGCGTGGGTGGGGGCGAATGGGGTGGGTCGCAATCTCCGCTGCAATTGTTCTGCTCGGAGCACTCAGTTTCTACTTTGTGAACCGCAGGCAACACGCAAAATCAAGTCCGCAGATCACCTCGCTCGCGGTGCTGCCCCTAACCAATCTTTCCGGCGACGCTAGTCAGGATTACTTCACCGACGGACTGACCGACGAGCTGACGACTCGTCTGGCGAAAATCAGTGCCCTTCGAGTCATTTCGCGCACATCTGTGATGCACTACAAAGGCAGTTCGAAAACAACCCCGGAGATTGCACGCGAATTGAACGTGGATGCACTCCTGGTAGGTTCAGTGCTGCGTTCCGGAGACAGAGTCAGAATCAGCGCACAATTGATCCAGGCTCGAAGTGACAAGAACGTGTGGGCTGAAAGCTACGAGCGCGATCTCCACGATATTCTTGCCCTGCAGGCCGACGTCGCGCGCACGGTCGCAAACGAGATCAAGATTCAAGTGACGCCGCAGGAGGGCGAAAAGGTGTTCGCTGCCGGGGTCGTGAACCCGGAAGCTTACGAAGCATACCTTAAGGGTAATTATTACTGGGACAAGTTTACCGCCGCCAGCATGAGGAAGGCGCTTTCTTACTATCAGCAGGCCATCGATGCAGATCCGAACTACGCTCTCGCATACGTTGGCCTGGCTGATGCCTATCACGAGCTTGGGGACACTCCTCCCAAGGAGGCTATTCCAAAGTCCAGAGCAGCCTCAGAAAAGGCGTTACAGCTCGACGGAGGCCTGTCCGAAGCTCACAGTTCCTTGGGCTGGGTGAAGTGGATCTACTATTGGGATTGGGCGGGTGCGGAAGCGGAATTTCAGCGTGCGCTCCAACTCAACCCAAATTCTTCCAACGCGCATGGAATGTACGCGGAGTATCTCGATTCCATGGGGAGATTTGGAGAGGCTGCGAAAGAGCGGGCGATCGCCAAACGGGTCAGCCCGGTAGAGCCGATCTTGTATCAGAATAGCGGGGAACATTTCCTTTACACGCGAGAGTTCGATAAAGCCATTGAACAATACAATGAAGCATTGGAGTTAGATCCGACTTTTTCAATCGCGCACGGAGGGCTTTGGCAAGGCTACGCATTGAAGGGTATGCAGAAAGAAAGCATGGAACACTATGAGGAATCGACGGTTTTAGACGGGAACCCGGGACTTGCCGCAAAAATAAAGGCTGCTTATGCAAAGTCCGGCTACCGGAGCGCGATCCGCGTCATTCTGGAGGACCGGCGACTGCAAAGGTCAAGAGGACGCTGGCTTGCATTTGTAGATGACGCCTACTTGTACATAGCTTTAGGCGAGAAAGACCATGCTCTGACGGCCTTGGACCAAGCGGTGCAGGAGCGAGATGCCAACGTGACTGCGCTCCAGGTAGACCCGAGTTTTGATTCCATCCGCTCCGACCCGCGCTTCGCTGACTTGGTCCACAAAGTGGGGCTACCGTACTAGCGTGGGCCAGCCGCAGACCGGAAATTCTTAAGTGTTATAACCAGCCGATTACACTCATTGAAAATTGGCAGACCAAGGACAAAGGCGTTCCAAAGCAATGGTTAATTATCGCACTACTCTCGCCCGGAGTTCCCTGGGCTGCCATGGGGTGGTGCTGCTTAGCCCTCTACTTCGAACCGCACAACGTCTTGCTATTGAAGAGCATGGAAGAGATGTGGGTCGAAAGCCCCGCGGAAGGAAATACTGGAGCGGGAGACGGGATTTGAACCCGCGACTTCGACCTTGGCAAGGTCGCACTCTACCACTGAGTTACTCCCGCCCTGCGTAAGCGATTATAAACAACCCAAATGTTCGCGGCAAACTACTTCAGTACTTGGAGGCACTCCCG
>DASZFK010000450.1:0-4263 GCA_035939855.1 Candidatus Angelobacter sp.
ATAGTCCGATGCGCTGGTTCGAGTCCGCCTCCTCGTGCGCCGTCTGCATGGTCTTGAACTGGTCCACAGCGAAGTCGGGCGCGGACTGATGAAAGACGTTGCGGATGGCCGAGGTAAGCTCTATCTGGCCATGGGTCCGCACCACAAACGTGGTCATTGGCATCACCATAACCTGGTACAAAAAACCCTTTACTGGAATCTGTGTGTATGGCAAATCAACTTCCGGAACCACCGGCTGCGCAATTTCGTGCTGGATAGCATCGCCCACCACGCCCACAATCGTGTATGGCTGAAGCATTCCGCTCTCCGCCCTTTCTTTCTCATCGTCTCCGGCAAAATCGAGCCGCTGGCCAAGGGGGTCTTGCCCGGCGAAATATTGCCTGGCTAATGCTTCATTGATGACGACCACGTAGGGCGAGCCGGACGTATCACCGTCGGTAATCGCTCGTCCGCGCAGAACTGGCGTTCCCATCACCCGCGCGTAGCTTCCGCTCACAACTCGCAGCAGCGCCTCGGGCTTGTCAGCTTCCGCTTTGATCTTCGGACGTCCCACGACACCGAAGGTGCTGTTCATGACGATATGCTCAAAAGGAATCACGCTGGCAAAGGCTGCATCCACCACTCCCGGAAGTTGGCGCAGTTTTTCCTGGATGGGGGCATAGAGGCGCAGCGCGATCGAATCTTCCTGCCTGCTGCTCTCCGGTTTCTTCATGGCAAAGAAACCGCCGCCGCTCCCCGGCAACGCGACAAAGCTGGTCACATTTTCTTCTTGAAAACCAAGATGAATGTGCTGCAGGTTGTAGAGCGTGCGGAACATCAGGCCGCCGGAAACCAGCAGAATTACAGAAACGGCCACTTCGAACGCAACCATCGCTCCGCTCAATCGCGAACGGCCACGGCTGCCGCTGGCTCCGCGCGATCCTTCCTGCAGCACAGCTTGCGGATCGCTGAGCATTGCCACTACCGCCGGAACTACGGAAGAGAGCAACGTCACCACGGTGGTCGCCAGCAGCAGCATCAGAAACACGCTAGCCCGTAGATGAATTTCTTCGGCGCGTGGAATCAGGCCAAGTGGAAGGCGATGAATGCCCGCCAGCATCAACTGCGCCAGTCCCAAGCCGGCCACAGATCCAAAGAGGCACAGCACTCCACCCTCCACCAGCATTTGCCTGAGCAGGGCGCGACGGCTGGCGCCCAGCGCCGTCCGCACCGCGAACTCTTGGCTGCGAGCCAGGCAGCGCGCCAGTTGCAGGTTGGCAACATTGGCGCAGGCAATCAGCAGGACCAGGATCAACGCACCCGTGAGCGCGAGGAACACCGGTCGCACCCGGGCCGTCACCACGTCCCGATAAGGAATCAGTCGAAACGCCAAATCCTTGGCGTTCTCGGGATCTTTCTGCGTGATTCCGTGCGTGATAGAGGTGATCTCCGCCTGCGCAGCCTGCTGGCTCACGCCGGGTTTCAGGCTTCCCAGCAGATAAAGAAAATTCGAACTGCGGTCTTTCAGCGACTCCGGATCAGGTTGGAACGGCAGCCACACTCCGGAGGAGATATCGTTTCCCTGGAAACGGAAGCTGTCGGGCATCACGCCAATCACCGTATAGGGATCATTGCCAACGTGGACTTGCTGGCCAATCACCTGCGGATCTGCGCCGAAGTGCTCGCGCCAGAATCCTGAACTCAATATCACTACATTCGCAGCGCCCGGTTGATTGTCACTGTCAATGAAAGGGCGGCCAATGGCCGGCTGCACGCCCAGCACCTCGAACAAAGCCGCCGTCGTCTTGATTGTCGCAACTGCATGGTTCTCCTGCGCGGTCCGTACCACGGGAAAATCAATCGTGTATCCGGCAATCGCGCGCATCTGCCGCGATTGCTCGCGCAGATCCGCGTAATTGAGCCACGATGTAGTCATGACCGTGTTTCCTTGCGCGGCGCCGCTGGTCGTAATAGCCATGATGCGGTCGCCATCGCGATAAGTAAGCGGACGCAGCATTACGCTATCAATCACGGTGAACATGGCTGTGTTCGCGCCGATGCCCAGGGCCAGGGTGACAATTGCCAGCGCAGCGAAACCAGGGTTCTTCTGCATCTGCCGCAACGCAAACCGGACGTTCTCAATCATGAGGCCCTCCGCGAGGTGCATCAGAAATCATTGTAGTGGAATGGGGAATTTGCCATATCAGGCGACGCTAATGATCAAAAGGTAAAACTGTAGAAGTCGCTGGCCTTGGAATTGGTTCTGGGTGGGCGAAACGAACCAACCGCTGTTGAGTGCGATTGAGGTTCGCCGCCAGGTGGTGGGTAACTATAGCCCAATCGAGCCCGATTACCTCAATTTGTGGTTGCGCCTTGTTATTGCTATCTTAAAATAGCCTTGGATTCGTGTTTCTATGATTAGTACGCAGCAGAATGCGAGACGGATTCGAGATCAAGCCACGGCAGAGGGAACTGACCGTCCCTCCGCTCAGGCGGAAGAGCTTTGCAATGAATCCAGTACGCCTCCGCAAACGTACTTAGAAGGAAAGAGATTAATGCGCCGGTCTCGTACGCAAGCGCCAAATCTCGAAGATGACGCATACCTGATCGCGCGCATGGCTGCCGGTGACAAGGACGCCATGGCCGCTGTTTATGACCGGTATCGGGGCATTGTTTACGCAGTCGCCCTGCGGGTGCTCGGTAATACTACGGCTGCCGAGGATGTGCTTCAGGAGGTGTTCTTGCGGCTCTGGCGCAATCCGAACGGATTTGACGCTGAACGCGGCAAACTGCCGGCTTGGCTGGCAGTCAGCGCCAGGAATCGCAGTATTGATGTTTTGCGCCAACGCCCTCCTGAGGATGATATTGAGGAATTTTCCATTTCCAGCAACATTGATCTGGAAGATGGGTTAGCCAGAATGCAGGCTGTCGAGAAGATACGCGCTGTGATTTCGCAGCTTCCAAGCGAGCAGCGCAAGTCCCTGGAGATGGCCTATTTTGACGGAATGACCCAGAGCGAGATTGCAGCTAAAACCGGCGAACCATTGGGCACGGTCAAGACCCGTATCCGAACCGGCTTGCTGACGTTGAGAAAAGCATTTCAATGACCGACCACTCTCAATACGCTGAGACTCTTGCCCTTTACGCCGTGGGCGCGCTCGACAACCATCAGGAGCAGGTTGAACTTGAGGCTCACCTGCAGTCTTGCGATGGATGCCGGCTGGAACTGGATGCGCTTCGTGGCGATGCCGCGCTGCTGGCGTTCTCAACTGTTGGTCCAATGCCGCCCCAACGTTCCCGTGAGCGGTTGCTGGCAGCCATCGGTAGCGAGCCGCGCAAGGACAAGGCCCCGCTTTCCCGGAAGTTTGTCTTGGGAGTTTTGCATCCTCGCTGGCTGGCAATTGCCCCTGTGGCGGCCACGCTGTTGTTGGCGATCTTCAGCCTGATGCTCTGGCGCGAGGACTCTCGTCTCCGCCATAACCTCGATAAGGCGCAGGCCACTCTGTCTACTCAGGGCCAGCAGTTGCAGGAGTTGCAGTCGGTGCGCGACCAGCTTCAGGAGTTGCAGTCCATACGGGATCTGGTCAAGGCCCGCAATGCGGTGCACATGACCTTGGTGGCTGCAAAATGGCCTGCTCAACCCCAAGCCAAAACCATTTATGTGCCCCGCAAAGGCCTGCTTCTTATGGCCAACAACCTTCGGCCACTGCCAGGGGATAAGGTTTATGAACTCTGGCTCGTGCCGGCCGACGGAAGCGCCCCCATGCCGTTTGGCACGTTCAAGACCGATCCAAGTGGCAACGCGGTCATGCACCACACGGTAAAGACCGACAAGCACCCCAAGGCCTTCGCCATTACCATTGAACCCGAAGGCGGCAGTCCTGTACCTACCATGCCCGTGGTCATGGGACCGGCGGGTTAGGGCTTCTGACCCCGTAGCGTATCACCTTGTGTCGTAGTAAGTGACATTGAGCTTTAGCTTAGCCCCCTGCGAATTCTCTTTTTATTCACGACATAGTGCTTTCCCTCTCAAGCAGGCGTGCCGCAATTAGAACCCCTACATCTTGTGGCTTGACAGAGCTACAACTGGCTGGCATCATACTATAGGAATAAAAAGAGAAATATAGACAAATGAAGTACGAATATGATCTGAAAAATCAGGAATCGCTGACTACCTGCGATATCAAAATGGAATGGACATTCGCTCCGCTCGCGACCGCGAAAACTCGGTCGCGAGGAGTTAACTCCATTAAATTGAAAAGCTTGCGCGACCTCGCGACCTAC
>DASZFK010000451.1:0-3242 GCA_035939855.1 Candidatus Angelobacter sp.
GCTTCGGAGAATTCCTTGAATCCACTCACACGATCATATTGATCGACCAAGGCGATGCCTAGATTCAGGTGTGCATCGGCTGAATTGGGAGCAAGCGCTACCGCTTTTCGAAAGGTATCGACCGCTTCCCTTCCCCGGCCGATCTTGGCTTGCAGCATCCCGAGAGCGGTGTATGCTGCTTCGTTCTGGGGATCGATTTTCAGAGCCAGATCAAATTGCTGTGCTGCCTGCGGAAATGCTCCTTGCTTAGCCAGCGTCAAACCAAGATTGACGTAGGCTTTGGCAAAATTCGGATCGTTCCCGATCGCCTGCTGGAACAGTGCCGCCGCTTCGGAATCCTTGCCTTGCTGACTGTAGAGAACTCCCAGATTGTTCTGGGCCTCGGCATACTTGGAATCGATTTGAATCGCGGTCTTGAAATCTCGTTCCGCTTCGGCAAAGCGACGATTGCTCATGGCAAGGAATCCCAACTGATTGTGTGCAACGGAAAGATTGGGATCGAGCCGGATAGCAGTCTCCAGTTCTTTCTGCTCAGCAGGCTTGTCGCCCAGTCGGTCAAGAGCGAGAGACAGGTTGTAGTGTAGTTTTGCATCACCGGGATTCAGCTTAAGAGCTCGGCGGTAGTGTTCGACCGCAGCTTGCGGATTTCCTGCCAGCAAATACTGATTGGACTCATTGTTGAGTTTGCCTGCTTGGGCTTGCTGATTCGACCGGCGTCGAAGCTCAGTAGCTTTTCGCAGCTCGATTGGCGCGCGCTCCTTCTGGTTTTGCTGTTCGAAAACAGATGCGAGTTGGGAGTGAACTTCAGGATCGTTGGGATTGATCTTTGCCGCAGCCTCGAATTCCTGAATAGCTTCCTCTGGCTTTTCCGTCCGAACCAAGACTAATCCAAGGTTGTAACGGGTATCTGCGTTGCCGGGATTCAGCCGCTTGGCCTGCCGCAAGGATGTTTCCGCTTGCGGAAATTGCTTGACTCCAGCATAAGCCAAGCCTAAGAGATAGTAACCCTGGTCATCACGCGGTTTGTTCTTGGCGTATTCCTGGAGGATCGAAACCGATGCCGAATATTGTTTCTGAGTAAGTAGCGCTCTTCCCAGCGAGATTCTGGCGGCGTCCAGGCTAGCGTCAAGGCGCAGCGCCTCGCGGTACTCCGCAACTGCCGCTTCCACATCATCTGGCTGGCCTTTCTGAAAATAGAGGAGACCAAGATTGAAGTGAGCGTCGGCGGAGTCTGGATGTGCAGCGACAAAATCTTTGAGGATGCCCACCGCTTTGTCCATTTCACCGCTTTGGCTGTAAGCCAGGGCGCGCGCGACCTGCAGGGTTTCTACTTGATCGGAGGGTGGCGACAGACCCAGAGCTTTTTCTAGACAAGCAATCGCTGCCGCCGGCTTCCCCTGGCTCATCAGGACTTGTCCGAGTGCCACCGAGGCTGAGACAAAGTGCGGATCAATGGTCAGCACAGCGTTGAACTCCTGTGCAGCTTCATCCCACCTGCCGTCGGCTTGCCGCACGTTTCCCAAAGCAAAATGCGCGGCTACTGAATCTGATTTCTGTTGAATCGCGGTTTGCAACTCCGTTATCGCGCGGACTCGATTACCCTTGCGGAGAAGCGACAGCGCGAGGTTGTAGTGGGCCTCCCAGTTTTGTTGCTCCAGGCTAAGGGAGGCTTGAAAAGCTGGAATGGCGCAGGTAACGCGATCCGCTTGGGCGTACAAAACCCCGAGTGTGTTGTATGCCCCTGCAGTGGGATGGTCGTGAATGGCCTCCAAGAGTGTTGCAATCTTCTCGGAAGGATGGGTCTGCTCCAGACACGACTTGGGCAAGACAAGTGCGTGCGCTACTGGCGTCGCTTGGCCCGGCGGAGAATTCTGTGCAGCTAGGGAGAGCGCGCCTGCCAGAGTCAACAGGACACTCAGCGGCAAGAACAAATTCCTTTGAGGTAGAGCCCGTTCTGTCCTAGCCGCCAACATCTCCAGTCGCCTTCGGGCTTGCGGTCACTCCGACACCAGACAACTTCGTCGTCCGGTTCGTCGCTTGCACTAGTCAAACAATCTTGTGCTCGTAATAAGTGTAGCAACGCTCAGAGCGATGCTACCGTTCAAAAAAGTCGCAGGTGCAATCGGCTCCAGAAAGTTTGGGCGGGCGCTTTCGCCTTTCTGCTAGCTGAGCACGCCCGCCGCAATATGATCCACATTTGAGTGCCGCTGTCGGCCGCACTCAGAAGTAAAGCTTGAGTCCGAACTGCAACTGTCGAGGCGCGTTGGCCGTATGGTTGACTGTCCCGAAGGTTGGTTTTCCCGAGGACGAAAGTGGAGCGTCAAAGCTCGAAATCGGAACGCCCCAGACAGGGGTGTTTGTCACATTGAACGCCTCGAAGCGGAATTCCAGTCGGAATCGTTCTGTAATCGGGAATTGGCGGAAGAGCGAGAGATCCAAATTCTTGTACCAGTCGGAGCGAAGTGAATCTCGGCCCAAGTCGCCAAATGTACCCTTAGCAGGCAATTGAAAAGATGCGATGTTAATCCATCCATTGGGACCCTTATTAGCAGGATATAGGCTGCCAACTACATTAGCTCGCTCGTAGCCATATCCGTTGCCGAAGTTGAAATTCCCCGTTTCCGCGATATCCTTGGTGCTTCCCACATCGAAGGGAGTTCCTGAATTGAGTGAGAGAATACCGTTCAGGTTCCAGCCGCCAATCACCGCATCCGCAACCGCGTTGCCGGAAGACATTTTGCTGCCTTTGCCAAACGGCAAGGCATAAACCCATGCGGCGGAGAAGATCTGCGGAAGGTCGATAGCTGAAGGGCCTTTGTCAGCCTTCAGGTTATAGGGGTTTTGAGTAGAGCAACCTTCCACTCCATAGAAACCAGAACAGCCAAGATCCAAGCTCTTCGACCAGGTATACGAAATCAGATACGCAAGACCATGTGACTGTCTGCCCGTTAATGAGGCCTGCAGCGCATTATAGGTGCTTTTTCCCGTGCCGCGGTCATAGGCGGTGGCCCCGATGTAGGGAAAAGGCGCGCCGCAGTTCGGACTTGAAGTGGGACAGTTAGCGTTCCCGCCAGCGACGGTGGCGGTGTTGTATGCTCCGCCGACATCCAGTCGTCTACCAACTGAACCGACGTAGTTCATCGTCAGCACGCTGCTGGAGGTTAGTTGATCCTGGATGCCGAAGTTCCACTGATCGGCATAGGGTCTCTTCAAATACGGATCCGCAAACCAGGTTGACTGGT
>DASZFK010000452.1:0-10551 GCA_035939855.1 Candidatus Angelobacter sp.
CATGCTCAAGCTGCGCCTCATGAACGTAACCAAGTCCGAACTGCTCAGCGACATGGAAAAAGCCACGGAATTCGACCAGAGCGCGCTCTTCAAGAAAGTCTATGAAGAGGAATACGGCACTTTTGGCGGAAATCCGTTCACTGTCCTGGTTGGCGACTACGAATTCGGACGCCATCCTCAGGACATCGCTACCCTGGAAAAGCTCTCCAGCGTGGCGGCTGCCGCCCATGCGCCCTTCATCGCCGCCGCCAGCGCCAAGCTGTTCGATATGGATAGCTTCACCGAGCTGGGCATTCCTCGCGATCTGGCCAAAGGCTTTGAATCGACAGAGCTGGTCAAGTGGCGTTCATTCCGGGAGTCGGAAGACTCGCGCTATGTCGTGCTGACCCTGCCTCACGTCCTTCTGCGCCTGCCCTACGGTCCCGACACCGTGCCCGTGGAAGGCTTCAACTTCAAGGAAGACGTAGACGGCCGTGACCACAGGAAATATCTATGGGGTAACCCCGCCTATGCCCTGGCGCAACGCATCAACAATGCTTTTGCCCTGTACAAATGGTGCGCCGCCATTCGTGGCGTTGAAGGAGGAGGACTGGTGGAAGGCCTGCCCGCCCACACCTTCAAAACCGATGAAGGCGATATTGCCCTGAAGTGCCCGACGGAAATCGCCATCACCGATCGCCGCGAAAACGAGTTGAACAATCTCGGGTTTATTTCCATCCTCCATCGCAAAGGCACCGACCAGGCAGCCTTCTTCGGCGGACAAACCACCAATAAACCCAAGATGTACAACACCAATGAAGCCAACGCCAACTCCCGCATCTCCGGCATGTTGCCTTACATGCTGGCCGCTTCGCGTTTTGCCCACTACATCAAGGTCATCATGCGCGACAAGATTGGCAGCTTCATGACCCGCGACAACGTGCAGAAATACCTGAACACCTGGATCGCCGACTACGTCCTGCTCAACGACGACGCTCCGCAATCGGTAAAAGCAAGTTATCCATTGCGCGAAGCCCGTGTGGACGTTTTCGACATCCCTGGAAAACCCGGATGCTACCGTGCAGTCGTCTTCCTGAAGCCCCACTTCCAGTTAGACGAACTCACCGTTTCCATCCGGCTGGTCGCGGAATTGCCGCCTCCGGCGAAATAAGGTTGCTGGAAGGGAGTGGAAGCATAACTTCCGCTCCCGCCAAAGATTTGAAAAATTGCGCCCAATGTGGCGCGAGAGGAGATTAGACAATGGATGTAATTATTCTCGATTGCGGCGATACCGTAAAAGGGGAATCGACTCTTAATGGCTACAAAGACAAGATCGAGCTTCTTTCTTTCAGCCACGGTGTTGCCCAGCAGATTACCGGCGACCAGAGCAACCAGAAGCGTACCTCTGGCAAGCCCAACCATCAGGATTTCACGGTGACCAAGTACGTAGACCTGGCCACGGCGAACCTGATTGACTATTGCAACCAGGCCAAGCCGCTGGCCTCGATCAAGGTAGTTATTGGACAGAATGAGAACGGCGCGGTAAATGCCATTCTCACCTACACTATGACCAATGCCTTGGTTTCTTCAATTTCCGTGGGTGGCGGTGGTGGTGGAAAGCCGCAAGAGACCGTGACTTTCAACTACACCAAGATCCAATGGGACTACAAGCAACAGGCCAGCGCGGTTTCCGATTCCGGCACCAACTCCGCCAAGTGGAGCCTGGAAACCAACAAGGCTGAATAGGTGCGCGAGCCTAAACCAATCCAAGGTGCGAAGGCGTTGCTCTTCGAGCGGCTGGTGGACGAAGATCCCCACACGCCGGGAGAAGCGCAGCCCTTCCGCATCTATGGCGTAACCGCTTTGCGGGAGTCAGTGGGAAGGGAACTGTTCCGCCTGCTCAACACGCGTTGCCCGCGTCTGGGAGGCCCGGTTGATGAAGCCGATCGCACTATCCTCGACTATGGCGTTCCCAGCTTTTCACACATGGCAACCGGCAGCGATAACGACATGTACCAGCTAGCGCGTATCCTGGAGCAGGCCATCAAAGCTTATGAGCCCAGGCTGCGTAATGTGCAGGTCACAATAGAATCGTCAAAAACCAGCAAGACAACAGCCTCCGGCTCAATCGAAGCAATGCTGGTCGTAGGCAACGTAAACGAACCAGTGTCGTTCCCGTTGGTGCTATCGCCTAAGCGATCGGAGATCATACTTGAATGAGATTTCTAATTTCCAATTTCTAATTTCTAATTTCTAATTTCTAATTTAATCCTCTAAGGGTATGGCTACACTTTGCCACTATAGCTCAGTGCCAAATTAAAAATTGGAAATTAGAAATTAAAAATTAGAAATTATGCTGTCTGACCAAGAAGATTTCCTACGCTACTATCACGGTGAACTGACCTATCTTCGCCGCATGGGAGCTAACTTTGCCGAGCGCTATCCTAAGCTTGCCGGCCGGCTGGAACTTTCTCCTAATGATTGCGCCGATCCCCAGATTGAGCGGCTGCTCGAATCGTTTGCTTTTCTTACCGCGCGCATTCAGCGCCGCCTTGATGGTGAATTTCCGGAGATTACTTCGGCCCTGCTGGGTGTCTTGTATCCGCATCTGGTCAATCCTATTCCGGCCATGTCCGTTGCCCACTTTGCCGCCGACAGCAAACAGGGCAAGCTGACTACCGGCTTTGAAATTCCCCGGCATACAAAGCTTTTTGCGCAAACCGATGAAGGCCTGAACTGCCGTTTCCGCACCTGCTATCCGGTCACGCTGTGGCCTTTGGAAGTAGTGTCCGCGGGCTTCGAGTCCAAGGCGCAATTTGATTTTCTGGACCACGCAACCGATGTTGCCACGGTTCTGCGTTTGCGCGTCAGCGCTCCCGGAGCGAAGCTAGCGGAGTTGCCCATTAAGCAACTGCGGTTCTATCTGCATGGGAGTTCGATCCTGGTTAGCACCCTTTACGAGATGCTTTTTGGCAATGTGCGCGGCGTTGCAGTCCTGGGAGAAAACGGTCCTGTCTTTCTACCCAATGACTCGATCCGGCCGGTGGGCTTCGGCCTGGATGAAGATGTAATTCCTTATCCACGGCACTCTCATCCCGGCTACCGGCTGGTACAGGAATACTTCGCGCTGCCTCAGAAATTCTTCTTCTTCGATCTGGCGAATTTGGAGCGGCACCAGGGTACTCAGGAACTCGATATCTTGTTCCTCATGGATAGGACGCCCCAGCGTGGATTGTGGGTCGATAGAAATACGTTCATGCTGGGTTGTACGCCCATCATCAACCTTTTTCAGAAGACAACCGAGCCGATCCGCCTCGACCATCGCGAACATGAATACCGTCTTGTGGCCGATATACGCCGCGAGCGCACCACCGAGATTCATTCCATCCGCTCGGTCTCGGCCTCCTCAAACCCCGCTGAGGAAACTGCGGTGTTGCAGCCCTTTTACTCGTTCCATCACGAGGGGAGAGGCAAAGAGCCGCGCGTCTTCTGGCATTCTCGCCGTCTTCCCACGGGCCGCGACGACTTGCCCGGAACCGACTTGTTCCTGTCGTTCCTGGATCTGGATTTCCGGCCTGACCTTCCGCCAACCCAGACTGTCTTTGCGCACACGCTTTGCACCAACCGTGAACTGGCGCTGGAACTTCCGGCCGGAGCCGCGTTGCAGATCGAAGAAGCGGCGCCCGTGGCCCGGATTCAGGCGCTGCTCAAGCCTACGCCTCCCGCATATCCACCTATGCAAGGAACAACGTTGTGGGCGCTCATCTCCAATCTTTCCCTCAATCATCTATCATTGTCGGGCGGTAAAGAGAGCCTGGAGCCATTGCGGGAAATTCTCCGCCTTTATAGCTTCTCCGACCGGCCTTCGACATTCCAGCAGGTTAACGGGATTGTTGAAATGGAATGCCGCCGTGTCGTCCGCCGCGTAGGGGGCGATGCCTGGAGAGGTTTCTGCCAGGGTACGGAAGTGACACTGACCTTCGACGAAAACGCTTACATGGGCAGTGGAGCTTTTCTATTAGCTTCCGTGCTGCAGCGTTTCTTTTCCCTGTATGCCTCGGTAAACTCCTTCTCCCAACTGGTAATCAAAAGCCTGCAACGAGAAGGAGAGTGGAAGCGTTGGCCGCCAATGGCGGGAGAGCAAGCAGTACTGTAGGTGTGAATGACAAGGAACATTGGAACCAGAATGGGATTATAATCAACGCTCCCCCGATTCAAATTAGAGCGAGACATAAACAGAAAAACGGGTCCTGATTGAGGGCGGATTTGTGAATAATCAGTTCAAAGCACCAGTGTACCGGCCAATACAGCAGCAAGTGCCCGCGCCTCCAGTCTATCGGCCATCGGCAAGCGTGCAGCCCAAGCCAGCAGCTAATTTCAGAATGGAGACGCGCCCTGCGCCACCTATTTATCGTCCGCAACAGACGATTACTCGTGGCGTGCAGCTAAAGCGTCAAGGCAGTTTCAGCATCGAGACGCGTCCTGCACCTCCGGTGTATCGACCGCAACAGCCTCAACTAGGTCTGCAGTCGAAGCCTGCGGGGAACGTGAGGATCGGGCCGTACCCATCACCGCATGTGCGTATGCAACAGTCGAATACGAAGCCGGGCCTCCACTCACAAGCCGTCCAAAAGTTTGCCCGAGAAACTCGCCCTGCGCCGCCAGTCTATCGTCCACAACAGCCGTCCCGCTTTGTTGCACAAACTCGAACCCAGCTTATGGGACGCCTGGAAAATGCAATGGGTTCTGTAGCGGCTGGAAAACCTCCAAGTAACACGGCCTCTCCGCTTCCCAATCACCTTGACTCAAAACCAATAGTTACTCGTTCTTTGCAACAGAAAACAAATCCCAACCACTTGCCTTCAGTTGCTCAGCGGTATCAGATATTGACAGGGAGAAAGATTCTGGGCCACATGCCTGCCGAAAGGCCCTGGTTTGGTTATCCATACGCGGTCGTGAACGGAGCGCAGTTTGAGGCACAAGTCAGTGATAATCCTGATGACAGAGACGCGTTCTTAACCGAAGAAGAAGGTGATACCGCAAACATACAAAATCATCCTGGTTTCGGATTGGCCTTGCGAGTCTCCGATGACAACAATATGGCAATTGAGGACAGCGATCTGGTCAATCGCCAGCCCAAAGTCTTCTATGCGACCCAGGAGGTCGTGGCCAATTCCAATTCGCTTTTGCGGCAAGGTGGGTCACGCTTTCGCCTTCGAACCGTGAACCATGCTTTGACCATCCTTACTGGATGGTGGGGGACCAAGAATTTGTATGAGGTGCAACCACGTTTAGACGGGGACTCTCCAGACCAGGCTCCCCAGAATTGCAATGCCATCGCCGGACGTGTGCTAGGCATGCATGGAGACACGTTGGGAGGAGAGGGCGAACGGATTGCTACGGAATCCGCCCAGAGGATTGGCGGCATATCTGAAGATAACTGGATAGGGCTTCTCCGAAACCAAGATAATACCGAGCAACAGCTTATGGATTACATGGCAAGGCGCTATGTGCGACATGGCAGCGACTCGGTTACCAAGTCGAGAGGGGCCAACCAATATGCTCGACCCGAAGTGGGTGATGCTTTTGCCATAGTTACCATTGGATATGGCGACCCAGTCCCTGATGAGAGAGACTCGGTACGAGTTAGGGACATCAGGACAAACCAGAACCGGTTGTTGAACTGGAACTATCATTTTGGAGGCGTAGTAGCACGCAGTGGAGGAGACCGAGTCACTCTGGAAAACTATGCCCGCGGAGACAATCGCAAAAACAATGCTGACCCACGGTGGTATTTCCAGATGTTCGGTGAAAAACAGGGCCAATCTTTCCATGAGTTCTATGCTGCAAAACCCGACTATTCCAACCCGGTCACGATCGTTCACAAGAATCCCAATCGTGTCGAGGTGCCGTGGTGGCGGGCTGCTTGGGAAGTCCTTGAGGCCATGAGCGGTTGAGCTACACTTATAGAGCGGCCCTTCAGGGCCGCGTTAAAGAGCAAGTTAAACCGCTTGAAGGAACGCTATTCTCTGCCTATATGGGCGTCATGGAGCTTTTCCGCAAAGTGATTGGAGGGCCGTGAGTTGGGGCAGATTCCCCAAGAAAGAACCGGGATCTCCATGAGTCAAAGACTTTAGATTCTTACCCCGAAATTGTTGGACAAAAGCAGTGCTGCCGCCCCGGAGTCAAACCAGCAGAAACTCGGCTTTCAACCTGTTTCAAGAGCGCTTCGCTCTCGAACTTGATGGCATGTTTACATTTCTGGCGAACATTGATGCGATGAGACCTTCAACCATCCACGAGCAGCTTCTTTATGAATAATGCATTCTTCGCCGCATAACCGACCTGCGTACTAAAATCCGGCTATCGTCCTTTAGCCGCCAGGACCAGTATAACTCGCCCTAAAATTCCACTTTAAGGCCGAATTGAATCTGTCTTGACTGCGTATTGTTGATCAGTAACTGGTTGAATGTGGTTCCAAACGCCGGATCGTTGATGGCCTGGGCAGGCACATCGAAATTTACCCGATTCAACACATTGAAGAACTCGCTTCGGAATTGCAGGCTATAGCGCTCGCCTATTCTGATGCGTTTGGAAACCGAGGCGTCCATGTTGAAGAGCCCGGGAGCGCGCAACGCACCGCGCGTTAAGCGGAGGCGGGGATCGATGATGCCTAATCCCTGTCCAACGGGTGAAGCACAGGCTCCGGCAACTGGATCGAAAACCGGGCACTGATACTGCCTGGCGGCACCGCTGGGATCTACGGAAACCCCGCCTTTGCCAAACTTCAGGCTTGAAAGATTGCCTGTTGCTACGGCCAGGTCGTTGTTGTCCCCGTCAAAATTAGCGTCCACTCCGGCAAGCACCGGCCAAGGGACGCCGCTTTGAGCCTCGATCATCGTTGCAACCTGCCAGCCGCTGATCAACTTGTCCTTGATGCCGCTTACACCATGAAAGAAGAGTTGGTTGCGGCCAAAAGGCAGTTCATAAATTCCGTTGGCGGTAAAGCGGTGGCGCACGTCAAAGGCTGAGTCACCGTAATCGGAGCGTGAACCGGCGGCGGAGATAAATTGATTCAGGAAGATTGCAGCCGCCTGGTCGGTGGAAAGCGCGTTGTTGCCGGTCGCGCAACCGACCGCGCTCGTCAGGGTGCCTGAGGAAAGCGAATTGCCAGCCGCCCCGGCGCAGCTTGACCCGGGGGCAAACAGCGGAGCCAACATGTTGTTGAGCGTGGTGGCCGAGTCGGTATTGGAAGAACTGGTATCCAGTGAGTGAGACCAGGTGTAGGATGCCTGCAAGGTAAGGCCGCTTGAATATCTTTTTAGCAGTTCGAACTGCAAGGCGTGATAGTTCGAGATCGCATTGGTTGTGAGGTTCTGGATCGCGCCGAACGGTCCCGCAATGACGTTGTTGGCGAGATCACCGGCGCTTCTCGGCATCAACGCGGTTGTAATGCTATTGCTGGGGCGAAATTCATCGGGGAAGACGTCGCCGAAGTTAGGCCGCTCATTGCGGCTCAGATTACTTCCCATTGCCCCCACATAACTGGCATTGAACAACGTGTTTTTCGTCAACTCACGAGAGATGGTCAAATGCCAGCGCTGCAAGTGCGGTGTATGCTGCCTTGGGTCGACCGTTGAGGCGGTGAGTACCGACGTTGGAGTCAATGCGGAAGAGGCCTGCGTTCCATCAAACGCAAAACCGCCGATGCTCGTGGTGATGGCGAAGGGAGCATTGAGACTGAACTGGTGTTGCGCCTCACCGTAGATGCGGTCAAAAAAGACGCCATAGGAGCCACGGACCACCGTCTTGGAGTCGCCAAAAACGTCCCAGGCAAAACCGGCGCGCGGCGCAAAATTATTCCTGTCAGAACAATATGCGTCAATGCCAAATTGGGAAGGAATGATGAGCGCAACATTTCTCATGCCTGCTCCATAAGGCAACGACTGGCAAGGTTGCGGCTTGCCATTTTGCATGACAAAAGCATTGCTCAAAATGTCATTGACAGCAGTGGTGGGCAGATTTAGCTCGTAACGGAGCCCGTAGTCCAAGGTCAACCGCGAGAACACACGATACGAGTCCTGGGCAAACCAATCGATCTCCCAGTTTCTGAAGCCGCGCATGGCCGTGTTGTTATACACATAGAAGTTCTGCTGCTGGTTGAGGATTTGGCCGGCCTGCAACGCAGCCAGCGACGTATCGTCGATAAACATGCTGGGCCTGGCATTTTCAGCATTGTTCTGATTGATCTGCACGCGGCGAAGTTCGGCGCCCGCGCTCAACTGATGTTTGCCTTTGATCCAGGCAATCGAGTCCTGCAGGTGAAATGTATTGACCGCACGCGCCTGGGGAAGGAAAAATGGCCCTCCAAGCGCGCTGAACGTTCCCGCGACTGTGTTGATGGTGGGGAAACCGTTCGGTGATCCAAGTAAAGCATCGAAGGGCTGTCCGGCGAAGGGGCCGGCAGTTCTGGCTATACCGGACTGAAGGGCTGCTGGCGGCACATTTTCGACGAACGAGGCCAGCGAGATGCGATTCACTCCAAAATGGAACGAGTTGTAGAAATTCGGACGAACCATCCAGTTATCAGTTACAACACCGTGCCAGTTCCTCTGGACCTGCTTGCTTTGCGTGCCCGGAATTCCATTCCCGGCGAGTGATCCGTCACCGTCTACGACCGTAAGAGTAAGAGAACTTCTGTGGGACTGGCCGAAAGAGCGGTCCAAGCGAACAAATCCGGAATCCTGATCTCGCCCGTTGTCAAAAGCGGTATTAAACCCACCCACGATCGCTCCGGGAGCGAACGGTTGGTTCGGCGATGGATAGACCGACTGCAAGATCGCCTTCCAGGATGGATTGGTTATAGTTGCGAGAAAATCCGGCGTAGGGACAACGGCGAGCAAAGGGACTGCCTGCCTCTGGCGAAACCCTTCGTAGGCGATTGCGAAATTGGTTTTTTTGAATTCCCCACCCAGCCTCCCGCCAAACTGGTTCTGATGGAACGGGTTCTTTTCGGTTGGAGCATCAAAGAAACTCCTTGAATCCAGGACGTCGTTACGGAAGAATTCCCAGAGAGTGCCATGAAGTTTGTCCGATCCGGGCTTGGTAACGACGTTGATCGTGCCACCTGCGCTCCGTCCATAGTCGGCTGTGGGATTGGAGTTAATGACGCTAAATTCATCGAGGGCATCGATCGGCACCCCGCTGGTGCTTATGGTCAGTGCGGGAACCTTGGGGAAGTGTCCATCATTGTCATCGGAGCTGTCTAAGAGGAAGTTATTGGCAGAGCTGCGCGCGCCATTGACCACATGCCCGCTTCCAAAAATAACACCGGTATCGCGGGAAACGCCGGGCTGCGTGTAGATCAAGTCAGCAAAATTACGCCCGTTCAGCGGCAATTCCTTCATGCGTATAGGATCTATCAGGCCGCGCAGAAAAGATTGTTGCGGCACAATGCTCACGTGCTGGCCCGTGACCTGCACGACTTCCTGAATCACACCGACCTGCAAAGAGATATTCAGTACCCTGACTTCGTTGAGATCGAGGACGACATTTTCTATGGTTTGCTCGGTAAAACCGTCTTTATCCACGACAAGACGATAGGTGCCGGGGGGCACGTCGTTGAAAGAGAACTCTCCCTGGCTATTCGTAGTTCCGCTGGCGGTAAAGCCTCCACCGGTTGCTGTCAGTACAAGTTTTGCTTCTGGGACCAGAGCCTTGGTTTGGTCTACAACAGTGCAGCGTAACCGGGTGGCGCTGGCATAGACAGGAACGGGTGAAGCGAGTTGCAAAATTAGCGGGACAATCGCAAGAATAGCGGCACACGAACACAAAAGCCTACGATGGGTCATGTCTTCTCCTGAATAAGGGGGGGTGAATTTCAGTTATCGGTTGTTATACCTGGAAACTTTAGTTGGGCCGATTCTAGAGAGCTTCATTAATCGAGATCAATTTACGAAGGTAACCTGGTCCCGCAGGAATATGCATCCGGGAGCGCAGGAATTATCGTGGAATTATTCCCCCATCCATTCACCCACCGGGTGCAGCCGGTCGACGTGATCACATATGATTTTCACGGCGGATGCGATCGGAATAGCCAATATGAGTCCTATCGCTCCCCACATCCAGCCCCAAACCAGCAACGCTATGGTAACTACCAGCGGATTGAGCTGTGCCCGGCTCCCAATGAATTTTGGGTACAGCACATTCATGCCCAGGAGATGGAGAACAATCAGCACAACGACAATGGCGAGCATGCCGGAACTGCTCAGTGTGCCCATCCCCACAATCAATGGCGTAACGATAGCCAAAATTACACCGAGATATGGAACCATACTGAGGAATCCGCTGATGAATCCCAGGAAGTAGAAGTAGGGCAGCTTGAGGACCGCAAACAGCAGCATGCTGGCTAGACTCAGACAAACACCAATTACAAAATTGCCGGCGATGAACGTCCGCATCATGGAGGAAATCTCGCCCAGGGCCGCATGTGCCGTTGCTCGATTTTCCTCACTGAATAGCTTTACGGTCTTCCTGCGGGCGTGTCGATGCCAGTTCAGCATGAAATACACG
>DASZFK010000453.1:0-3401 GCA_035939855.1 Candidatus Angelobacter sp.
GCACTCGCTCGCTGCTCAATCGGGTCACGCTGCGCAGATGCAGGCTTACGGCGTTTTGAACCAGACTCTTCAACAGCAGGCGGGCCTATTGGCTTACATGGGCAATTTGCGCCTCTTGGCACTGATCTGTCTCGCGTTAGTGCCTATCATCTTCCTGTTCAAGAAAGCCAAGGTACCGGCGCCAGCTAGCATGGCAGCGCATTGAAGCAACAAAATCACGAGCACCTGTTCCTCCACTGACCGAGTGTTCCCATTTTGGATGGGATCGTCGCAACCGATCCAGCCACTCGTCTCAGGGATCGCGTTGGGCCCGCCCCCGGCTACCGAGCGCTGATTTTCACGGTCGCCTCCCTGACCAGCGCTCCCAGCTTCGCCAGGTTTGCGACTAACCCCGACCTTGATGAAGATGGCAGGGTGAGCGATGCCATCTCTTCGCATCATGCATCCCTTTCTTGGTTATTCAGTCGCGCCGAGCGACATTGGCGGGTCCGCCGACCGAGCGGGTGCGCGCCCAGGTCGCAGCAGCAGCCAGAACGCGAGGAGGTGCGTCCAGAAAAGGCCTGCTGATTACCGGAACCTTTGCCCGAGTCGCGAGCTAAGCGGTCTGATTGGCTATTTCACAATATTATCGATGACCCCGGAAGCTATGTGGAAGTGAATTTATCGCAAATGTTGGCGTACGCGATTTATCGTGGGCTCGTGGCGGGATTGCTTTCCGGCGAATATAAAAAACCCGCGCGATCATTCAGGCAGGCCGTTTCTGGCAAGGTGGACTGATTCGGGCTCGTGCAGGGCGTTTGCGGCTCGCCGGGTTTTGACAAACCTGGCGTCGCGGCCAATCCTTTTACTTGCTGCTAGACGCTGTGGCGCAAAGATGGGCGTATTCCTGGCAAACGCAGCCGCCTCCGGCTAATGCCAATATCTACCACTGATGGCCTTGACCCTCTCCCATCCAGCATCTAAGGCTGCGATTATATCCGTTGGTAGAGATCTTTGATCCTCCAGCGCCTTCAGATTCTGCTCCAACTGCTCCGGACTGCTCGCTCCAATGATTATTCCGTCTCCAAACTCGCCCTTCAACCTTGAATGATGCGTCATCCACCTCAAAGCACACTCCACCTCTGTGACTCCAAGCTTGCTCGCTACCGGCCTGAGGATATCTAGCGCATCGAAATACGCATTGTTCCAATATCTCGCGCGGTACATTTTCCCCTGCCACTTTTGTGGATCGAACCTTGAGCCGCTCTCGAGTTCCTCATCCTTCGTATCCCTCTTGTACCTCGACGTCAAATACCCGCCGGCGAGAGGGTTATAATTGTAGAATGCCACACCATAATACCTCAAGCACTCGAACAACTCAGGTTCCACCGATCGATGCAGAGCATTATACACACCCTGGTACACACTCGGCATGATATACTCTTTCTCCCTACAAATCTCACAAATCCGCGCCACCTCCCACGCCATGTAATTACTGATGCCAAACCTTCTAAAATACCCTTCCCTATGCAACTCGTTCACTGCCTTCAACGTAATCTCAAAATCCGTCGTCCGATCCGGACCATGCAAGTACCACATATCCACGCTATCCGTCTTGAGTGCCATCAGGCTATCCATGAGGTTTTGCCGTAGGTGTTCGGGAGTATGTTTCCATCCTCCGGCGGGTTCGTTGGATTTGGACATGGTGCGTCCCGCGGTGGGGTAGTACTTTGTGTCCATGATCAGTCCACGCTTTTGCCAGTCCAGCTGGCCGAGGTATTCCTCACTAGATCCTTCGCCGTAGAAGCGCGCCGTGTCGATTTCTCGATGGCCGTGCCTTTGGAATACGTCGAGGATGGCGGAGCAGGCGGGAAGGGAGTGCACGCGGGTTTGCTCGGCGCCTGGCTTGCCGAATGTCATGGCGCCGAGGATGATGTTGAGGGTTGGGGTTTTGGTGCGGGACATTTTGGGCTTGGGATTTAATCGTATGTGAAATGTGTGGACTATCGGCCTGGATCACAACCATATTTTTGGAATGGCCCGAGGCTTAAGCGAAGGGGCACTTCAAGCTGTACTGAAGCCTGTGAACTGGCTTTAGAGCACTGAGCCTTCGTATGCTTGACAGCGCCGCAAGGCAGGCAACAAACGGGCGGCGCTGGACGCCGCAAATGAATCGTGCGAGCTCAGAAGCGCCGACTCGCCGGATTCAACCCCACCGGCAAGACCCTTGCGGAGCATGCATACAGGACAGAATTCCACCGCTCCAGAAAGCTCATTGCCACAGGTCGGACAGGTGCGTTGGGGCTGCGTACTCATGCTCCTAACGGCCCTTCAATCGCAACCTGAGCCGAAAGTAACACCACGCTCCACCCCAGTGGTGCGAAATCGGCCAGCACGGCCCTGGCAAACTGTTGTCCTGTTGCACGAGCAATCGCGTGTTGCGTGACACTAGCGCGTTAAATCACGTTTCGGAACAAAATTCCTGCCGCTGGTGTCATGCGTCGTCCCGTGTTGATAATGACCTTCAGCGATGGGCATGGCTAGCTTTCGAGAGCACTTCGCCGTGAGTAATTTTGAAATTTATTTTCATTCTTCCAGCAAGGCTATCTGACTTTTTTCCAAGATCCGAATGGCTGGCGCCTGCGCATAAAAGCTTATAAGAGCGCTTACCGTAAGCGTTCGATTCTTCAAACTGTTGATCCATCCTTTTTCTTTTGACCGGACGCAGCTGGCCGGAATCACTGCCTTGAAGGCTTCTTGTGTGGATCCAAAGCGAAGAATCACATCACCCCAGCGATTAGCCCCGATTTCGGTCACCGTTCCTCTCACTCGGAGGTGTTCCCTAAAATGATTGCAGACGTCTGACGCATCTATCAGGGCGGCGAGACAATCAGGAGAAGTGCGATTCAACAAAAGGACTGATCGTTCAGCCTCAGCCGAACCGTGGCCGGCAGTCTGGGAAATCAATCGACGGTCGACCACTCTGGAAACGCAGTGGTAAAAACTCTGACCTTCAGCCTTGACGCGCGGGAACCTTAGGGGTGTGAGCACTATACAGAACATAATGCGCAAGAGCGGTTACAAAGACACGCCTCCTCCGACATTTGACCTGTCCCTACTCGCAGTCCTTGCCAGCCTGATTGAAATTCGACCCGCGCATGTTCGGTCTTTCGCGCGTCAGGTCATGCATCAAGAGCTTTGCCGCCTTCTAGACAGTAATTCCGGCAACCGGAACAAAAAACGGCGGGACTTCAAAGTACTGAGTTCTAGTGCTCTCAGCAAAATACGTGCAGTCGGACCATTCAGTCCACGCTGCCAGAACCACAACAGGAGTAACTATCTATGAAACTAGGTTTTATCTGTCCTAACGTACCCGGTCACCTCAATCCCATGACTGCGTTAGCGCGCCAACTTCAGGCCCG
>DASZFK010000454.1:0-15180 GCA_035939855.1 Candidatus Angelobacter sp.
GGGTAGAAAGTCCTGTGCCACCACCGATGGCCACCAAACGATAGCCACGCTTCGCCCGTTCTGTCTTTTCCGGTTTGGACTGCATGTTCAGCTCTTCTTGGGGTCAGAAGCAGAGGGAGCTGTTTCGGTTGGTTCAGGATACAGTAATTCAGTAAATCGGGGATCATCGGCCATATTTTGGAAGTCTGAATCGTTGCGCGCCTGAAAACGATTGTGAGGATTCAAGCGGATGGCCTCCCGTAGATTCTTTAAGGAGCTTTCTACCTGGCCAGTGAGACAGTCGAGCACTGCCAACCCATAAAATGCAAAATCCGCCTTTGCATCCTGCTTTAGGATCTTCTCTATATGTACGCGAGACTGCTCGTACTGGCCGGCATTCATAAGCGACACGGCATAGTCAAAGTGCTCTTCGGCACTCTTGAAAGACGTCGAAATATTCGCAAGTTGTTGATTACAAGTGCTTAAATGGACGCGGGCCCGGTCCGCCAATTCCTTCGGGCCGTTGGCAATGATCTTCTCTAGAACAACTTTGGCTTTATCGAATTTGTGCTCCTGCATGGCCTTGAGTCCAGCTTCATAATTTTGCACAGCCTGTGCAAAACTAGGGTCTTGAGGGAAAGAGGGTTTGGAAGGCGATGCAGGCGGTTGCTTGCGACTCATTGTTTTGGAGCTTCTAATGTGCTTATTTTTCTTTAGTTTAGAATCAGAATGTTTAATGCTTGCTGCCACTTTTTTCTTCATTCCATTGCTTCCTTGCGGCCAACAGGCCCAATAGCGGCAAATCAAGGCTGTGGAAAACCCGAGAAAATGGCTCGCCCCAAAAGGCATACGGGCTGCCTGAGGGTAGCAGCCCTTTTATACGCATAAATCTAGGATGCGTCAACTGCACCAGAAGTGGTGCGAAAAACTACATCACGTGTTCAGGGTGTTGAAGGTCCATCGTTTTGAAATCCCCGCGCATGATGCCATCACGGATCATCTTGGCCGTCCAGCCTTTCCGGGACATCTGGTAGGCATACAAGGCTTCGCCTATGCAGACGCCACAATTGGCTCCATGGGTGCCTTCAAAACAGGAATGCAGGCTCTTATGTCCATGATTGCGATCACAGAAGCAGTAGCAGGGCATTTGATGCATCACGCCCGGAGCTTTAGCGGCGGCGCGATAAGCTTCAATTTGGGCTGGCGCCGTAAGTCCTTGCTCAGCGAGCTGCTTTTCTGTCAAGACTGCTGGCAGAACCTCTCCCTTGGCCGGCGGCTTATCGTGAAAGGCTGGAACATCGTTTTGGGCCAGTTGGGCCTGAGTCATGGCGGTAACAAAAATGACAATGAAAATCCCGATCGTGCTTTTCATAATGGCGATATTTTACTTCAGAACGCTCAAATCTGTGAACTGTTTGGCAAAGTTAATTTCGAGAATGAATTGGTGGCCCGAAGTATAATGACCAAGGAGAGATGCTGTCGAATCGATGTCTGAAAATGGCCTAAAAACAGCCGCGGAAGAAGCGCCACCTCTTCCTCCGCCTGCCCGTCCCAGGCATATCTTGTACTCTTGGATTCGAGATTTGTTTTTCTCACTCATCGTTTCGCTCTTCATCATTCTCTTTGTCTATCAGCCGGTGAAGGTGGAGGGTGGGAGCATGGAGCCTGGTTTGGAAGACCAGGAGCGGATTTTCATCAACAAGTTGGTCTACCGGATCGAAGCCATTGGACGGGGTGACATTATCGTCTTTCGCTATCCTCGGGATCCGCGCAAGAACTTCATCAAGCGCGTGATTGCGATTCCCAGCGACCGCATCAGGATCACTCGGGGCAAGGTCTACGTGAATGGGCAGTTGATCCAGGAACCGTATGTCCCGGAGCAGTACAAGGATTCACGTTCCGCTGCTGAAATAACCGTCCCACCCGATAGCTACTTTGTGATGGGTGATCACCGAACCATGTCCAACGACAGCCGCGATTTCGGTCCAGTTTCCCGCGACCTGATTTACGGAAAGGCTGTGTTTGGATACTGGCCGGTGGAGCGGGTCGGGGTTTTGCATTGATCCTGATTCGCATTTAGCCTTTCCGTCATTGACTTCCCTGCATTCCGGGCCTCAAAATTAAGCAAGTAATCGCTTCGCATTTTTGCGAAGATACATCAAAAAGGCCGGATTTTTGAGAGTAATCAGCCGAAAGAGATTAAAGGAGGCGGTCCAAATCCATGCTGAACTAGCTACTCCACTCGACGCTTGGTATCGAATTGCAAAAGGCGCTACTTGGAGAGGTTTTACTGATGTAAGGACCACTTGGGCGAGCGCTGATATTTACAAGAACTGCACCATTTTTGATATCAAGGGCAATAAGTTTCGAATCATCACATGGGTCAATTATCAAACACAGAAGGTCTTCATCAAGCATATCCTGACACATGCCAATTATACGAAAGGAGGATGGCAAAATGAATGCGAAAGCCCTAAAGGTCCCAGAATACGCTGATCTACTGGCACAGACACTTCCCAGTGTCATTCACAGCGAACAAGAAAATGAGCGTTTCATTTCCATTCTGGAAGAGCTCGAACATCGAAGTAATAAATGGACCACCGCAGAGTCAAAACTTGCAGAACTGCTGACATTGCTCATCGAAGACTTTGAAGATAAAAACTATCATATAGGGACGGCCACTCCTGTAGACGTTTTGCGTGAACTGATGAATGCGAATGACTTAAAACAAAAAGATTTGGCAGATGTGTTTGGGGCTGAAAGCACCGTTTCCGCTGTGCTTCGTGGCAAACAGGACATGACCAGAGAGCACATAAGAAGGCTGAGCAGGCGATTCAAGGTTTCTCCGGAAGTATTTTTTTGATCTTCATTGTTCCACGAACAAAGTTCATTAGCAGAGGACATGCTAGAATCTTTAAAGTCCACTCTCCGGAGATGCAATGCAAGCAATCCTGGCGCTGGAAGATGGAAGAAGTTTCTGCGGTAAAGCTTTTGGGGCCAAGGGCGAGTGTTATGGAGAGGTTGTTTTCAACACCTCCATTACCGGCTACCAGGAAATATTCACCGATCCTTCATACGCTGGGCAAATCGTTGTCCTTACCAACCCTGAGATAGGAAATTACGGCACCAACCCGGATGATAATGAGGCCACGCGGCCTTACATCGAAGGGCTGGCTGTGCGGGAGTTTTCACCCATCAGCTCGAACTGGCGTTCGCAACAAGTTACGGATGAGTACCTGGAAAAATTCCGGATTCCCGTCATTGCTGATATCGATACACGCGCTTTGGTTCGCCATTTGCGGACCAAGGGGGTAATGCGCGGGGTGATCTCGTCGATCGAGAGTGATGTGGAGAAATTGGTTGCCAAGGCTCGCGCCATCCCCAAGATGGATGGCACTGATCTGGCCAAGGTCGTCAGTACCAAGCAGTGGTATCAGTGGGAAGCGGGCACGCGCTCCCACGAGCCGACCGAGATCGTAGGTGTAAAGGATCGGCAGCCTTCGAAGCATGTGGTGGCTTACGATTTTGGTATCAAACAGAACATCTTGCGCATGTTGGCAGATCAGGGATGCCGGGTGACTGTTGTCCCTGCAATGACGACGGCGGAAGATGTGCTTGCGCTGAAACCTGATGGCGTATTTCTTTCCAATGGTCCTGGTGATCCTGAGCCTTGCACCTACGCCCAGGAAAATATTCGCAATTTGATGGGCCAGACACCGATCTTTGGAATCTGTCTGGGACATCAACTGATCGGCCTCGCCCTGGGCGGCAAGACCTACAAACTCAGGTTTGGGCACCATGGCGGGAACCATCCCGTGAAGCAAATGGAGACCGGCAAGATCGAGATCACCGCCCACAACCATAACTTTGCGGTTGATCCCGATTCGCTCAAAGATTCGGAGGTCATCAAGACCCATATCGACTTGAACGACGATACTCTGGAAGGCTTACGCCACCGGAGCCTGCCCCTGTTCAGCGTTCAATTTCATCCCGAGGCTTCGCCGGGCCCACATGACTCGCATTATCTCTTTCACGATTTTGTGGGCATGATGGAGGAGTGGAAGAAGAGATGACCGCTGCAGAGCATCATTCGATAAGGGCACGGCTTTGCACGTGCCCTTTTGAATATGTGGATAAGGAAATGTGCGATGCTTCACAGAACTGACATCCGGAAACTGCTGCTTTCCAGTGTTCTGTTTTCTTTGGTCTCTCCAGGACTTGCGCAGACGGATCCCAAGCCTTCGCAAGAAAACAAATCCGAGCAGAAATCCGAAGATCCCCAAAAGGTCTTTGCGACTCAATGTGGGATTGATCTCGACTCAACCGCTGTGCATGTCTTTGTTAATTCCTCCAAAGGCTGGAAGGAATATCGCGACATAAAGAGCGTGCCTGACCTGAATTCCGGCGCCGATTCCGAGTTTATTGTCCGCTCCGATCCGGGGGGCAAGCATTACGTCAGGACATTCATTCCCGGCGAGGATTATGACCGGTACCAGGATGACTGCTTTGGAGAGACCGGCAAATTGCGCAGCCTTCGGTATGAATTACGGACCGCCTGGGGTTGGGGCTACGAGGAAACCCGCACGTTCACCGGATCAGGTAAGATGGTAGACAAAACCAGCCGCTTTTTTGACACTCGAAATGAAAAGAATATTCAGCCCCCGGAACGTGCCAAAGAGGTTCCGGAAGCCGTTAAGCCCGAGTTTCATGCCGAGTTCCTGGGCATGCCATTCATTCCATTCTTGAACGAATAAGAGCTTATGCCGCGCAGAAATGACATCTCGAAAATCCTGATCATCGGCTCGGGGCCGATTGTGATCGGCCAGTCGGCGGAATTTGACTACTCCGGCACACAGGCCTGCAAGGCGCTGAAGAGCGAAGGTTATGAGGTGGTGCTGTGCAACTCCAATCCAGCCACCATCATGACTGATCCAGAAATGGCGGATCGCACCTATATTGAGCCTTTGACGCGGACCTACCTGGAGGAGGTCATTCGCCAGGAGAGCGCAATGATGCAAGGTGGCGGAAAATTTGCATTATTGCCTACTGTTGGGGGGCAAACTGCGCTGAACTTGGCGGTTGAGCTTGCTGATTCGGGAGTGTTGGAAAAGTATGATGTGGAACTGATTGGCGCGCAACTACGGGCCATCAAGATGGCGGAAGACCGTCTGATGTTCAAAGATGCCATGATCAAGATTGGCCTCGATGTTCCCCGGTCAGCGCTGGTCACGAATCTGAAAGATGGATTGGATTTTGCCGGCAAGATTGGGTTTCCGGTCATCATCCGTCCGTCATTCACGCTGGGCGGCACCGGCGGCGGCATCGCCTACAATCGTGAGGAGTTACTCGAGATTCTGGCGCGCGGCATTGACCTCTCTCCCGTCCATGAAGTCCTGATCGAAGAATCGGTCTTGGGGTGGAAAGAATATGAACTCGAAGTAGTTCGAGATTTGGCCGACAACGTTATCATCATCTGCTCCATTGAGAATTTTGACCCCATGGGAGTCCACACCGGCGATTCCATCACGGTGGCCCCAGCCCAGACGCTGACAGACCGCGAATACCAGTTCATGCGCGACGCCGCCATCAAAGTGATACGGGAAGTAGGCGTCGAAACCGGAGGTTCAAACATCCAGTTCGGCGTGAACCCCACGAACGGGCGAATGGTTGTCATCGAGATGAACCCGCGAGTTTCCCGATCGTCTGCATTGGCCTCCAAAGCTACTGGGTTTCCGATCGCCAAAATTGCGGCTCGTCTTGCGGTGGGCTATACGCTCGACGAGATTCCCAACGACATTACCCGCAAGACGCCGGCGTGCTTTGAACCCACGATTGATTACGTCGTCGTGAAGATACCGAAGTGGCAGTTCGAGAAATTTCCCGGCACCGACGAGAGCTTGGGTCCGCAGATGAAATCCGTAGGCGAAGCCATGGCCATCGGACGTACTTTCAAAGAAGCACTGATGAAAGGCGTACGATCTCTGGAAACGGGGAGGAGAGTAGGAACTGAGCACATTGAGCCACGGATCCTGACGCATCGACTGGTAACCCCACATCCCGAGCGCCTCACCTACCTTCGCTATGCTCTTGCACAGGGCATGACAGTGAAAGAGCTAAACAAGATGACCAGCATCGATCCCTGGTTCCTCTATCAGCTCAAAGAAATTACTGACGCCCTTACGGAGATATGCAAGCTCACTACTGTTTCCGGCGAAAATCTTCGTCAAGCCAAGCGTCTAGGCTTGTCCGATGAGCGTATCGGGCTTGCCGTTAAGAGTAGCTCATCAGCTATTCGACAGCTTCGGATGAACCACAATATCCGCCCGGTTTACAAACTCGTGGATACCTGTGCCGCCGAGTTTGAAAGCTACACTCCTTATCTTTACTCGACCTACGAGGAAGAAGACGAAGCTCCACCTACCAACAGGAAAAAGGTGCTGATCTTAGGCAGTGGGCCAAACCGGATCGGCCAGGGCATAGAATTCGATTACTGCTGTTGTCATGCAGCATTTGCTCTGCGGGAAGATGGCTATGAAGCCATCATGGTTAACTGCAACCCGGAGACCGTGTCCACAGACTATGACACCAGCGACAGGCTATATTTTGAGCCATTGACATTCGAAGATGTGCTGGCCGTGTACGAGCATGAGGCGCAAAGCGGAGCGCCGGCAGGAGTCATTGTTCAACTCGGTGGGCAAACCCCACTGAACCTCGCCCTGCCTTTGAAAGCAGCCGGCGTGAGCATCATTGGCACCTCGCCCGAATCCATCGATCTTGCAGAGGACCGCAAACGCTTCGGCAAGTTGCTGGAAGAATTGGGCATCCTACAACCTCCAGGCGCCTTGGCGACCAGCGTTGAAGAAGCAGTCCTGGGAGCAAAACGGGTGCAATACCCAGTGCTGGTCCGGCCCTCTTATGTGCTCGGCGGACGAGCCATGGTGATTGCTTACGACGATGAGAGCGTTATTCGCTACATGAAAGAGGCGGTCGAATATTCCCAGGAACGTCCGGTACTGATTGATCACTTCCTGGAAGGCGCAATCGAAGTCGATGTCGATGCTCTCTCCGACGGTGAAGACGTGGTCATCGGCGGCATCATGCAGCACATCGAAGAAGCAGGTATCCATTCCGGGGATTCCTCCTGCGTGCTGCCCGCTGTAAATATCGCTGCGGAAGCATTGACGACCATACGTGAAATAACGTTCAAGCTGGCGCGAGCTTTGAAGGTAGTCGGATTAATGAATATTCAGTTCGCCATCCAGAATGAAAATGTCTTCGTAATCGAAGTTAATCCCCGCGCCTCCCGTACTGTGCCTTATGTCTCAAAAGCTACTGGAATTCCCATGGCCAAAATTGGAACTCGTCTCATGACCGGACGCAAGTTGCGCGAGTTCTTGCCCGAGAATGTAGAACATGAATCCGATCTGGCAACTGGCGCCGGCTATTTTGTAAAGTCACCAGTCTTTCCGTGGTCAAAATTTCCCGGTGTGGACACCGTATTGGGTCCGGAGATGAAATCTACCGGCGAAGTTATGGGTTCAGCGGAAACTTTTGGCGAGGCTTTTGCCAAAGCGCAACTCGCGGCCGGTCTGACATTACCGACGAGTGGCACAGTCTTCATCAGCGTGACCGACCGAGATAAAGATGGCGCGCTTGAGTTGGCCAAGCGTTTTGTCGATCTTGGTTTCAAGCTCGTCGCCACACACGGCACCGCCGACCGGTTGCAGAAGGCTGGACTGCCGGTAGACCGCGTGTACAAGGTGAAAGAAGGGCGCCCTCATGTGGTGGACTTGATCAAGGGCGACCGTGTACAACTGGTAATTAATACTCCACACGGTCAGGAACCCTGGTTTGATGAAAAGGCTATCCGTCGAGCTACGGTCACGCATCGCATTCCTGCCATTACCACGCTGGCTGCGGCTTGGGCCGCAGCCGAAGGCATTGCGGCACTGCAAAGAAACGAGATCAACGTAAGATCTTTGCAGGAGTGGCATGAGGGCAAGAAGCACGCAGCCGGTCGGCAATCAGCAATCAGTATTCAGTCCGCGAACAGGTTGGGCTAAAGAGATATGGGATCATTGGCATGGTTGCGGTTCTGACGACATGCAGTTTTCTTGCTCGATCTTCAGAATTACGCTTCGGGAAATTTCCTATTTTTGTCGGTATTTTGGCCGAAATCAGCTAAAATCGCATCGTGTTCACCTATAAGGGCTTCGACCACATTGCCCTGGTCACAAGAAACCTGGCGGCTATGAAGAAGTTTTATACCGAGTATCTTGGCCTGCCGGTTGAAAATGAGGGCAAAGTCAAAGCCGGATACAACGTAACAACCTTACGTGCCGGTGACGCACTGTTGGATTTATTCGAAGCCTCGCCCACGAACCCAGCACCTCCGGCCAATTTGAGCGAAGAGCATTTCTGCCTGCAGGCTACAGGCTCGAGTATTTACGATGTAATCGCAACCCTCAAGCGCAAAGGACTCGAGCCGACCCAAGCCGAGGTAAACAACGGCGCTCTAGGCAAGGGGCTCTCGACATTCGTTCGTGATCCCGACGGAAACAAAGTCGAAATCAAAGTCGATTGAGAAGAAATCGGATGATCGTACACCAAATAGTCGAGACTACAAGCCCTATTCATTGTTCTGAGATATAAAGGGGCTAACGGCTAAGAGCTGGCCATCCTTCACTTCACCTCCAACAACTCCACATCAAAAATCAAAGTAGCTCCCGGTGGGATTCGCCCTCCAGCCCCACGCTCTCCGTAGCCCAATTCGGGGGGAATTCGCAGTTGGCGCTTGCCACCCACTTTCATTCCCTCGACGCCTTCATCCCAGCCTTTGATCACCCGGTGGGCTCCCAGCGGGAATTGAAATGGGGTTTGCCGGTCTACCGAGCTGTCGAACTTGGTGCCGTCGGTGAGCCAACCGGTGTAATGGACCTTCACGGTCTTTCCTGCAACAGCAGTGTCGCCTGTTCCAACCACCAGGTCCCAGTATTGCAGGCCGGAAGCAGTGGTGACCGGCGATCCAGTGACCGGTGTCGGCGCGTTGTTCGAAGCGGGCGGATTTGGAGTTGGCATAGGCCTCGGTGTAGGTGCGGGAGTTGGACTTGGAGTCGGACTTGGAACCGGACTGCTTGGCGGGGCTGCAGGTGCCGTCTTGCCGTGTCGATAACCACTGCAACACGAACACATCACCACGGCCGCAAGCAGTGCTGCCGAAAGAGTGGGCTTTCGAATCATCGACGCTAATGATACCAAATGCCATCAACCCTCCATCTTGAACTATACTTAGCATCGAAAGGTGAAATCACGATCCCATGAAAAATGCATGTCTCCGATCTTTGCGTTCCCTTCTTTTCACTATTTTGTTTGTCCTGAGTTTCGTCGCGATCCCATCCACCAACACCCTGGCAGCTTCCTCCATCGGGAAACTCGGCAATGAATTCGATTACTTCAGCGATGCCACGTTTAGGACTCAGGTGGGCTTTGTGATCTTTTGCAGGAGCGGCCAGGTCATTCGCAGTGGCCGGACGACCCAGTTCGTTAAAGTCCAACCCGCGGGCTGTTGAACCAAATATCCTTGGATAAGAGGACAGCGGATGCTTGATGTGCCCGGCCCGCGATCCCAAGGAAGTCTGAATCGCTCGCACCAGGGCAGTTAGAGGGGCTGGAACATCATTCATGAGCACTGCTGTAAACGCCACGCAACCTGAGTCTGCGCAGAAGGCTAGAACCCAGAAATTCGACCGCTCCATCGTCGAAGGTCCGCTGGGCCGCGCGGTCTGGCGCATCGCCTGGCCCACCATGCTCCAGAACATGGTCGCCGGTCTGCAAGGCATCATCGACCATGTCATGGTCGGCCATTTTGTCAGCTATCGTGGCAATGCCGCCATTGGGGTGAGCTGGCAAATCATCATTGTTGTCGTCGTCTTTATCAGCTCGTTGTTTACCGGAATGGGCGTGCTCGTGGCCCGGTTCGCCGGCTCCAACGAACCCGAAAAGGTGAACCGGGTCGTCTATCAGGCTTTCTTGACGGCGGTGGCATTAGCCATTGTCATGGCCATTATTGGTTTTTTTGCCGCGCCCATTTTGCTCAACCTGATGCACGCCGCACCCGAAGTCAAAGCCCTGGCGCTGCCGTTCATGCGGGCAATGTTCATGGGCATCTTTGGCATGATGATGTTCTTCATGCTGAGCGGAGCGTTCCGGGCCGCCGGTGATCCGCACACCCCATTGCGCCTCGGCGTGAGCATGACCGTGCTCACTATTCTCTTCAATATCATCCTCATTCCCAGGTTCGGACCGATCGGCGCTGCCTTCGGCACAATCGCCAGCAGCACCACAGTCGCGATCTACGGCTTTTCGAGGCTGTTTGCTCCCGGCTCGGTCATCCAGTTCCATCGCGGAATGGACCTGCATCCTGACTGGTCCATCATTCGCTCGCTTTTCCGCTTTGGATTGCCCACGGGCTTGCAGGGTATTGCCATGAACGTTGCCGGCGTGCTCCTGCTCCGCTTCATCGGATCGCTCGAACATAGCGCAGCGGCGCAAGCAGCCTATGCCATTGCCTATACACAGCTCTTCGCGCTGATTACCTGGACCTCGCTCGGGTTGATGGGAGCCTCAGTCGCAATCACCGGCCAAAACCGCGCCGCCGGTCATCCTGAGCGTTCGATACAGGGTGTAGCCGTCGCCTCGCGCTTCGGTCTCATGGTTGCCGCAGTGCTGGGAGTTCTCTTCGTAGCCTTCCCACAATACCTGCTGGCGATCTTTGGCATGAAGGATCCGCAGGTGCTCTCGCTGGGCGCGCAGTTGCTGCGCTACCTGAGTGTTTCAGGGTTCTTCATTACAGTGGCCCTGAGCTACACCGGAGGCCTCCAGGGCGTCGGCGACACGCGTAGCCCTTTGTATATCGCGATCCTGTCGAATATCGTCGTCCCCCTTGGCTGGTGTTATATCTTGCAGGCTACGCGCGGGCTCCGGCCAGGCGATATATGGCTGGCCATCGTGCTGGGCCATTTCACGCGCGCTTTGTTAACGGTGCTTCGCTTCCGTCAGGGCAAGTGGCGGCAGATCGCCATCGATATCGCTCCCGCGGCAAACAGGTAAATCTATGCTGTTAGATTCTTGCCGGTCTGTTATGCTGTCGCGGCAGCACTCAAATTGGTCTTAACAGTTCATTTCATCTATGGACAACACTCCAGCACCTGCACCCGATACAAGGTTCTTCGGCCACCCACGCGGTTTGGCCACGCTCTTTTTCACCGAGATGTGGGAGCGCTATAGCTTTTATGGCACCCGCGCGCTCCTGGAACTTTACATGATCGCCACGGTCGCAACGGGTGGGTTGGGTTTTTCTGTCGCCAGTGCGGGAGCGGTGTACGGCTTCTACACCGCCATGGTGTACCTGCTCACCGTTCCTGGAGGATGGGTGGCTGATCGCTTCATCGGACAACGGCGCGCCGTGCTCTATGGCGGCATCCTCATCTCCTCTGGCAATTTTTGCCTGGTTGCCGGGAGCGTTAGCGCTTTCTATGCTGGCTTGGGCCTGATGATGATTGGTACAGGCTTACTGAAAGCTAACGTAAGTACGCTCGTCGGCCAGCTCTACACACCAGGGGACCAACGCCGGGATTCCGGGTTTTCGATTTTTTACATGGGAATCAATATTGGCGCGTTTGCTTCCCCCCTGATTGGCGGTTGGGTGGCCAACAAGTGGGGTTGGCGTTGGGGCTTTCTTACGGCGGCCATCGGCATGGTCTTGGGCCTCACGCAATACGTCTTGACCGGCAAATATCTTGGTTCGGCCGGGCTGAAGGCTTTTACTTCCGCTGATCCAGTTCGCGATCGCCGACAGAAAATTACCGCAGCGGTGGCCGCGCTGGGTGGAGTGGCAGTCATTGTTGTCATCGTGGTGCTCGGTTCTACTGGCGTGTTGCAGATTACTAAACAGGCGATTTCCAACTGGCTGGGATGGGTTTTGGCCATAATTTCAGCAGTCGTGTTTTCCTGGATGATCTTCAGCAAAGGCTGGTCGGTCGATGAGCGCAAACGGGCCGTTGCGATTTTCGTACTGTTTATCGCTGCAGCCATCTTCTGGGCGTCTTTTGAGCAGGCTGGGTCGTCTCTGAATCTCTTTGGACAACTCAATACCAACCGCCGCGTCTTTGGTTATGAATTCCCAGCAGCCTGGTTCCAGTCGGTGCAGCCGCTGCTCGTCATCATTTTCGCTCCTGTCTTTGCTTGGCTATGGCTTGCACTCGGACGTCGCGAACCTTCCAGTCCGTCAAAATTCGCCCTTGGTCTTCTTTTCGGAGGCCTTGCCTTTGCCATCATGGTGCCCGCCGCAAGTGGAGGCTTAGCTTCGCCTTGGTGGCTTATTGGTTGCTATTTCTTGCAGACCGTTGGCGAACTCTGTCTAAGCCCAGTCGGATTGAGCGCCATGACCAAGCTGGCGCCACAACGGGCCGTCGGGTTCATCATGGGTATCTGGTTTTTGGCTTCCAGCATCGGGAATTGGCTGGCAGGAAAAGCCGGCTCGCTCTTCGAATCCATGCCTCTGCCCAATCTCTTCGGATGGGTTGCAGGCATCGCTTTCGCAGCAGCCCTGGTTCTGGCATTACTCATCAAGCCAACGAAGCGCATGATGGGAGGAGTGAACTAGATTGGGTAATTGGGCTTATTCCCGCTTGATTTTGGGAGCCATCTATATCTAGTATGCGCCACAGTGGAACATCTGACAAGAAAGCCAGGTGACAATGCTTGGCAGATGTTCAATTACCCAATTACCAACTTCCTCAATTACCCAATGTTAGTTAACGATCTTCTTAGCCAACACTCTATCCACCACGTTTTCAATTCCGGGCATGAACATATTCACCGGTGAGATCGTCAACTCGCCACCACTAGAGCGGGCTGTAATCAGCGCTTCGTTCCAACGCTGTGCGATAACCCGGCTCGGCGACTGCAACACATTGCCCACGTGGGCTTCAGGACGCATCAGGCAAACCACCCAAAACAACGTGACCGCAACATAGAACCCGCCATTCAGCAGGTCCAAGTCGTACTTAAAGACGGTTGAGCCAATGAATCCTTTCAGGAATGAAACCGCCAGCGCAACAGCGGCAGAAGCCCCCAAACCCAAGGCAATCACCGTGCCCCGGCTGCGCCAGGAGAGGCCCAGGCGCTTCTCAAATAGCAAGAGTAGCACCAGCAAGCCGCATTGCATCAGGCGAACGCTATGATCAACGAGCAAGCGGACTGCGTCGAAAGTGCTGAGGTTGGCCAGGCGGTTGTCCGCAGCAAAAATGCTCAGGGTTGCAAAGACCGTTATCATGGCCGCCACGCCCACGACAACCGCTGTCCAGCGGAACAGCATTCTGCCGAGATCCATCAATGCTGAATAGGGTTTCAGTGTGTTGATAAAGACCTCATACAGCACCCCAAACGCGAAAATCATGCTGATAAGCGAAACTGCCCAGTCTGCATAAGGAAACCACGCTGGTTGAACGGGAGAAGCACGCAGGATGACGGCTGCACACAACACGAAGGAATTGACCAGCGTGTATAGAAAGAACAGCGGGAACTCAGGCCGCAGTTTCCGCTTAAGCATCATCACCAGGATGAATGACTGCATGGCCAGGGGCAGAATCCGCGACAAAATAATCACGGGCATCAGTTTGCCTCCGGGGGAAGGGTTGAATCTTATTACGTGGGCCCAGGTCAAAGCAAGTTGAATTATTGGTTACTTTTGTACCGACAGATTCCCAGATCGTTACACACCTAAGGCATTGGTTTTCATTAATTTACCCTAAGCGAGCCACCCCGGGCGTCTGAATATATCGCCCGAAAAATCTTTTTGGCCAGAAGCGAGCTAAGCAGCTAAATTAGAAAATCTATCTGATTAGCTTTGCTGCTTCTTTTGCGAAGTAGGTCAGGATCATGCTCGCGCCGGCCCGGCGAATGGACTGCAATGACTCCAACACTACACGGTTCTTGTCCAGCCATCCATTGCGGATCGCGGCTTGAAGCATCGCATACTCGCCCGACACCTGGTAAGCCGCCAAGGGCAGATCGAATCGCCGATAGGCCTCGGCAATCACGTCGAGATACGGCATTGCCGGTTTGACCATGATCATGTCGGCGCCCTCTTGAATATCGAGTTCGATTTCGCGCATGGCTTCGCGCAGGTTTGCGCCATCCATCTGGTAAGAACGCCGGTCGCCAAACTGGGGTGTCGAATCTGCAGCCTCGCGAAAAGGCCCATAAAAACCAGAGGCAAACTTGGCCGCATACGACAAGATCGGAGTGTTCCCGTAACCTGCATGGTCTAGGGCCGTGCGGATGGCCGCGACGCGTCCATCCATCATGTCGGAAGGCGC
Source organism: Candidatus Angelobacter sp. (assembly GCA_035939855.1). GTDB lineage: Bacteria > Acidobacteriota > Terriglobia > Terriglobales > Acidobacteriaceae > Angelobacter. The sequence continues at coordinate 14,361 of DASZFK010000454.1, forward strand.
AATGATGTCCATACCTGCTTTGGCAAGAGAGACCGCGGTCTTGGCCAGGATTTCGAGTGAGGAATCGTTGAGAATCTCAAACTCCGCCTCGGGTGCAGGTTGGGCTGCTGCACCGCTGCCGGCTTTCGAGGAAGACGCTCCCGATGGTTGCGATTTCTTTTCTACAACGCCGCAGTGTCCATGCGACATGTATTCGCACAGGCAGACATCGCCAATGACCACCAAGTCCCGAACGGCGCTCTTGATAGCGCCCGTGGCCTTTTGCACAATTCCATCGTCAATCCACGCTCCAGTGGCCATCTCGTCTTTCTTTTCCGGCAAGCCGAAAAGAATGATGCCACCCAAGCCCAACGACTTGCATTCCCGAGCCTCTTTTACGGCTTCATCGACCGAGATATTGAAGACTCCCGGCATCGAAGAAATCTCTTTGCGGACGCCTTCGCCCGGACAAACAAACAATGGATAAATGAAATTTGCCGGTGTGAGACGTGTTTCACGCACCAGGGACCGCAATACTTCCGACTGGCGCATTCTCCTGAGGCGGGTAGCTGGAAAGGACATTTGCAAAATTTTAACACTATTCAACCGAGCTAAATACTCGGGCTTCGCCTTCTAATTCGTGTTCATTCGTGTGTATTCGTGGCTAAAAGGTTTTCACACACTAGCCATGCCCACGACACTTTATCCCTTCAGCCCAAAAAGCCGCGCGGGCTGAATGCCGAGTGCTGACTGCTGAGTGCTTCTTCTTAAATTCCTATTGCCATTCAATCGCGTTGAAGAGCATTTGAAACGTCCCTTCGGTCTGGGCACGGTGCTGGAC
>DASZFK010000455.1:0-3548 GCA_035939855.1 Candidatus Angelobacter sp.
GGCTGGTGAAGGAAGGGCGAATTGGGCATACGCTTTTGCTTCTGGAGCATCCACCGGTTATCACCTTGGGCCGCAATGCTGGCTTGAAAAATGTTATTGCTTCACGTGATTTTCTTGCCAGCCGGGGAATTGAATTGATCGAGGCGGACCGTGGCGGTGATGTGACTTTTCATGGGCCCGGTCAACTCGTGGGCTATCCTATATTTGATCTGCGGGCCTTTACTCCGCGGATGGGCGCCGTGGAGTTTGTCCGCAAAATCGAAGAGGTGTTGATACGTAGTTGCGGCGACCTGGGCGTGGTTACCCATCGCATCAAGGGCCTCACTGGTGTGTGGACGGAGGCGGAAAAGCCGGCCAAGATTGCAGCGATTGGCGTCCACATCTCAAGAGCTGTCACCTCGCATGGTTTTGCACTGAACGTCAGCACTGATTTGGATTACTTCAAGTTGATCGTCCCTTGCGGAATTTCAGATAAGCCTGTGACCTCTCTCGAACACGAGCTCTCATCGGGCACGGCACCCACGCTGGAAGAGACAGCCGAGCTCGTCTCCCGGAATTTTGGGCGGGTTTTCGAAGCTCAAACGCTCTGGCTGGAATCGCTCGATTCTTTGCTGACCTCCCCACAAGACACCCCGGCACGGGCACCCGCGGAATTACGCAGGCTGGCGGGAGAAGAAGACCGTTTTCTCGTGTAAACATTTCAAAAATGGATGAAACGCTAACCATCTGGTTGTTTTCTCGACGCTCGCACAATCCGGTGATCACTTCGGCGCGCGCTACGCTTTACCTCAGGTGCAGGCTTCGGGTGATCGGTCAAGAACAAACAGTCTGTGCTGTGGGTGGCGGATGGTGTTTTTAGAAGGGCGTCCGCAGGGTATAAACTGGTACTTGTCTCATGGCTACGAAAACGAAACCTACGAAGGCAGCGAGTGGAAAGACTTCCAACCACAATAGAACGTCGTCCAAAGCCGCAGTTTCCTCCAACGGAAAAGCTAGTCGTAACGGCAAAGGCAGCAGCGACGCGAAAGGCCGCGTTGCCGAAGCCTCCAGCTCTGCTGGTCCAACCGCTGGAGTCAACCAATATGGAATTCCTGACTGGCGGATGGAGCATCCCGAGTTCCAGGTCGTTGAGATCAGTGATGGAATGGAAGTTCACTATGAGATTCGCGGCCAACTCGATACTCCAGTGCCCCCGATCCGCGAATCACAGTACCTTAAGAAAGAGCAGTACCTGGAAATTTATCGCTGGATGCTCCTGAACCGCCGCATGGAGCAAGCCCTCGAGAATCTCTACAAGCAAGGCAAGGTTGTGGGCGGCGTGTATTTCGGATTAGGGCAGGAAGCCTGTTCCTGTGCCTCGGCTTATGCGCTTGGTCCCGATGATTGGTTTGCGCCCATGATCCGAAACCAGGGCGCGCAACTGGTACGTGGCTTTCCTGCCCGCGACATCATGATGCAATACATGGCCAAATCGGGTTCCCCGACCCAAGGCAAAGATGGAACCTCGCACTACGGCGACATTGAAGAACGGAACATGGTTTCTCCTATTTCGATGCTCGGCGACCTGCTGCCGGTCATGGCTGGAGTCTCCCTTGGCGCCCGCCTTCAAGGCCGCGAACTCGCCTGCCTGACCTGGATTGGCGATGGAGGCCAGTCTACAGGCGTTAGCTATGAAGGTATTAATTTTGCAGCCGTACGCCAGCTGGGATTGGTGCTGATTGTGGAAAGCAATCTTTGGGCCTACTCGACGCCCATGGAATACCAGGTTAACGTGAAGGACTTGGCCAATCGCGCGATCGGCTATGGCATGCCGGCAGTGATCATCGACGGCACCGATACCTGCCAGGTGTACGACGCGACTTATGAAGCTGTAGAACGAGCCCATCGTGGTGAAGGTCCTACGATGATCGAAGCCAAGATGATGCGCATGAAAGGACATGCCATCCACGATGCTGCCGCTTACGTGCCCAAGGAGATGCACGAGTTCTGGCGGAAACGCGATCCGATCGATCGTTTCGAGAAATTCCTGTTAGGAAAGCACTGGCTCACCCCTGAGCAGAACCAGAAATTGATTGTGGATGTAGAAAAAGAGCTTGAAGCCGAACGCGAGTTTGCCGTGAATTCTCCTATGCCGGAGCCCCACATTGCCGCCGAGGGCGTCTATTGTGATGAGAGTTGCCACAAGATAGAGCCGAGGTATGGTGTGCCAAAAGTGCATCATCGCGGTGGAAAGCTGAAGGCAACAGAGGCAGCAATACATTTTAAGTAGCTGTGAGCTTAATAGCTGCTAGCTTCCAGCCAAACCGGGGTCTGCTCGTTCCGAGACTTATGGGCGTGGGCTGGTTAAATGTTTTAGCAAAAGTAAACAGTATTTCTAAGACAACAAAGCAAGGAGGCAGCAGCTAGAAGCAGGTCTATGTCCCAAGCAACGTATCTGGAAGCAATTCGGCAAGGATTGTGGGAAGAGATGGAAGCTGATCCCACGGTCTTTTGTATCGGCGAAGATATTGGCGTCTACGGCGGTGCATTCAAGGTCACTGATGGCTTTATCCACCAGTTCGGGCCGCAGCGGGTGATTGATACACCGATTGCCGAGTCTGCCATTGTGGGCGCGGCCTATGGGGCGTCGTTGACTGGGATGCGTCCTGTGGCTGAATTTCAGTTCATGGATTTTATCGGGTGCGCCTTCAACCAGATCGTCAACATGGTGGCCAAGTCGCATTATCGCTGGAATGCTCCCGCGCCTTTGGTGTTGCGTGGTCCTGCAGGAGGAGGCGTGCATGGCGGCCCCTTCCATTCCCAGAATCCCGAGATGCATTTTGTCCACACGCCGGGCATGAAGGTTATTGCACCCGCTACTCCCGCTGATGCAAAGGGCCTGATCAAGTCCGCCATTCGCGACAACAATCCGGTGCTCTTCCTGGAGCATAAGTTTCTCTATCGCCGTATCAAGGATGAAGTGCCGGAGGGCGACTACACCGTGCCCATTGGGAAGGCGCGAATCCATCGAGAGGGACGCGACCTGAGCATCATCACCTACGCGGCGATGGTCCATACTGCCCAAGAGGCAGCCGGAATATTGGCTCAGGAAGGTATTGACGTTGAAATCGTTGACCTGCGATCTCTGATGCCTCTGGATCATGAAGCTATCGTAGCGACCGTGAAGAAGACCAACAAAGTCATCCTGCTGCATGAGGACACTAAGACAGGTGGCTTGGCTGGCGAATTGGCAGCCATCATCAACGAAGAAGCCTTTGATGATTTAGATGGGCCGATCGTGCGTATTACGGCGATCGACACTCCTGTCCCTTTCTCGCCACCGCTCGAAGAATTCTTTTTACCTAAAGTTGAAGATGTGGTGCGAGAGGCGAGAAGATTACATGCTTATTGAGGCAGCAGCAACTTGACAACACGGTAAACCATGGCGAAGAATAATTTTTGAATCCCACCAGGAGCGGTTCTTGTGCGATTTTGCAGATTGCACATTTGAAGCTCCCTTTCCTAGACCTAGAGCGATGATAAGCGTTAAAGACCTTACCAAAAAATAT
>DASZFK010000456.1:0-1805 GCA_035939855.1 Candidatus Angelobacter sp.
CCTTCGGAAATGAAAAACGTTAACGATGTTGCGTGGTTGCCCGATGAACGGTTGATCTACTCGGTGAGAGACCTTCAAGCTATCGGCGACACCTGCAACTACTGGGCAAGGCGACTCGACGTGCGCACGGGCCAAACCATCGAGGAACCCCGGCGGGTCACGAACTGGGCAGGATTCTGCATGGACAACACGAGCGTGACGTCGGATGGTAAACGGCTCACCTTTAAGAAATGGGCGAACCGCACCAGTACCTACGTAGCGGATCTCGAAGCGGGTGGAGCGCGCCTCCTGGCACCGAGACACTTCACTTTGAGTGACAGCTTGGATGAACCTGGCGATTGGACACCGGATAGCAAGTCCCTTATTTTCGGGTCCAATCGCAATGGTCGCTGGAACTTGTACAAACAGGCCCTCGACGAAGATCAGGCAGAACCGCTGCTGACCGGGCCAGACGCGGTGCTGAACGCTCGCGTTAGTTCGGATGGTGGTTGGATTCTCTATCAACATGAGGTGAGGCCGGGAGATGCAGCAGCACCAAGGGAAGTCATGCGAATTCCCGTGGCCGGGGGAACGTCCCAATTGGCATTTACAACGACGCCAGGTAGCTTTCTCTCCTGCGCTCGGGCGCCAGCGAAGCTGTGTGTAATTGCGGAGCCGGCCGGGAATCACAAACAAGTGATCATTACGGCCATCGATCCATTGACAGGACGTGGCCCTGAGCTAACCCGTTTCGACGCCGACCCCAGTATGAACGATTGGCCGGGCGAACTTTCTCCTGACGGCACTCGGTATGCGGCCATTACAAGCCCAGGAGGACCAATCTACATTTTCTCCCTGCGAGGTCAGGCCACGCAGGCCATTAAGTTGAAGGGTTGGAGTAACTCCTTGCAGACGCTGTACTGGGCTGCAGACGGAAAGGGTCTATTTGCCATCAGCAGCTTCGGCCGGGAAGCGGTACTTTTGTACGTGGATTTATTTGGCAATGTGCACAAGCTACGAGACGACGTTGCGTTAGGGGATTCTCCGGCATCTCCAGATGGCCGGCACCTGGCATTCATGAGCCAGACCGTGGACGGGAACATTTGGACGATGGAGAATTTTTGAAATTGGTCGGAAAGGCGTCATGCAAGATACCGCGGATGCCAGTCCGACTGTCACAATCAAAATTGTAGCTGGATCTTCAGCTGAATCATTCTCGGAGAAGCATCGCCTCCTACCCCGGAACCTACAATGCTGGTGGGCGGTTGCTGCAAACCGAAGATCTGCCCAAACGTTGAGTTGGAACTCGCATTGTCGGGAAAGCCGAAATTGGGGTGATTGAAAAAATTAAAAAACTGAAAGCCGATCCCTAATTCGGCACTTTCCCAACGGGGAATCTTTGTGTTTTTCATGACAGCGAAGTCGGTGTTGAAATAGCTTGGTCCACGAAAGCGGTTCCTGCCTTGCGCGAACGCCACCAAGGGACCATTGCATACACCTGTTAGGCCCAGATGCCCGGCATTAAACCCGGTCTCGCAGCCGGCTTGCACGAAAAGCGCATTCGGATTGGGAGTGGTCCCGTCCGGCAACACCTGGGGTGGCTGGCATGGATGCGGGGCAAGAGGAAAAGCGGCGCCTTCCCCGCACGCAGAGCTGGGCGGAAGAGAACTGACCGGCACGGCGTAAAGGAACCCAAAATAATTATTCGCGACAAGTTTAGACGACTCGGCCACGTCCAAGGCGGTATAGGGAAAGCCGGTGTGGGCAAAAACCGCTCCCGAAATCTGCCATCCCTTCACAAAATAATCCGAACCGTGCCCGCGCAA
>DASZFK010000457.1:0-9564 GCA_035939855.1 Candidatus Angelobacter sp.
GAAAATGCGTGCCGGAACTGCTCCCAGTTTTGCGCGGCGTTCACGTCATAGAGGGGAATGCCGATATTCTGGTCGTCATAGATTACCCACTCCAAGGCGATCTTGCGGCTCTCGCCGGGCAAAAGGTCACTGATAATCGGGCCGTGGCGAGTGACGGCCACGTCTAACGCGACGTCAGGGCGTCCTTTGACATGAATGATCTGGTGATCCGTTTCGGGTTTCTGCCAGCCGGTCGGAGTGCGGTATTCGCCCGAAGAATTGAACTCTTCGACGAACAGGTCCTGAACATCAGGATTCAGGTTGGTGAAGCCCCAGGCAATACGCTGATTGTGGCCGACAACTACGAATGGCACTCCGGGAAGGCTGACGCCTGCCACGTTGAAATCGCCAGAATGCAGTTGAACTTCATACCAAACCCCGGGAAGCTGATGACCCAGGTGCATATCATTGCTCAGGAGCGGCTTTCCGGTTACGGTGTGCGCTCCGGAAACGACCCAGTTATTCGATCCGGGCAGGCACGCCTCGCAAGCACGATCACTCTCCGATTTTTCAAAGGGAAGAGCGCCACGCGTGGAACTATGTTCCTCATTCGCTGGCGGCGCGGGTTCAGGAACGGAAAGGGTAGGCGCTCCGTCTTCAGCGGCGCTGGCCGGTGGACGGTCACGCCACGAACTTGCTGGATACAGATCCGCCATAAGCTCCGGAGAGAGCCGGGCGCCGATTTTTTCCCGCCAATATTCCATTCCATATTGCGGGTTCAACAGTTGGCTCATGCTGAGTCCGACCAGGATGGAATCACCCACTGTCCATGCCTTGGGGGAATAGCCAAGCACGCGGAATTCGACTGGCAGGTTGCTGCGATGTTGCTCGATATAAGTATTGATCCCTTTGGCATAGGCCTCGAAAAATACTCGGTCACGCGGAGATAACTTTTCGGCCACTCTGTAAGCGATGGATTTCAGACGAAGAATACGCTGCTGTTTGTCATGGTCGAGCCAGGTAACTGGGCCGATGGTCCTGGCGCCGGTGCGGTTGCGTCCGGCAGCGGCTCCGGAAGATTGCGGCAGAATCTCTGAGGTCTCGCCTGCGGCATAGCGACGGGTAAGATCCATCTGCCAGAGGCGATCTTGGGCAGTCACATAACCTTGGGCCAGCAAGAGATCTTCCATGGTAGATGCAGTGATGTGGGGAACACCTTGGGCGTCGCGAACCACCGAAACCGGCGCGTGGATGCCCTCAACGCTAAGGCTGCCCTCGATCTGAGGTAGCGCCGACCGCAGCACTCGATAGACGTAGAACGAAACGCCAATGCCAGCCAGCACAATAAGAGCGATCAAAACTAAAACGAGTCGTAATACCCAGCGGGTCTTTCGGCGAACCGGAGGAGCAACAGGGATAGTGGTAGGCGAGGCAGTCGAGGTAGCCATGGGACAAAATTGTAAGGGATGTGTTCGAGACTAACAATCAGGCAAACGGGGGAATCGGGTGATCTGGAGATCGGGTGATCGGGTGATCGGAAAAACTCGTGCAATCTTATCGACCGTATATCGTCTTGGGGTGCCCATCCTTCGTAGTTTTTGCAAAGGACAGGATTTCGGGTATTGGTCTAAATCCAACTAAGTGAGGGATTTCGGAAATGGTGTCGGAAACGGTTGACATCAAACAGCTACGACCGCTAGGATGAGCACTTGAAAATGAAATTCAATTTCATTTATCGAGTCTGAGAGCAGAGCCGTTTCAGCTACTCTGCTGTTGCAGGGAAGCACGAGCAATAACTGACCCTTTTGAGTGATTAGCCGATATGTTGCAGCGAAGAATTGACGATCATGCCCCGCCGACGCGCGAAGCCATGCGTGAAGCGCAGGATATCTTCTTCAACCACCTGAAGCGAGTTGGCCTGAAGCATACCGATCAGCGCGACACTATTCTGCGCACTTTTCTGGAAACACGCGATCATCTTTCCACCGATGAGCTCTTTCGCCTGGTCAGACAGAAAGATCCAAAAATTGGGTTCACTACTATCTATCGCACTCTTAAGCTCCTGGCAGAGTGCGGCCTGGCCAGCGAAGTCGCTTTTCATGACGGCGTGGCCCGCTATGAACACCAGTTCAATCGACGCAGCCACCATCACATGGTCTGTACCGATTGCGGAGTCTCAGTCGAGTTCTTCTCGCCGGAAGTAGGCAAGCTGGAAGAGGAGATCGGACGCAAATACCATTTCGATGCTACCCGGCATACATTCCAGATTTACGGTATTTGTGAAGATTGCAGGAAGAATGGCAGGAGAGCTACTAGCCACTAGCTTTTAGCCATTAGCCATTAGCCTTTAGCCTTTAGCTCTTAGCCACTGGCTGGTGCATTTTGGTCTTGGTTTTCTCTGCATCTGCGTGCGAACCCATGTTGGGTTTCTCCTTAATTGCCAGTGGCCTCAAACCGTCTTTTTTCCCGCAAATTTGCCATCGCGGCAAAGCCACCCAAAATTCTCTGCGCTCCCTGCGGCCTCTGCGGTGGGCGATGATTTGACTTCCTCGGTGTTCCTTCGTGTCCTCTGTGGTAGAAGGGTTTGGTTGTGGCTTCCGCTAGGTCGTGTCTCCGCCGTGAAATCCTTGGTTTAATCCGCGTTGATGTGCGGTTGAATTCCGGCGGTGTTAAAATGTCTCCCTATGCTTAAGCACATTGCCTGGAACAACGTTGAACTGGAACATTTGAATCCGCTGCTCGACCGGCAGATGATCACCGGCCAAAATCTGATGCTGGCGCGCGTGGTGCTCAAGAAAGGCTGCGTTGTGCCTGAACACAGCCACGAAAACGAGCAACTCAGCTATATTCTGGAGGGCGCCCTGAAGTTCTGGATCGATGGCAAGGAGATCGTGGTGTCGGCGGGCCAGGTGCTCTGCATTCCTCCCCACATGCCACATAAAGCAGAAGCTATCGAAGATACGGTTGATCTTGATGTCTTCTATCCTCCGCGCCAGGATTGGCTTAACAAATCGGACGCGTATTTGCGGAATGGAGAACCAGTAGCCCGTTAGGATCGGGTGATCACTTCGGCGTGCGCCTCAGTGCAGGCTAAACATCGGGTGATCGGAAAACCTGGAGATTTCCTTCTGGAAGCCATCTTATAAAAGTTCTGTAAACGAGCAATGCACCTGTACCGCCATCCACTTCGCGGTATAGAAGAGTTAACATTGTTCCTGAGGAATGTTATGGACCGTTTTGATCCTGCTTTTGCTTTGGAAGAGTTGAACGAAGAAGCCCGGTTGCCCAATCCTGTTCACGTCCGCGACATGATGTTGCGTGCTCATCTTGCACCCGAGCAATCTTTGGAATTGAATCGACAGTTTGTTGAATATCAAAAGCACTTTGGCGAGGCGTTGAAGATTGGAAAGGCCCTATTGGGTGGCCTGGTTGCGATAGCAAAATAGCAAGGAAGCACTCAGCCCAAAAAACTTTTAGCCACGAATACACGCGAATTAACACGAAAGGAATCAGGATCAAAGAAATCGTTTTTACTCTTTTTCTTGTCTTCATTCGTGTTCATTCGCGTAGATTCGTGGCTAGAGAATCTGGTTCGGCTGAGTGCTGAATGCTTCTTCACACTTCCAGCCCTATCGATTTCATCAACTCAATGCCATTGCTGGTGGTCACCACCCCTTCTCGCAGACAGTAATCGAAAGAGAGTCTTCCGGCATCCAGTTTTTCCTGGAAATGAACGTTTCGGATTTGTCCGGGAAAGACCTCAGCAATCGATGTCAGCGCCAGATCGTGAGTCGTGACCAAACCGAGAGCGCCATTGCCAAGCAATGTCCGCAGGATACCTTCAGCCCCTGCGCGGCGATCGTGAGAATTGGTTCCCTGAAGGACCTCATCGAACAGGAAGAGCAGCGGTCCTGCCCGGGAAAGCTCTACGACATCGCGAATGCGCTGGATCTCGGCATAAAAGTGCGAGACACCTTTGTGTAACGAATCGGAGAGCCGCATCGAGGTTCCCAAGCGAAGCGGTGAGAGAAGCAGACGCTCCGCCCGCACTGGCGCTCCCAGCATGGCGAGCACCGTATTGATGCCTACCGTACGCAGCAGCGTGCTTTTGCCGGACATGTTCGATCCGCTCACCATCAGTACCGGATTGTTGCTGTCCAAAGAGACGCTGTTCCTCACGCAGAGTGCGCCCGGAAGAAGTGGATGGCCCAATGCCTCTCCTTCGAAATGAGGAGAACCGTCCGGGGGTGTGAACGTGGGAAACTTGTCCGCAGGATGTTCGTAGGCGTAAGCGCTGATGGAAACCAGCGCTTCCATCTCAGAGACTGTATTCAGCCATCCTTGGGCGTTGCGGCCATACCGCTTACGCCACGCTTGCAGCAGGAAGGCGATATGGATGGAGTACAGCGAGATGAACTCAAGCAGCTTTACGATCATGTTGTGACGCGATTCTTCATAGTCCCAAAGCGTGCTAAGCCGTCCAATGCCCTCCGATGAAGAATTGCCATTGTTGAAAAGCTGCGCCTGCAAAGATCGAAGCAGTGGAGCTTCAAATTTTTCGGTTTCAATCCGCCGCAGCATTGCCGCCAATGCGCTGAGATGGCTGCTGGCATCATCAAGCCCTTCGAACGCCTTTGCCAGACTGTTCCGCAACAAATAGAGGACCACAAAGTTAATCAGGGCCAACAAAAGAAAAGGAGTAAACCACAAGCGGATGAAGCCATAGATCAAAGCAGCCGTTGTAATGCCCGCCATAATCATGGCCGCCGGCCACCATCGAGGAGCGGCAATGGTGGCATCTCGACTGGCCCAGGCGATCAATTTCCTGGCATCGGCTTTGATCTTATCGGTTTCACCGGCTACAACCAGGTATTCCCGGAAGTCGAGTTTGTCTTTGAGTTCTTGTATCGCGGCCTGGCGCTGCAGAATTATCGGCAAGCCGGCAGGAGCGAGCAGCCACTGGGCCAGCGTGGCTTCCCCCATTTGAGTGCGGGCGCAGCATAACAGTTGAAACAGGCTGTCGTTTCCCAGGATGTCGAGGTCCTCGGCATAGACGTGGTCAGCAACGCGGAAACCCTCTCCAGTATCTCCGCTTCCAGACCATCGGTCTTCGATTCGCGCCAACCCACGCTGATAGAGAGCAACTGCGCGTCTGGCGGCTTGCATAGCTCGCACGATGCGGCGATGTACAAAAACCAGGCCAATGAATATCAAGATGGCCGCCGCCAGCCAGAAAAAATACGAGCGCCCTCGGGTACCGGCCATCCACCACAGAATCGCGATTACGACGAACAAAGCAACACGCACATTGCCAAGCCAGATGTGTTTTTGATGAAGCCGCCTGGCAGCAGACTCGCGGTTGCTCAAGCGTTTTGAATACTCGGTCTCCGGGGAATTGTTAGAGTTCATTCGGACCTAAGAAAACAGACCGTCATCCCGAGTGTCTACACGCGCGTCAGCGCGGGTAGACTGGAGGGACCTTGTGTTTGTTCGCTAACCATTAAAAATACTTTTGAGATCAGTCCGCCAGGGTTCGCCGCCATTCTGGAAGGAAATCTGAATGTTGAGTGCCATCAAAATACCGAACACCTGTATAGGTACTGACACAACTACACCAACACTGGTGCTTAAATACTGTAATCATAAATAGAGAAAACACCACAAGGTTCCTCCAGGTCTTCGCTTCGCGAACACCCGTCGGGATGACGGAAAACGCACTGCTGCTAAATGCCAAATTCCGGCGCACCCAACTCTTGAACGATAGCAATGCTGGCGCTGGCGCCGATACGGTCTGCGCCTGCATCGAGCATTGCATTGACTGCGCTGGCAGTGCGAATTCCGCCGGACGCTTTGACCTGGGCGCGGTCCCCGACGACGCCACGCATTAAAGCCACGTCATCGACCGTAGCGCCGCCGAAAAATCCGGTGGCGGTTTTTACAAAATCAGCTTTGGCAGCCAGCGCCAGTTCACAGGACAGAATTTTCTCTTCGAGGGTAAGAAGCGGTGTCTCAAGAATCACTTTCAGAATGGCTCCGTGATTGTGCGCAACCTTGGCCACTGCTGCGATATCGGTCTGCACCAGTTTGCGATCACCGGACTTGAGCGCTCCTATGTTCATGACCATATCCAACTCTTGCGCGCCAACACGGATGGCCTCAAATGCCTCAACACGTTTCACATTGATGTGATTAGCACCTAAAGGAAAACCGATGGTTGTTGCAATTTTGACGCCGGTACCACGCAGGATGCTCAGTGTCAGGCTGATCCAGCAAGGGTTGACGCACACGGCCGCAAATTTATAAAAAGTGGCCTCTTCACAAAGCTTTACAATTTGATCGCGGGTTGCTTCGGGCTTGAGTAAAGTGTGGTCAATGGCACTGGCAATGGACTCCCAGTTCCTGACCTTGATCTGCAAATCAGAAATGACCTGTGACATTCCAAATCGGATTGTAACACCGGAGAAAGCTGCTTTGAAGATTAAACGTTTTCGCCAATCGGGTGATCGGTTCATCGGGTGATCGGAAAACGCTTCCTGCTTTCAATTCTTAGCCCTTAGCCTTTAGCCCTTGGTTTTTAAACCCTTGCCTTTTGTTGCTCTCCAAACAATGAATAAGGCTTGTAATCCCGACTCTTTAGTCTACGATCACCCGATCACCCGATTCCTCCATGTCCCGATCACCCGATTTCTTTGGCGCTTCGGCAAGAACGCAGATGTCAGGAAGGTTGCGGTAGCGCTCGGCGTAATCCAGGCCATAACCGATTACAAACTTATCGGGAATCAGGAAGCCGACATAATCCGCTTCGATCGGCAAAACGCGGCGCGAGGGTTTATCGAGGAGTGTTGCTGTCTTGAGCACGCGCGGTTGATGGGCCATAAGCATCTTCTTCAGAAAGGTCATGGTGAGCCCGGTATCCAAAATGTCTTCGACCAGGATTACATTTTGGTTACGCAGTGGCATGGTTACATCTTTAATGAGCTGTACCTCCCCGGTGCTCTGGCGCTGGTTTCCATAGCTGCGGACGGCAAGAAAGTCGAAGGTGGCATCCAACTCGATTTGTCGCGCCAGATCGCCCAGAAACATACATGCGCCTTTGAGCACGCCGATCAACAGCACAGATTGGCCGGCAAAGTCGGTGGTTATCTGCTGGCCGAGTTCGGCGACTCGTCCAGCGATTTGTTGGCGACTCAAGAGTATTTCGAGCATGGCAGGAATTCTAGCATTGGAAGCACTCAGCAATTAGCACTCAGCCCGCTAACATTTTTGGCTAAAGGGTTACAGCATCGTGGGCATGGGTACTGTCAGAAAAACCTTTTAGCCGCGAATTCACACGAATGAGCGCGAATTAAAAAATGGCAGTTGCCCACACATCGTTTCCCTTCAGCCCGAACAGCCGAGCGGGCTGAATTCGGAGTGCTGAATTGCTGAGTGCTCGTGTTAACGACTAGAATCTTCTGTTTCTTGAACGAGGAAAAAGCATGAAACTGAACGGAATTAAGATCACGTGGTTGGGACATGCGACGTTTTTGATTGAGACTCCCGGGGGCAAGAAGGTGATCATCGATCCCTGGGTGACAGGTAATCCGACGAGGCCGGCTGATATGAAGGACTTTGATCGGATTGATGTCATGCTGTGCACTCATGGTCACAGCGATCATGTCGGCGATGCGGCGGAGTTGGCTAAGAAACATAACCCTACAGTTGTTGCAATCTATGAGATGTGCCTGCTTTTGCAGAAGAAGGGGGCCAAACAGATTGGTATGTGATCGAATTTGAGAATGGTCTCAAGATTTATCATGCCGGTGACACCTGCGTGTTTGGCGATATGGCGATCATCCACGACCTTTATCAGCCGGATATTGCCATGCTCCCCATTGGCGACCGGTTTACTATGGGGCCGAAAGAGGCCACTTATGCTTGCCGCCTACTGAAACCCAAAGCTGTTATCCCCATGCACTTCGGCACCTTTCCGATGTTGACTGGAACTCCCCAGGAGTTCGGAAGGGAGCTTAAGGCCGCTGGCCTAAGCGTAGAATTGGTCACTATGAAATCCGGGGAGACGCTGTCCTGATGAAAATCACCGATCCTGAGGTTGAAAAATATTTCTACGGCTTGCTGCCCAAGCGCGACCCTGTGCTGGAAGAGATGGAAGAACAGGCGCGCAAGCGCGATATTCCGATTGTAGGCCCGGCCGTGGGGCGCGTCCTATATCAGTACGCAAGGCTCATCAACGCCCGCAAGATCTTTGAGCTGGGCTCCGCCATCGGATACTCGACCATCTGGTGGGCGCGCGCAGTGGGAGATGGCGGCGAAGTTTTCTACACCGATGGTGACCAGAAAAAAGCTGATGAGGCCAGCGGCTATTTCCGTCGCGCCGGAGTGGAAGGCCGCATAAGAGTTGCTGTCGGTGATGCGTTGGAAGTGCTTTCGGAACAGAAGCAAGAGTTTGACATTATCTTCAACGATGTCGATAAGGAAGATTATCCTCGCGTGCTCCATTTGGTGAAGGCACGTCTTCGCCGGGGCGGCCTGTTCATTACCGACAACACTTTGTGGAGCGGCCGGGTCACGCAAAAAGAACCTAAGGAAGAGAGCACGCGTGCCATCCAGGAGTTCAACCGAAAGCTCTATGCGATGGAAGATTTCTTCACTACGATTCTGCCGTTGCGGGATGGAGTGGCGGTGAGCATGAGGCTGTAGGGAAGAAGATTGTCACCGCCAGGGCCGCAAAAGGAAAATCGGGAGTTGAAGTTGTGGGTTGGAAATCTAGACCGTCACCCCCTGCCTATTTCCGGCAGCACCTACCGAGGCTAAATTCCAGATGACAGCCCTAATCTCTTGGCCTACACTGAAGATTATGGAAGTACACCTGAAACCCGAAACAGCCTCTCGTCTCGTTGAACTTGCTGCAAAAACAGGCCGGGCTACAAATGATTTGCTTGAAGACGCAATGGCCGGCTATCTGCAAGAAGTAGCGGAAGTGCGCGGAATGCTTGATGGCCGCTATGACCATATAAAAAGTGGTCGAGTCACACCTATCGGCGGCGAAGCCTTTTTTGACAGCCTTCGTCAGCGCGAAGACGAATTACTCAAGAAGCGCAATCTGAAATGATCTCCGGAGAGATGGCAGCCATTTTGCGCTGCAGAGAAACATAGTTAGGTAAGTCTTAGAGTCTTAGACTGCAATCGATTACACTGTATAATCAATTTGCTACGAGCCATGATTCACAAAGCCAAGGACCTCTCGCCCGATCAAAGGGCCACTATCGAAAGCCTTCTGGGCCGTCGCATCCTAGAGGATGAAGCCATTAGCATTCGCGCCATCGACCCCCCTGCCCTGTCCGATGAGAGGAAACTCGAATTGGTGGAGCAGTTGAAAAAATATTTTGCTGAAGTGGACGCTCGGCGTAAACCGGGTTCTCCAGAGGAAGCCGAGGACATAATCAACGAAGCCATGAAGAGCGTTCGCCCTGGTTATCGTCCGCATCAGTGAAGATCGTTCTTGATACCTCAATCCTTGTTCGGGCCAATGAGCACTCTTTCGGCCTCGCCCGCGAATTACTGGTAAGAATTGTCAATAGCGAA
>DASZFK010000458.1:0-18025 GCA_035939855.1 Candidatus Angelobacter sp.
TGGCGTGCTGCGAGCCGGTTACTGGCTCATCCATTTTCTTGATGCTGGGTGCTATTGCGGCATAGAACCACATCGGGGCCGGCTGGACCTGGGAAGGCATTGCCTTTTGGAACCGGAAATCCTGAAATCCAAGGAACCAAGGTTTGACTCCAACGCCAGTTTCGACACTTCCGTGTTTGGCGAAAAGTTCGATTTCTTTCTGGCATACTCAATTTGGACGCATGCTTCGAAACGCCAGATACAGGCTATGCTTGATGGGTTTGTCCGCGATTCCAACGAACTTGGCATCTTCCTCCTGACCTTTCTGCCTTCGAGCTGGAGACATCCCGATTACAACGGCGATCAATGGGTGGGCACCAGCCACGAATCCCATCTGGCAGGCACCATTGCCCACAGCTTCGGCTGGATCAAGGACCAATGTAAAGAGCGCCAGCTATCGGTCCGCAAACTAAACCGTGACAAAGCCCATCGCCATCGCTGGCTGGAAATCCGCAAGACTCGTTAAACGTGCTTGAATCGCTGCTGGGTAAATTCAAGATGCGCGCGACGAATGTATACTGCTCTTCATCATGGCTTCCGCTCTCGAAGTTGAGATCAAGTTCAAAATCGAAGATCTCAAGACATTGACCAGAGAATTGCGAGGGGCAGGGTTTCGTCTTGTCACCAGGCGCACACACGAAATGAACACCTTGTACGATCTTCCGGGGCAGCCTTTGCGCCGGAAAGGCGAGGTGTTTCGTCTTCGAAAATATGGTGATCTCTGGACCGTCACGTACAAAGCAAAAGGGAAGGCCGGTCGCCATAAATCCCGCAAGGAGATCGAAACCCGCATGGAAGATGGCCGCTGTCTGGCCGATATTCTGGAAGCAGTTGGGTTTGTGCCAAGCTTCCGATACGAAAAATTTCGCAGCGAATGGACCGATGGCAAAGGGCATGTGGTGATTGATGAGACGCCCATTGGCAACTTTGGCGAGATTGAAGGACCCGCTAAATGGATTGATTCTATTGCCCGGCGCTTGCAAATCAGCACTGAGGAATACATCACCGACTCATACGCTGTGCTGTTTCTGAAGTGGAAGGAGCAAGCCGGCAGCCCGGCTACAGACATGCTCTTTCGCCTGGAAACGAAGCGGGTTCTTTAGAAGGCAAGCCAAGGCACGAACAGGGCCATCGTGGGCGGGTAGGCCTCATTGTCCCATCAGCATTGGAAACTGCAAGCACTTTGGGGTATAAAAGAACGTTAACCTCACGGCATTTATCCCCCGCCTGTGAGAGACATCAATCCAAGCAACGCAAGGGAAACGCCATGTCGATGACAGTGACACCAACAAAAGGTCTGGAAGGCGTAGTCGCAGCGAGTTCAAGCATCTGCTACATCGATGGCGATGCCGGAGTGCTCGCGTATCGAGGAATCGATATTCACGAACTCGCGCAAAAGTCCACGTTCGAAGAAACCTGCTACTTGTTGTGGTATGCCAAGCTGCCAACCCGCGCTGAACTGGCCGAGTTGAACAAGAAGCTGGTGGCCGAACGCAAGCTGGACCCTGCCATCTATGACATTTTGCGCCAGGCGCCCAAGACCGCGTTGCCGATGGAGGTGCTGCGCACTGCTGTTTCTGCGCTGTCATTCTATGATCCCGACGCTGAAAAGGTCGATCATGACGCCAACATCCGCAAAGCTATCCGCCTGACCTCACAAATTGCCATGATCGTGGCCAGCTATGATCGGATCCGCAAAGGCAAGAACGTTGTCCAGCCCGATCCTTCGCTTTCCATTGCCGGTAATTTCCTGTTGCAACTCAACGGTGAAAAGCCCACCAGCACTGCGGAAAAGGCTTTGGATGTTGCCCTGATCCTGCACGCCGACCA
The DNA here is from genome assembly GCA_035939855.1 of Candidatus Angelobacter sp. Taxonomy (GTDB): domain Bacteria; phylum Acidobacteriota; class Terriglobia; order Terriglobales; family Acidobacteriaceae; genus Angelobacter. Next base: position 1,870 of record DASZFK010000458.1, read on the forward strand.
CGAACTGAACGCCTCCACGTTTGCCGGGAGAGTCATTGCCGCCACATTGGCCGATATGCATTCCGCCATCACCGGCGCGCTTGGGGGGTTGAAAGGACCGCTGCATGGCGGAGCCAATGAGGCAGTCATGCGCATCCTCTTCGATATCGACAAAAAGGGCGAAGATCCGGTCGAATACATCAAGAAAAACTTCTTTGACCAGAAGAAAAAGATCTCAGGCTTCGGACACCGTGTCTATCACACCGAAGATCCACGGGCCACTCACTTGCGCCAGATGTCTCGTGACCTGGGCCGATCCGCCAATCCTAAGTGGTATGAAATGTCGGCCAAGATCGAGCAGTACATCAAGTCCGAAAAGCACTTGAATGCCAATGTGGATTTCTACTCTGCTTCAACCTACACCACCTTGGGCATCGACCTGGATCTCTTTACCCCGATTTTTGCCGTCTCACGCATCAGTGGCTGGGCAGCCCACGTAATCGAACAACACGACGACAATCGCCTGATCCGCCCCCGCGCCGATTACATCGGATCACCGTACCCCACGAAATATGTGCCGATGGATCAGAGATAGCACTCAGCCTTCAGCACTCAGCCCGCTCGGCTTTTTGGGCTGAAGGGGGACCGGATCGCGGGCATGGTTGGTGCGCCAAACCTTTTCAGCCACGAATCCACGCGAATGAACGCGAATTAATTGATTGGCTACCATCACCTTGGACTTAACCGCAGAGGGCGCAACGTAGCCGAGCCACAACCAAAAAGCAAAATCCACCACGGAGACACGGAGACGCGGAGAAGAGCAAAGGCAAGCTTCAACCGCAGAAACGCACAGACCGCAGAGAAGGATGGGTCTCTAGCCAATCTAGAATTTTGCGAGAAAAAATCACGATTTCAAAGCGCCTCGTAGTACGAAGGAACACAGAGGTAGTGAAATCCAAATTAACCGCAGAGGGCGCAGTTGCGGGCCGAATGCTGAGAACGTGGGCAAAATCAATAGGACAGCCGACCAAGTTAACCTGACTGCTTTCTGATTCGTGTTAATTCGCGTGTGTTCGCGGCTAAATGGGTTTCCAGCACTCACCATGCCCACGATGCTGCATTCCTTGAACCCAAAGCCTTGCGGGCTGAATGCTGATTGCTGACTGCTGAGTGCTTTACAATAATCTTATGCACCGGGTCTATCTCGATAACAACGCTTCCACGCCCGTGCTGCCTGAAGTGTTCGAGGCGATGAAGCCTTATTATCTGGAGAGATTCGGCAATGCTTCGTCGATTCACTATTACGGGCAACATGCCCGTGCTGCAGTGGAAAAGGCGCGCGCCTCGGTGGCTGCTTTATTGAATGCGCGTCCGGCTGAGATTGTTTTGACCAGCGGCGGTACCGAATCCGATAATCTCGGCATCTTTGGCTTTCTGAGCAAGGGCGATCATGTCGTCACCTCGACCATCGAGCACAGCGCAGTGCTGAATAGCTGCAAGCGGCTTGAGCAGATGGGATGCGAGGTTACATACATAGGTGTGAACGAGCGTTGCGAGATCGATCCGCAGGATGTCCGCGCTGCGCTGCGTCCCACCACCAAGCTGATTACCATCATGATGGCCAATAACGAAACCGGTGTAGTGCAACCCGTGGAGGAAATCGGCAGGATTGCCAAAGAGGCCGATGTCTTTTTTCACACCGATGCCGTCCAGGCCGCAGGAAAAGTGACGGTAGATGTGCGAAAGATCGATTGCGATGCGCTCTCCATCTCCGGGCATAAGATCCATGGCCCGCAGGGAACAGGTGCTCTTTTCCTTAAAAAAGGCACTCTAATCCAGCCGCTACTCTACGGCGGCAATCACGAGCGGCAACGGCGTGCCGGCACCGAAAATCTCCCTGGGATCGTAGGCTTGGGAAAGGCGGCGGAAGTCTCCAGGGAGTGGCTGGCGAACAACGGCCCGGCCGAGATGGCTGCCATGCGTGATCGACTGGAAAACGGCTTGACTCGTGTGATGGACGACATAGGTGTGAACGGCAAAGGCGCTCTGCGCGTGCCCAATACCACCAACATCTATGTCGATCATATTGAAGGCGAGGCCCTGGTGATTGCCCTTGACCTGAAGGGACTGGCCGTTTCGAGCGGCGCAGCCTGCTCATCAGGAGCGATCGAGCCTTCGCACGTGTTGTTGGCCATGGGCATGTCGCATCAGCGCGCGCGAGGCAGCATCCGCATCAGCCTGGGCAAGCAGACCACTCAAGAAGAGATCGACTACGCCCTCAGCCTGATCCCCGAAACCGTAGCCCGGCTGCGCGAAATCTCGCCTGTTTACCACAAACAGCCTGTTTAGAGCCCGATACATTGCGCCTTATACTCGCATTTTTTTCACGCCTTTTGAGTCATGCTTCTTTTCGCGAAATTCATCTTTAGATTAATCAATTCTTTCTCTGCGTTTTCTCTGCGCTCTCGGCGGCCTCTGCGGTGAACTTGTTTCCCTTCGTGCTTCCTCTGTGGCCTCTGTGGTAGAAGGGTTTGGTCGCGGCTCCGCTACCCTTGGCCTCTGCAATTGATTCTGGTTCCCTTTGCAGGGAGTGGGTTTTGGTTGCGGATCAGTTACGTTGTGTTGATCCAGCGGTCAGAAGCACCGCACGGATCAATTTGTCGAGCTTTGGAAATTCTCGATCCAGCCAGGCATTCCCTTCTTGAAAGAGCTTTTCTTGTTTCCCTGCACGCATTCCCCCACCGGAAGTCTCACCATATCCAGAGTAGAGCTTGTCTACAACCTCCATGCCTTCGACTACCTTGCCGATCGAGGCAAAACCTTGGACATCGAGTCGTGCATTGTCGGCAAGATTGATAAAAAGCTGGGTTGCACGTGTATTCGGTCCGGTCATCGCATAGCTGACAAATCCACGCAGGTTGCTCTGGATCACCGGATCATCGGAGAAGGTCCTCTCTCTCCATGCCTGGGCGATCTCCGGTTTGCCAGCAACTCCGAATTGGGCCACAAAGCCAGGCACTACGCGAAAAAAACGCGAGTCGTTGAAAAAGTTTGCGATCACCAGTTCATGAAATCGGTCCACGCCGTTCGGCGCCCAGTCACGGTGGGCTTCAATGACAAAATTTCCTGCCGTGGTCTCAATCTTTACGCGAAAAACGTTGGGTACTGGAGCAGCAGCAAAACTGTAAGAGAAGATCAAGAGGAATAGAACGAATCGCAATTTCATGCCATGCAAAATATAGTCCGATTGCTTTAATTCATCAATCGCCCAGCCGATTCGCTCTAACGTGGCTCCCACGACATTCCACGACAACCTCTCCCTGCCGCTCCATGTCGCTTGAGCAACTGCACCCCGCTGGCTAAGGTGTAGATCGAGGGCACAACATGAAATCCACTCATAAGCAACTGTCGCGCCGCGCCTTTCTGAAGACTACCTCAATGGCTGCTGGAGGCCTTCTCCTTACCGGCTGTCTTGAAGAAAAACGTCGCGTCAGTGCCTTTCAACCTCCATCTATCCCGAATTCGCCGGCGACCGCTCTTGCTGTCAACGATGTGCACTCACAACTCAATTCAGCCGTCGTGCACGAGATTCTAAAGCCGTCGTCGATCGACGAATGCCAGGACATCATTCGCAAGGCCCGCAATATGGGTAAGGCGATCTCGGTTGCCGGCGGCCGCCACTCGATGGGCGGGCAACAATTTGCCGACGATTCGCTTTTGATCGATACCCGAATGATGAAGAAGGTGTTGAATTTCGACCGCCAGAAAGGGTTGCTCAATGTGGAAGCCGGGATCGAGTGGCCGGAACTCATCCAATATCTGCACGACCAGCAGAAAGAAGACCAACCCCAGTGGGCCATCGTCCAGAAGCAGACTGGCGCAGATAACTTCACCCTGGGAGGATCACTCTCCTCCAACATTCATGGACGTGTCCTGGCCGAGAGGCCCATCATATCCAACGTAGAATCATTTACTCTTCTTGACCACGAAGGAAAGCTTCACGAATGCAGCCGCCAGCAGAACCCACTGCTATTTCGCCTTGCGATCGGTGGATATGGATTATTCGGGATCATTACTTCCGTGAATCTACGGCTGCGCGATCGTGTGAAGGTCCGGCGAGTAGTAGAGCTGCGCGACACGAAAGAAATTCCTGAAGCGTTCGAGAAGCGTATTGCCGATGGCTATCTATACGGCGATTATCAGTTCGCCATCGATAGCAACCGGGAAAGCTTTCTCAGGCGAGGCGTCTTCTCCTGTTACCAGCCGGTTTCCATGGATACACCGCTGACTCAAAACCCTACCAGGTTCAGCGCCGAAGATTGGGCCAAGCTCACCTATTACACTCACAAATATAAGCGGCTCGCATTTGAGATTTATACCAAACGATACCTGCAGACCTCCGGCCAGATCTATTGGGCAGATTCGCAGCTCTTTGGCCGCTATCTGGATAACTACCACGAAGAGCTGGATCGCAAGCTTCACGTTAAAGTCCCGGCTACCGAGATGATTACCGAAATCGATGTCCCGCGAAAAGACCTGGTGGACTTTATGGAAGAGGCTCGAATCGTGCTCCGCAACGAAGGCGCCAATGTCATTTACGGAGTCGTGCGGCTGATCGAAAAAGACGACGAAAGCTTCATGCCCTGGGCAAAGGACCGCTATGCCTGCGTGGTGTTCAACTTGCATGTGCCCCACGATACCCAGGGCATTGAGAATGCAGCCCGCAGCTTCCGTTCGCTCATTGATCTAGCCGTCAAGCGGAACGGAAGTTACTATCTCACCTATCATCGCTTTGCCACCCGGCAACAGGTGGAGCAGTGCTATCCACAATTCAAGGAGTTCCTAAATCTCAAGCGCGAATATGATCCGGATGAAATATTTCAAAGTAACTGGTACCGGCACTACCGGCAGATGTTTGCTTAACAATTATTAGTGCAAGTTATTCTGGCGATCGACGTTCCTGACTATGCATGTGCAAAGTGATAGCGGCCGATTCGGTCCGCCACGCCATGTAGATTGGAAGCGAAAAGAGGAGAAAAACTTGCAAAGATCAATCAATAATATTCCCACAATGGAACGAAGTGCGGCATTTTTGTTCGCGCGCGGGAGAGTGAGTCACGTTCGCAAAGCGATCTTAACGGTAGCCATCTGTATTGTGGCCGGAATGAGCGTATCAGCTCAGGAGGTCCCACGTTTTGAGGTGGGCGGAACTTTTAACGCTTTGCGGAACGGCCAGGGTGATATCGGGCCAGGAGCACGGGGCGTTTTTAACCTGGGACGATTCGTTTCTATCGAGGGAGAATTAAACTGGTTTCCGGTTAGGTCTTTCGGGGTCACATCAGAAAGCATTACGGAAGCGTTGTTCGGAGGAAAAGCAGGCTACCGGTTCCGGCACATCGGTATCTTTGGCAAGGCCCGGGCAGGTTTCACCACGGTTCCCAAAACTTTGCGGGAGGAAACCATTGACATCGGTACAGGTGCGTTCTCGACGCGGTTTGGCCGCTTGACCGAACGTGTAGTGGATCTTGGTGCTGTAATTGAATATTATCCAGCGAAGCATTGGGCTTTCCGTTGGGACTTTGGAGATGCATTGATTTTCCATGAACTGCCTCAGATCCACGTTCTCAGCAGCAACACCAACGTGACCTTTATTCCTACATCGCCCTCCCTTAACTTCACCAATAACAACTTTCAATTTAGCGCCGGGGTTCAATACCGATTCTGAACTGGCTCTCAAAACTACAAACACAATCGTACGAATCTATCTAGTCAGCCTCTCCCGGACATCCAGGGCCTGTAAATATGTCTTGGCCAAGCCGGAAATCTTCCGGTCTTGGCTGCCTTCCAAGCCGGCGAAGATGGTCTTCGCTTCGGCAAATCTGGATTGCGCCATGTAGATGATTCCAAGGTTGCCGGCATAAGTTTCATTCGAGGGATTCAGGCGAATGGCATTTTGGTAGGCTGCGGCTGCCTCTGCCGTCTTTTGTTCAGTAGCCAGGGTGGCTGCCAGGATCGCAAATCCGTCGGCAAAGCTGGGATTCAATTCCGTTATTTGCCGGGCTTCCTGCTCCAGATCTTTCACCTTGTACGGATCAGCCCGCTGTTGCAAAACCAAGGCCAGGTAATAATGGCTCAACCAATTCTTAGGGTCTCCTTCAATGGCTTTGCGTAAATATTTTTCGGCGGCATCGAGATTGCGATGGCGAAGGCTATCCAGGCCCAAGCCGCGCTCAGCGCCGGTGCTTAGGGGCTCTTTCGCCAGGATCGCCTCGAATTCCTTCACTGCTTTTGCATGGTAACCAGGCTCATGCAGGTGGACATCGGCCAGCATCGTCTCCACCGCCAGATCATTCAGAGGAGTAACAGTCATCGGGAGATCGACATGCGGAGCTGAAAGGATCGTAGCGCTCGCTGAGCTGCCTGCCAGTGTCATTTTGGGGCCTTCGGGAAGTTTCTTGATCGCCTCGTCGAATTCCTCTGGAGTCATGCCGAAGGCCTGCTTAATGGCATCGGCTACAGGGATTTGCTGGCGAATGAGCTGGAAATATTTTTGGGCCTGGTCCAGCTTGTGATAGGTGAGCAGGTAATCGACGATGCGCCGCGACTCAGCGTAAAACAACGATTCCTCGCTGTCACTGTGGCGAGCGTGCGCTGCCAGATAGGCGCTGCTGAACAATGTTGCCACAGGAACGAATTGGTCGCTGGAAATCCTGGAAATAGCTTGCGGTGAATCCCCCATGATCAATTGATCTTTCTGGACCCTGATGGTGGAAAAATACACTGCAAACCCTTCTTCGAACCATCGTGGCAGGGGAGGGAAGTTGTTCTCGAGCAGGCGATGTGCGTACTCGTGCAGCACGACTTCTCGTCCGATCTGGGTGCGGCGCAGGGGCGTTGGCTGGCGATTCAGCACTTTAAGGTTAAGCAGGGCGTAGTCCTCATCCTGATTATGTAGATACACTCCTTTTACCGCATATTTCCAGATTGTTTTAAGTCCGGATTCAGGCCCCGGTTCCACCCCCGGAGGTTCATTGTCGGCCTCGGTAATCAGGTTGCCGCTATCGAGCACGTTGCCGGCAAAAGGCTGGTCCTGGTCCATCCGCAACGCATATTCAATCAGCCGCTTTTCATCTTCCATGGCGACGATCTGCACCAAGGGCGACTGGATCTCCTTGTTGTTCAACAAGAGTTCTGAGAACACCGCCCGCATCTGCTCAAACTGCGCCGCAAGCTCGCGTCCGCGTTTCTCACTAGCATCGGTCAATACGCGAAAATGTGGAGACTTGACCTCGATCCATTGCGCCGGAGCGTGCTGCCCGGATATTCCAAAAAGAAATGGGGCACACAGAAATGCACCCAAGATCCAAACTAACAGGCTTTTCATAATGTAAGCTTATCCAGAAACCATAGCGATTGTCGCCAATATTGATTGTGACACCGTAAAGAAGGGTTTTGTTCCACCTGTGGCTGGAAAAGAAGGCCCAATCGCTTTTCAGCGGTTCTTCAAATTACAAATTATTTCCCGGTGCTGGCCGCCATCTTCTTCACCATGGCCAACACCAGCTTGCGATCGCTGTCGTTGAGATTGGAAGAATAGCGGCGAATCTGGCTCAGGAACCGGACCTCTTCCTCGGTTAATGGGGGCAGACTTCGGGAATTCCCGTTGGAATGATGATCGGTAAAGAACTGGCCTAACGGCAATTCCATGGCTGAGGCGATTTTGGCCAGCGTGTCCAGGGAAGGAATGGTGTGTCCATTCTCGACTCGAGAAAGATAGCAACGCAATAATCCCGTGCGCTTCTCGATATCGCCCTGAGACATGCCTTTTTGCAGTCGATAATTTCTGATGGTTTCGCCGATATTCATGCCGGACGCAGCTCTTTTGTGAATTTACTCTTGAATTACTACCAGGGGGTGTGTGAATAGTAACGAGAGAAGATGGTTTTCGCAAGGACAATTTTTGTCATTGCTTGCGCAGTCTGTCTACAGCATTTCCCTGGGGCCATGCCTGTGGAAAAACCTTCTGAAATTTTCATTTCTACCGTTCACGATTCCGCTTTGTCCCTTTTTCAATTCGAAAGACAAAGGCAATCCCGTCTATGTGTACGGATAAAAAACAAAGAACAGCAGCGACAGGGCCGTAAGTACCCACAACGCTGGCCTGATTTGCCGGACTTTGCCGCCCACCATCTTGCAGAGCGGATACAACACAAACCCGGCGGTAATTCCCACGGCAATATTGAAGGTGAAACTCATCAAAGCGACCACGGCGAAGGCCGGAATGGATTCGGTGTAGTCGCTGAAGTCGATCTTTGTGATCGGCGCCAGCATGAACAGCCCGGTTACGATCAAGGCCGGGCCATAAGCCTGTGGCGGAATTGCGCTTACCAGTGGAGCAAAAAACAGGGTCAATGCGAAACACCCGGCGGCGGCCAATGTGGTTAGACCCGTGCGTCCGCCCGCTTCGATGCCCGTTGCCGACTCGATGAATGCCCCTGAAGTCGTGGTCCCAATGGAGGCAGAAAAGCAGGTGGAAAGAGCATCCACCAGCATGGGCCGCTCGATCTGCGGCAAATTCCCATGCTCATCGAGGAATCCGGCGCGTGCCGAGAGGCCAATCAGCGTGCCCATGGTATCCACAAAGGCCATGATGAACATGATGAACACAACAGGAAGGCGTTGCCAGGAAAACGCGCCGGCAAAATCAAGTTGCCAGAAGATTGGCCGCAGGCTGGGCGGCATGCTCAGCCAGTGATCCGGAGTTTGGGCCGTTTTCGTCACAAATGCCAGGGCCGCGGTAAGCACGATGCCGAGCAGAATCGCTCCGCGTATCCGGCGGATGACCAGCACGGAAATCAAAATAAATCCTGCTATTGCCACCATCACAGGCTTGGCTGTGAGATTGCCGGAACGCACCGGTGCGCCGGCGCTGCCGAGGGTTACAATACCGGCCTGGTTGAGCCCGATAAAAGTCAAGAACAAGCCAATCCCGACCGCAAAGCTGAAACGCAAAGACTGCGGCACGGCCTCCACCAGCCACTTCCGCAGGTGCAGGACAGTCATCAGGGCAAATAGCGCGCCTGAGATAAAAATTGCGGCCAAGGCGGTTTGCCAGCGATACCCAAGCACCTGGCAGACGGTAAAGGCGATAAAAGCGTTTTCGCCCATGTAGGGAGCAATAGCAAATGGACGATTGGCGTACAAGCCCATCAGCACGCAGCCGAAAATGGCACTCAGTACCGTGGCGACGAAGCTGGGCCCCACGGGGATGCCGGCACTGGCTAAAATGGCCGGATTCACCACCACGATGTACGACATGGTGGTAAACGTAGTGAGCCCTGCAATCACCTCGCGTGAGACTCGGGTTTGGTGCTGATCCAATCGGAAGATCGTCCACAATGGACGTGTTGTCATTTGCCAGTTGGCCTCTCTTTGAGAGTTTCATCCAGGTAAGCAAGATAGCCGGCGATGAGATGGTAGGAGTCGTAATAGTTGTCCGGGCGAAATTTTTGCGCCTGCTGAGTGTGCATTACGGCCAGGGAGTCGCGAGTCAGCGAATGAAGTGTAATCTGAGGGATGTCGCGGGATGCAAAGGCCTCAGAATCGGCATAGCCTGCTTTGGCAATATCAACCTGGCTCGCCGGCAGCTTCAAGGCATACATCACCACGACCAGGGCTTTGATCAGGCTCTTATCGGAATGCGCAGCCCAGAACTTGGTCGGCGACCACCCCAGTGCATCCAGATCAATCATTGCCTCGCTGTGCCTTACCTCTGCATCCGTCATTTGGCTCGCAAAAAATCGGGCGCCGGTCGAAGTCTTCTCCTCATCGGCAAAAGCGACAAAAACGAATGAATGCCGCCGTTTTCTGGCAGCGAGGCTTTGATAGAGGCTTGGCAACAACGACGCTCCCGCCCAGTTATCCGGCGACACCTGCCCGTAATTTGCTCCTACTATGATGGTTTCTTCGCTCTCTCCCTTAAGGCGGCAAACGACATTGGGCAACTCGGAAGAGGGCACGCTCTGTTCGCTGACGGAAAGGCATCCCGACTCAAGAAACAACTCCTTCATTCTGGAAAGCCGCTCCTGCCCGCTCGAAGGAATGTTTCCGGCCCTGGCTAAAATGATCGATTTTTCTACCGGTGAGAATCGCAACTTCTGCGCCTGACAAGCCGCCAATAAGATCACGATAAGAAAGGCCCGGCGCATGGTCTTGAAGATTCTATCTGGTAGACGACGGATGGCCAAGTCAGCAAGAATCGGGTGATCACTTCGGCGCACCTCTGTCGAAGAACCAGTTCAAAACCCTTTGGAATCAACTGACAAGCGGTACCGGTTCTTCATCAGCTTGGGTGGGCCGAAGGCCCCATAGGTTACTCAGTGCAAGCTCGTGATCGGAAAACCATTTCAGTTTCCAGATTCTCGGCCTCAGAATGGCAAGGGATGCCTCGCCGGCTCACCACCAGTGTCTCAAGCCCCCGAAACACGCCGAAGCGCGAGTTGCACCGCCTCACTCGCTTGCAGCGTTTTCGCCAACTCGGGCGGTTTGGCCCCGGCCTGGAGCAACATTTCCACCGTAGCACCGTAGTTTCCTTTGTGCCGCTCCCAGCTATGCTTCGACCCAACCAGTGCCCAGCCAAGCGGTGTATCGCCGTATCTCATGTCGGTTCCTTCCAGCGGCGGACGATGTTTCAGTACCTCTTTCATCATCTCCGTATTGCCGTGCCATGCGGCAAAATGCAACGCAGTTTCGCCCATGCCGCCACGGGCATCCACCGGCCAACCGGCTGCCAGCATCATTCTTACGGCTTGGGTGTTGTTGCCTTCGGCGGCTGCAACGATCTTGGAGCGTTCATCATTGGAAAGTGATTGCGCCAAGGCGGGATTTGACCCGAGCAGCGATTGGAACGCAGCCTCATCGCCCAGTTCGCAGGCAATGGAAAGCTTGAGCGAGGCTGGACTGCGCTCCATCAGTAGTTGAAAGATCCTCTCGTGGCGGAACTCACGCGCAACAGTGTGAGCAGTCTTGTTGGAGCCGAGATACCAGATGTAGATCGTGCCTCCCGAGCGCGGATCCTTTTTAGGGAAGTAATGCGCGGATACGCTCTTGTGCACGCAGCCGGGATCCGCATCCAGGTGTCTTCTTACAAGTTCCAGGTCTCCCAAGGCTGCGGCCATGAGGATGTCGGTCCAGCAGCCGCGTGAGACCAGGTAGCGGGCAACCTCTTGTCGCTTGCGGACCATATACTGCGCCGGCGTCGACTCGTGGTCGATGTCGCGTGCGTCAATGTCAGCGCCATTGTCGAGCAGGTATTCGGCAATCTCCACGGTGGAAGCAAAATGCAACGGTGTCTGTCCATCACCGCCGCGGGCGTGAACCAACTCTGGGTGAACTGAGACGAGCTTCTTGAGGTCATCCATCATTCCCAGCCGAGCGGCAGCATGGGCATCGAGAATGGCGCCGCGCTTGATGAGATAAGGCGCAAGGCCACGATCGTCATCCAGAACTCCGAAGCCACCTGCCCACCAATGGCTGCGTTGGTTGATGTCAGCTCCGGCCTCCAGAAGAATGTCGACCAGCTTGCGATTGGCTGCGCGAACCGCTTGCAGCAGCGCCGTCCCGCCAAAAGCAAATCCCGGCAGGGGATCGTTGAGTTTCGATTTTAGTTCAGGATGCTGATGCAGCAATTCGCCAACCCGCAAATCATCGCTCATGTTGACTGCGGCAACCAAAGCTTCCACAGGATCGAATGGCACGGTCAGCGACTCCATGTGTTCTTTCAGCTTGGCCCAACTGGGAAAGCCATACTCGCGCGCCACCGCATGTTGAGCGTCAGCGAGTTTAGGGCTCGTTCCCGATGTTGGGGAAATAGCCGGTTTCAACTGTTCAGTGGCTGCAGGATCGCCCTGCTCAAAACGATGCAACAAATCTTTAGCTTGTTTCTTGAGGTGTTCCAGGTTTGGATGTGCAGGTAAAACGCGTGACACGATTCCTCCTTCTTTGTGGCCCGGCGTCCGCTATGGCTGGGCAGAAGAGAGGTTGTTGTTCGGTCTGACAAAACAGCTCAGGCGGGATCATCCCTTTCCGCGGACGGGGTGCAACCTGGATTGCGAGATAAGTTTAACAAAAGCACTCAGCATTCAGCAATCAGCACTCAGCCCGCCCGGCATTTCGGGCTAACGAATACGGCACAATGGGCACGGTTAGTGTTTTTAAATTTAAACTGTTTAGCGGCGAATATACGCGAATGAACACGAATCAGAAAGCAGTCAGACCGAGTTTTAGCTTCGTCGAAAGTCTATTGAGTTTTGCTCACCTTCTCAGCACTCAGCCCGCATAGATTTCGGTTGAAGGGAGACAGTATGGTGGGCATGGTTGCGAGTTTCCTGCTCTTTCTGGCTTTTAATTTGTAATTTTCAAAACCGGTTCACTTCGTTCAAGTGTGCCTGGAAATGAAATCAAGAATCCCCCAACTTGTCCAAGCCAAGTTCCCTCAAGCAGTACCGGATTTCCTGGGCCATCTCGGTAATCCTCATGCCTTCCTGCACCATGAGCTTGCAGGAAATCGCCACGCGATTAGGCGTATCGGGGCCCAAATCGTAGTGGACGCGGCAATATTGACACTCCTCGTTCCAACAAAAACGGCCGTGGGCCACCTCCTCCGGCGAGAGATATTGAAAGGCCCGCAAAAGCATGTTGCCCTCCGGCACCTGAAACTCCTTGCCGGCAATGCTGATTCTTACCAGTTTTTCAAAAGGACGAAAGAGGGGTCCAGGGTTGGACATGGTAACGATTTTAGCGGAAACGATAGTAGTGGGTCATTTTGGCCTGAAGCTATGCACTGCCACTACAAAAACGACGAGCGGCTGCCGATCAATTCGGCAACCGCTCATTCTTCCCCTACGGGAGTTGTCGAATCCCTATTAGAAGACAACCCCTTATTTTCACCAATCGCTCGGGAGGATGAATCCCCAGCCTTCTTACTTGATATAGACCAATTCGACGGGAAAAAGTTTCGCAAAAACCCGATTGAGTTGATTCAGTTTAGAAGCTATAAAAGGAACATCGACTTAGATTCCTATACAAAACTATACAGTTCTTAAGTCAATGCGTAATTGTCTCAGCAATGAAGCGCTTACCGCAGCGACTCCATGATTTCATCCAGCGTTTCTTTGGGCGGACGAACCAGTGTCTCGGGTAACCTCGCCAGGGGCTGGTCGGTCATGTGAAGCACATCGATGAAATTTGGCGTGTGCGTATCGACATAAAAAACCCCGGTCAGCGCCTCGCCTTTCTGATGAGAACTGGCCAGCAGGGTCATCGCGCCAACTTTATTGGTGGCATCGTATTCGCGCCCTAATTTGCGCAGCCGCAACTCCGACCCATCGTGCATCGTGACGGTCGTCGTCGTGCCTGGATCGTATTCGACCTCGACCTGTTCGAAATGGGGAACAAAGCCTACTTCGTTGAGAGGCTCTTCGTGGTCTTTGAAGTATTTGTAGGACTTGGTCGAGCCATCATGGTCATTGAAGGTCACGCAAGGCGAGATCACGTCGATCATGGATGTGCCACGATGAGCAAATGCCGCTTTCAGGATCGTCAGCAGTTGCTTCTTGTCTCCTGAAAAAGAGCGCGCCACAAACGTAGCGCCAAGCTGGATGGCCAGCAGGCAAGTATCAATGGCTGGAAGATCGTTGATTACCCCGGTTTTCAGTTTTGCTCCCAAATCGGCAGTGGCGGAGAATTGGCCTTTGGTGAGGCCATAGACGCCATTGTCTTCAATCACGTAAATCAACGGCAAGTTGCGCCGCATGAGATGGACAAACTGGCCGATGCCAATGGATGCCGTGTCGCCATCACCTGTAACGCCCAAAGCCACCAACTTGTGATTGGCGAGCACAACGCCGGTGGCCACCGACGGCATGCGTCCGTGGACGGAGTTGAAGCCGTGAGCGCGATTCAGGAAATAGGCAGGACTCTTGGAAGAACAGCCGATCCCCGAGAGCTTAGCCACACTCTCCGGTTGGATGCCCATCTCAAAGGCGGCATCAATGATGCGTTCGGTAATGGCGTTGTGGCCGCAGCCCGCGCACAAAGTAGTCTTGCCTCCCCGGTAGTCAACCACGGTCAATCCAATATGATTGGTCTTTGGGGTTGGGACAGGCGTGGTGGTCGTGGCGGACATTAGCTGACTCCTTTGCTTTCCTGGGAAATGATGGCATCGGTCACGGAGCGCGCATCGATCGGCAATCCGTTGTAGTGGCGCACGCTGCGCAGCTTGGTGATCTGCTCTGCGGGAAGATCGAGTTTGAGCAACGCCAGCATTTGTCCGTCGCGATTCTGCTCCACTATATAAATCCGGTCATGGGCTTCAACGAACTCCTGCACTTGCTTGCTGAACGGGTATCCGCGCAACCGGAGGTAATCCACATCGAGCTGAGCTTCCCGGCTCAACTGATCGCGAGTTTCGAGCATGGCCCAGTGAGAGCTTCCATACGCAATCACGCCCACCCGTGTTCCGGCCCCTTCGAGCACCGGCGCGGGCACGAATGAGCGGGCGGTATCCAATTTGCGCGTCAGGCGGTCAACGTTGTGCACGTAATCATCCGGACGCTCACTATACTGGGCCTTTTCATTGTGGCCGCTGCCGCGGGTGAAATATCCAGCTTGAGGGTGATTGGTGCCCGGCAAAGTGCGATAAGGAATGCCATCCCCATCAATATCTTTGTAACGCATGAAGCTTCCCAAACGTTGCAGCTCTTCTTCGTTGAGCACCTTGCCGCGATTCATCGGTTTATCTGGATAGGTGAATGGGTTGGCCATCCAGTTATTCATGCCTAAGTCCAAATCGGACATCACAAATACCGGAGTCTGGAATTTTTCGGCAAGCTCAAAAGCTTCTACGGCGAAGCTAAAGCATTCCTCCACGGAGGCAGGAAACAACAGGATGTGCCGGGTGTCTCCATGGGAGAGAAAGGCGCATTTAAGAATATCGCCCTGCATGGTGCGCGTGGGCAATCCTGTGGAGGGACCAACCCGCTGGATATCGAAGATCACAGCCGGGACCTCGGCATAGTAACCAAGGCCTGCAAATTCCGACATGAGCGAGATTCCCGGTCCGGAGGTGGAGGTCATGGAGCGAGCTCCGACCCAGCCGGCGCCAATGACCATGCCTACGGCGGCCAATTCATCTTCAGCCTGGACTACGGCGAAGGTCGCTTTACCATCAGGCCCGATGCGATATTTCTTCAGATAGTCAATCAGTTGCTCCACCAGCGAACTGGAGGGAGTGATGGGATACCAGGTAACCACCGTCACGCCCGCAAACATACACCCTATAGCCGCGGCTGCGTTGCCGTCGATAATCAGCTTACCCTGGTTTTCGTTCATGCGTTCTATCGAAAATGGGCACTGTTGCTCGAAGGTGGCGCGGGCGTAATCGTATCCAGCACGAATGGCTGCAGTATTGAGTTCGGCGGCTTTTTTCTTTTTGGCAAAATGCTTGACCAGCGCTTTTTCCGATTCAGCCGGATCGATGTCCAAAAGATAATCCACCACACCGACGTAAATCATGTTTTTGACCAGACGCCGAAGTTTGGCGTCTGGACAAACAGGCACTACCAGCTTATCGAAAGGAACAGGATAAAAAATCAGGTCATCGCGCAGCGCCGACAACTTCAGAGGCTCATCATAGACGCACACCGATCCCGGACGGATCGCCATGACATCTTCGCGCCCGGTTTCAGCATTCATGGCTACCAGAAAATCAATTTCCTTCTTGCGGGCGATATAGCCCTGTTTGCTGGCCCGGATCGTATACCATGTCGGCAAGCCGGCAATATTCGAAGGAAAGAGGTTCTTGCCGGAGACCGGCACTCCCATTTGAAAAATACTGCGCAGCAACACGGTGTTTGCCGATTGCGAACCGGAGCCGTTGACGGTGGCTACCTGGATGCTGAAATCATTCACAATCCGGTGTTGCTCCGAACTGCTTGCTTTACGATCTTCAATTGTGAGGTCAAAAGTGGCCATTCAAATAAGGTTTCCTGTGACGACAGTTGTCTTGTGAGATTAGCGCAATCCCAGCCTTCTGGACTGATGAATTTCCAATAGTAAACGTTAATATTCTAAATTATAAAGCAATCCTTCATGGCGTGATCGGCTCCTGAAATCGATT
>DASZFK010000459.1:0-15282 GCA_035939855.1 Candidatus Angelobacter sp.
GTGATGAACGTGAAAGGCAACGATATCGATACCAAAGTGGCCAACCTGATAGACTCAATCTTCGGCCAGGCGGTGACGCAGCAGTACGACTTATTCTCAGGGGCTGGATTGTTCGACACCGCCAATCCCTACAAAACCGTCACCAGCTAGATTTTGATAATAAGTCCCTGCCCGGTTGCCAGCGTGAGGATCTTGAAGCCAAGCTCGCCTGCCAAGGCATCGAAGGCATTTTTCTGGCGCGAATAAGCAGGGCCGCCGCCGTAATCATCAAGCAGCATGACCGCCCCATGCACGAGTTTGGGCCATAGCTGGCGGGCGGCAGCAATCTCCGGTTCGGCGCAATTCATATCCAGAGAGAGATAGCAGATTTTTGGCGCGTCGATCAATGAGAGAGTATCCGGTACGATGCCGCGTATGATTCGGACGCCAGGGTAAGGCGCAAACGTTTTTCCTACTTGTGCGAAACAATCCGAGTATTGGCCGCGATTGACCTCGGCTGGTTGCGAGCCTTCTGGAAAACCTGAGAAGGTATCGAGCAGGAAAAAACGTTTGCCGAGAGTATTGAAATTCAGATACTCCATGATGGTCAGGGCCATACCGCCCCGGTTCACACCACATTCGACAAAGTCTCCAGGCAGGCCTGCCGCCTGTGACGCCGCCCAACATGCCGTATAGACACGCCAACGAGGGTTGGTTTTGTTCCAGGAGCCGGTCTCTTTGCCTTTTGCGTAAGCCGATGCGAATCGTTCGTCCTTGAGAAAATCGGCTGTGTGGCGGGTGATCAGGCCATCTTCCATGTAGGTACGAAAGCGCACGGTCGCTGCGAGTTCCGCAAACGACGGAAACATCTTTCTCAGGAAGCGGCCAAGGAACATGGATTTAAATCTTACAGCACTCAGCCGTCCGCAATCAGCATTCAGTCCGCGCAGCATTTTGGGCTAAAGGGAGACAGCACCGTGGGCATGGTTAGATCCCAATTAAGTTGGAAAAAACAGGGAAGAGGCTGCCGGTCGAGGACAGCTACATCGCCGCCATAGCGAGACGGCACGGCCTGACCATTGCTACTGGCAACGAACAGGATTTCCGTTGCCAAGGGGTGAAAGTCTTTAATCCATTCAAGTCACTTCGCGATTTGTGAGCCAGTCGCTTTGCCTTTCGGATAAGATTTTAGCACTGGTTTTTTTTGGGCTAAAGGCCAAGTTTGCGCGGAGCAATGTTCACTTAAAAATAAGCAGTATTAAATAAGGAGCAGATTCCGACGATGTTTTCTTCTCTACTTTTGCGGGTGATTGCGTTGTATGGTCTAGCGATTACGGCATTTGTTGATATTCATGGCCAAGCACCCCAACCTGATGGTGGTGGAGTGCGGCCCGGAGTGCTGCCGGTAGCCTGGAAGGCAAGTGGTCCTCAGTGTCCGCCGAAGCCGGAATTTCAAGTGCATGAGTACAACGCAGACCTCTATATCCTTCGCGAGTCTGGGTGTTCCAACTACGAAAAGCCGTTTCTCTTTCTTCTTTTTGGCAAAGACAAAGTGTTGATGCTGGATACGGGAGCAGGGAAGACCGATGTTGCCGATGTTGTGAAGAATGTAATCGACCGCTGGCTGGCCCGCAACAAGCGGCAGAGCATTCCTTTGATTGTTGCTCATACTCATGGTCATCGCGACCATGTTTCCGGCGACGAGGCCATGAAAGCCCTTCCCCGGACTACCGTTATCGCGCCAACGCCGGCTGCTGTGCAGGAGTTCTTCGGTTTCACAAAATGGCCGGAAGACTATGTAACTTATGACCTTGGCGAGCGAGTCTTGGATGTCATTGCAATTCCCGGGCACGAAGCTTCGTCGATCGCCATTTACGACCGGCAAACCGGAATCCTTTTTACCGGGGATACGTTATATCCAGGACGGCTCTATGTGGTCGATCAAATTCAATTTCTGCGCAGCGTTCAGCGTCTGGTGGATTTTACGCGTGGGAAAATTATTGCCCACGTCCTGGGCACTCATATCGAACAGACAAAGACTCCCTACCTGGATTATCCAATCGGCACGGTCTATCAACCGGAAGAGCATCCATTGGAGCTAAGCCGGGGCCATTTGCTGGAGCTCAACGAGGCCGTGCAGGGAATGTATAAGTTTCATCGCATGGCCATGAGGGACTTCACCATCTGGCCGGAATGAAACGTCTTCAGCGCGGCACACCGTTGACGTCGCGGGTGGGCGCAGCGAAGGTCGATCCGCGATACTTCGGCTTGCCGAGTCTCACAATCCACAAGCCGGAATTGATGTCGTTGAAATAGATCAAGCCGTTGAGCAGGTCGCTGGAGCACTTCAACGAGCAGGGTTGTCCTCCCCAGGTCATAGGAAGATTGGGGCGGTAGCCCTTGGAGTCACCGGTCCAGAGGCGTGCGATTTCGCGCCCTTGGCGATACAGGTCGCCTCGGAGTTCCCCGGAGACATCCAACACGCGAGCGCCTCCCTGGTAGTAGCCTTCGTACAGAATGTCATCAGCAACCCAGAAGTTGTGAGAACCGCCTTCCGGTACCTGATATGTCGCGACCTGGACGGGGTGCTCGATGTCGGTAACATCCAGGACATGCAGGATCGCCTTGGTTGGAATTCTTTCGTGACTCAGGATGGCCATTCCAATGGGTAATACCTCGTCACCCACAAACAGATAGTTCTTATAACGAAAGGCGCTGTGAGTGCCTGATTCCCATCCGTCGCCGTAAAGTTCGTGATGGTTCCAGAAGAACCGGGACACCACCTGAGGATGCTCGGGAGAGCCGCCTTTCATGCCGTTGCCGACGTCCAGGATTACCAAGCCGTCTTTCCAATAACACAGATAAGCAAGGCCATCCTTCACCTGAAGGTCGTGCAGATAGCGTCCTTGAGCTGCTTCTTCGCTGTCTGGAGCAGCGGCCGCGCCTTGATTCCGGCCTGAGACCTCAAAGCGAGCAACTTCCTTGGGGTTTTTTACGTCCTGGAAATCAATCACGCGCAGGGAGCCGGTGGCATCATCAGTGAGATAGACGTAGTGCCCATCGACAAAGGCGCTGTGTACACCGCCCGTAACAGTCGCTGTATATTCCGAGATCACGTTGAGATGGGCGGCATCGGAGGTGTCAACGAACACAATGCCATTCTTGCGGCTGGAGGCTCCTTCGCGGGTGATTACACCGATCCGTTCGTCCGGTGTAGTGCTGACGTCGTTGATCAGGCGGGCATCGACTTTAAGCGAGTCCAGCAGCTTGGGGTTGGCCGGGTCGGCGATGTCATAGACATTGAGATGGTCTGCAATCGTTGCCAGGTAGGCATGATTTCCAACGATCCATTCTTCCGCTGCCTGCTCGCCTGGAAGCGAGATGTGGGAGACAACTTCAATTTCCCGTTCCACGTTGCGCGCCGTAACCACCACTGAAGCAGTCGCCTGATGTTGGCCGCTGCTGGCAGTGATCAGATAGGTGCCCGGTTCCTCAGCGACAAAGGCTCCGTCAGGGTAGATCGCAGCCCCGGCGCCACTCAACGACCAAACAATCGCAGGATTCTTGATAGCTATCGTTTTGGCATCAACCGCTGCTGCCGTGAAACGAATTACATCGCCGGTCCTGGCCTTGGAGGATTTAGGTTCGATCTGAAGTTTTTGCACCGGATCGGGGATGATTTTAACTACGACTTTTCCGGCAGAAGTTCCTGATTTTGCCTGGATCTCTGCTGAGCCGGGAGCAACACCTGTCACTACGCCAGCGCTATCGACCGTGGCCAAGGATGGGTTCTGAGATGTCCATTCGACTGGCTGGTCGCGCTGAGGTTCACCCTTTTCCGTTCGCGGAGTAGCTACAAGTTTGAGCACACCGCCGACAGAGACCGGACGTCCCGGAGGATCGATCTCGATGCGAGCGGCAGCCGCGGGCAAAACATTGATATGCAGATATGTAACTTTGCCGCTTACCACCGCGCCGATGGTGGCACGACCCGGAAAATAAAAATTGGCGACCCCTGCCTGATCAATGAAAACCGCGCCCATCGGGGAGGCAAACCATGTCACCGGGTTGGCGTTCACTTGCTTGCCCGACGCATCTTTGGTCACAGCTGTAAGTTTCAGTTGGTCGCCATCATGGACTTCGATTACCTTCGGCAGAATCTCCAGCGCTGCAGGCGGCTCTGACTTCGGCTCGCTCTTTGTTTCCTGACACCATATAGAGCTGCTCAATGACAACAGCCAGAGTACTGCGCTAAGTGAACGCACCTTATCCATTTACTCCATTGCCTCCCAAGTTCTCAGTTTTTCTCCGCAGCCTTCTCCAGCGGCTTACCCGATTCGATTTTCCAAACGTCAATGCCTGCCGCCTGCTCACCTACGTCGAGGACAGCCACAGTCTTCAGTGTCTCGAGATCGATGACTTCTACAGTGCCCGGTTCCGATCCGATACCCTCGACTGAGATGAAGGCGTAGCGGTCGTCAGGCGTGACCACAACTCCATGCACGACTTTGCGGCGAGTGGGTATTCTCGCCAATTCTTTACCTGTCAAAGAATCAAATATTGAGACTGACTGACCGCGTTTATTGGTAGCAATAAGCCGGTCATTTTTAGTCATGGCGAGGTTGTAGACGCCCGGCCCAGCAGGGAAGCGCCGTACCATCTTCCACGATTGGACATCGACCACCACAATGTCGCTGGTCTGATTGCAGGCCACATAGACCGAGGCGCCGTCATTCGATGGTTGCGCCCAGGTAGGTGTACATGCCAGTTCCCGATGTGATTCCGGGTGATGTGGGCCGGGAGGAGTGGATGGCGGCGCGCCTGTCTGTCCTTTTTCTTTGCCTTGGCTCAGGAGAAAATGCCTGCTCACGGAAAAACTGGCGGTATCGATCTCGACCAGCAGGTCGTCCATCATGCAGGCAGAATAATGTTTCGTTCCTTGCGGATTCAACCGTGAACCGTGCGGCATGGTGCAAGTAGGAATTCTCTTGACCTCGATCATTTCATCAGTGGCAACGGCGGAAACTGATGAGGGTTTCATATCGCCGTGAAAATTAGCGTTGGCCACAAAGAGGAAGCTGCCATCTTTGGAGATGTCTGAGGTCGCCGGAAACAAGCCGAGGTTGGTATATTGCAGCGGCGCAAGAGTCGCAGCATCGAACTTCCAGGCTGAGCCAAACGGCCTGCCATGAGCGATCGCGACGTATACGTATTTCTTGTCTGGCGATACCGCGATCCCGTGAGGTCCGTTGATATCGGAAATGGGCAACATGCCGACCCTGGTTTGCTTTTCCTTATGCAGCCCGCCAGGACCAAAGCGAAGCAAAGCCAAGGTGTCGGCGGATTCGCAGACCACAAAAACCAGGTAGTCCTGATTAGGTTTTTGAGCAGGCAATTCTTGACCGACGGCCATCAATGTGGAGAGTAATAACGAGAGACCAATCGTTTTCCAGCGAAACTCGGTTTGTATGATCTTCTGCTTCATCCTCTGGCAGCTTAGGCAGAAACAGAACGCCCCAGGTTTTGATATTGGATATTCGCTCCGGGCGAGAGCAGCACCCAGACAGTGTAGATGCCGAGTGCAGTCCCGAACGGCACATTCAGCATGGCAATAAAAGCGAGAACCACGGTAGTGATCCATGCCCAGGAAGCCCGTTGAATGAGGCCATAGCCGGCAGCCACACCGATGATCCCTTTGGCGACCAACAACATTCCAACAAACGACAATAGAGGTTGAAGAAAAAGGGGCGCTCCAATCTCGAAGTGACGGGCGGCACTGAAGAGTGTATTGGCGAGAATCACAAGGACTGCGCCGGCAATGCCGTGAATTATCGAATAGACGATCCAGAAGATTCCGAGCAAATGCAGGTGGTGTTCCATGCGGTTCGCCTGCTGGACATAGCCGATAAGAGGCTTGGAGCACTTGCTGCAAACCGCCTGGCCAGACTGCACCTGTGTGCCACAACTCTCACAGAACATTTAGAACCTCCGATGTTGGGGATGCCTTTGCCGATTATAGTCCAGGGGGCAAGGACGCCGAGGGAACAATGAGATTGCTATGGACGTCTCGTTGCAGATCGAGCAGCCTAGTTCTTTGACCAAATCAGCCGTGCCGATGAACTTAATATGTGTCTCCGGCCTTAATAATATGTGGCAACGTCAGTTATGTTGTGCTTTACGAAATCCCCTCGCTTTCAACGTTGCTGCGTGCCCATGTCCATATAACCTGCATTGCTACGAAAGCTGCCACAACTCGAGTCGCTCACCTTTCACGCCAGACAGAGTCAATAAAACATGCTTTAACGCGACACTTCGTGCCACCGCCACTGCTAGCGCATTAGCTACGAAGTTCGCCTCTTCAGCCCAGAGCGAAGGAGCCCAGGGCCTACAGAGATAGGTATGTCGGGATCACAACGAGACACATCGCCTTGAGGACCACCCTCGCTAGAGCGAGTCGTTCGGGCTATGAGCGCCTTTGCGCGTAGACTATGTCTCCACAAAGAACGGCTTCTTCTTCCTGGAGGTGTTCATGATCAAGCGAGTCAGGTTGATACCATTCATAGTTGGGTTCCTGACTAGCTGCCTAATCTCAGCGGCACAAGTACCGCAAACTTCGTTGGAGCGCAGACAGGCGCTCGGCTATTTCGCTGATGAGTCTCGCATTGACGAGCTGTTATTTAACATTTCGAGAAAACATCATCCTGAGAACTTCGTAATCAGAAACGTCACTCTCATTTCACCCACCGAGGGACGCCCGGTGCCCAATCAGAGCGTTGTAGTCAAGGACGGTCGTATCGCTGTCGTCGGCCCATCGGCATCGAGTCAGAGCGCTCGGGGAGTACGAACCATCGATGGGGCCGGTGCATATTTGATTCCTGGCCTCACCGACATGCACATACACGAGTTCGGTTCCAGCGGCCAACATTTGTTGAACCTGCTGGAAGGTGTGACCTCGGTGCGGGACATGGACGGGTTTCCATGGACTCTTCGGATGCGGGATGCCGTAAACAGGGGCGAGTTGTTAGCGCCCAATCTCTACATCTCCGGCGAAATCTTGAATGGCACGCCGATGGGCCCCTACGCTCGCGTCGTGAAGAGTCCGGAAGAAGGACGAGCTGCAGTTCGCAATGACAAAGCGGCAGGCTTCGACTTCATCAAAGTGCACAACATCCTGAAGCCTGAAGTTTACGAAGCAATCCTTGATGAAGCGCACAAACAGGGCATCGATGTAGTCGGACACATTCCTCAGGGAATAAAGGTTGCTGACGCAATTCGCCTCGGTCAAAAGACAATGGAACACTTCAAAGGGTACATCCTTGACGAGGGCCTTACGGTTAGCCATGAGGATTACGTCTCGGTGACAAAGGGTGCCGACGTCTGGCTATGTCCTACTTTCTCCACGTATCGAAACTACCTGAGAGGCGCTGATGTTCTGAGGGCACTGGATCTTCCTGAAATGCATTACACATCATGGCGCGATCGAATCAATTGGAAGAAACGAGCCGACGAACCTTCCACACCGCAAACAGAGGCTCGGCAACGGATTCTTCCTATGTCAGAGCAGATTTTTAAGGAACTGCTTCCCGTGGGAGCGAGATTTATCGCGGGTACCGACTCCGGTGGAGGATATGCCTTGATGCCTGCCGGATTCATTCTTCACGAAGAACTTCGAATCATGCAGAAGAATGGCCTCTCTCCAGCCGAGACCTTGCGGGCTGCCACTGTAAATGCCGCGGCTGCGATGGGCCGCTCAGCCGAATTTGGCACCATCGAGCCCGGCAAACGCGCGGACATGGTTCTGCTCTCCGCCGACCCGCTGCTCGATTCAGCAAACCTTTCGCGGATTCAAGCTGTGATCGTTCGCGGCATCGTGCTGAATCGCAAAGATCTAGACTCAATTGGCGAGCGCATGCGCGCGATCTATGATCCTCATCCTGCGCCATCCACGGCTACCGTTGCGACACGAGATGATGTCGAGCAGATGATCTCCCGGATGACTTTTCTCCACGAGCGTGGTTTCGTATTTCGTACGCAAAATATTATTTTATTGGCCCAGCTATTGCGAGACGAAGGCTACACGTCGGAAGCAGCCAAAATCTCCAACTTGCAGTAGCCTCGGATAACGGTTTTCACGGCTGCGAGTGGCGGGAGCAGCGCATTATTCTGCTGGAGCGTGCCGATAAGGTGCTTCAAGGCACTGAAGGAGACCCTGGGACAATCAACGTTAAAATAAAGCCACTGACAATAAACTTCCGCTCAGACATCCTTCAAAGGCTAGAACTTCCGTTCTCGTTACGCGCGGGCGATGTTCTCCTGTCCGCCTGAGGGCAATATTTCACGCAGGGTGGTGTGCAGGAATTCTTCGCTTGGCTCGTAACTTTCTATGGCTGCATGAGGACAGCGCATACAGGCCGGTTTGCCTTCCTGCTCAAACCAACGACACTTCGAACGGATCAGACAGGGTGGCAGGGTGTCGGTCACTGCCGGCTGGATTTGGACAAGACGTCTGGCCAAGTGGCAGTTCGTGCCATCAAAATGACGGCAGGCGATCTCTTCACAGGGAGCGGCAAAGCGGAAGACCTCAGTGGGTTTGGCCGGGGCAGCGCTGACCAGCAATTCGTCGCTTACGGCAAGATGCTCGCTTAGATATGCAACCTGGGCTGCCCCTGCTGTGCCTCCGATGACTCCGATAATACGGCTGCCCTCCATATCCGGTTGCGCGCTCGGACAGAGAAGCGTCTTATCTTTCTCCTGAGCAATCTCTTGTACGACTTGTTGCTGCAACATGGTGCCTCCCTCTCCTGGTCTGACGCTGCCGGTATCTCCTGGCTTCCTCTTCTTTTAATTAATCTTCCGTTATTGAATAGTGAAAGAAAAAGAAGAAGCGTTACACCTTCTTTTGGGGAAAGCGAATATTTTGAGAGGCTGCCGGCGTCCCTAGCCCTTAGGGACAACCATCACCCAGATCCCCCCAGCAGCCTCTCCTATTCATGCAAGACGTAGCGGGGGGCAAAATCCCTTTGAGCCATTGTGCAAAATGTTTTGATTCAATGCAGTCCCGTTCTCGTTGGTAATTTGGTAATTGGGTAAGTTGGTAAATGGGTAATTTGAAAATCAACCCTCAGACCTCCTTGGGAGAGGGGTATCAATTTTTTGTGGGAAAGCACGCCATAAGTAAAAAAGCCGCGGATGACTCAGCATCCGCGGCCAGAAGTGTTGCAAAAGAACTACAGGGAGCGCAGGAAATTCAAAATGTCCTGTTCCTGGCTTGCCGACAGCAGGTTGAAGTTGTTAATTGTTGTGTTGGCCTCAGAACCATTGCTGGCATGGTCCTCGATGGCGGTAATCAGGTTGTTGGTGCGGCCGTCATGCAGGAAGAAAGCGCGTTGACCGACGCCCCACAGAGGAGCGCTGCGGAAGTGCTCGGTTCCAGCATTGCCCTGAGTGACGCCATCAAACAGGCCATCGCCCATCAGGTGGGTTGCAAAGTCGCTCCACGGGCTGTAGGTAACAGCACTCTGGCCGGTGATATTGGCATGAGTGGTTGTTTTGTGGTTCTGCACATGGCAAAGGGCGCAACCGATGGCGATGAACAGACTGCGTCCGTTGTTGATGGAAGCAGTCGAAGGCGCTGGCACGGGAGCTGCGGTCAGACGCATGAAAGCCGCAAAGTTTACCGTGTCGGAGCTGAAATCGGAAGCTAAGCTGCCGCTGTTGTTGCCATTGGTAAGCGGCGTCATGTCTTCCGGCAGGGGATTGAACTGGCAGGTGGGGTTTTCGTCGCGCTCTTGCGGGAATGCTTCGTTGCTCACGCCCTGCTCGACGTTGTAAGCCTCACCGGCGAAGATCAACAGTGATTTGTTCTGTGCTTTCCAGCCGAAGCGGGTAATCGTGCCATCGTTGCCGCTGCGGTTGAATTTTGGCGAGATGCCGAAATTGGCATTGTTGGGGTTGTTGGCATCTGCGGTCAAGGTGCCATCGTTTGTCAGTTCCACCAGTCCCGCGCCGAAAGTCGGCGTTGGGATGCGAGCAATGGCATTGCCTTGCAGGTTCTGTCCCTGGAGGTCTTCCTGGGCAGCATTGCAGGCTCCAGCATCTCTGCGGCCGCGAATGGTGTAAAGATCATGAACTCCGCCATCAGGGGTGTTGGTGCCCGGAACGTTGATCAAGCGGATTTCCCGAACTGGTCCGGGTGAGTGAATGAAAGGGTAAACGGTGTTGGTGGCTCCATCCAAGGTAGCCAATGCCACCTGTGGATTGATGGAAACCGGACTGCTGCCACCGACTGCTGGCTGGGCATGGCACTGGGCGCAGCTATTGCCGTTGAAGCGTGGTCCAAGGCCAACTCCAGCTTCGATAGTGCCCGAAACCGAGTCAACTTCCTGAAACCGCGCTTTGGCTGCTGTGAAGAATGCAGATTCGTTTGTATTGAGACCGCCCAAGGGGCCTCCTGCACCGGCTGCACCTCCACGGACTCCTGGATCGACTTGTGCGAACGCCATCCCGGCAAGGATGAGCGTCGCGATTGTAATAACCGACGCGAGCTTAGCTGTTTTCATGTTTTGAGTATTCTCCTAAAATTTGTTCTGTTCGCATTTTTTAACATTTTGTAGCGACAGCTTCCCTGTAGGAAAAAACCGCACCCGGACTCAAAAGAATCGAGCCCGTTGGAAAGGCCACGGTGTGAAGGAACATCAGAAATCCTTCTTGGAGCGCATTTTGAGTTAGTTGTCATAGATTCTGGCAACCAAGAAGCGGGCGTAAAGTTACAGCAACTCGCGACCGATTGTCAACAAAAATTAAAAGAAATTAATTTAACTTGGAGCTGCGGTGAATCAGATCTTACGCTCGATGAAGATATCAGGCCACTTAAGGGTTATCTCTGATCTATCGCTTTAAAATATCGGTGTCATTGTCTTAAACTATAGATCGCCCCGATTCTTTTATTAGATTGTTCAAATATTGCAGCGCCGTGTTGATAATCTGGGGTAAGATAGCGTCCGGCGTAGCCATGGGGTAGACGAGACCGTGAAAATTAAAGCTTATGTTCTGTCATTTGCACTCTTAGCAGGCCCTTTCGCTCTGGGGCAAGGAACAACGAATCCGCCGAGTGGCCACACCGCGCCTGCTCCTGGTGATGATCCCACCGCACCCAAACCGAAGATTTCGGCTGCGCAACTTGACCGTGATCCGCACCCGGCAGTTGCAGGAATGCCCGCGGCGGTACCGGAAGGGGGAGAGGTAACGCAGAACGTTTATGCCAACAAATATTTTGGCCTCAATATTACTTTTCCTGCTGACTGGCAAGAGGGCTACAAAGGGCCTAAACCTTCCGACCGCGGATACTACGTACTGGCTTCTTTGCGTCCAAAAGGAGTGCTCAATGGAACCGTTTTGATCGCGGCGCAGGACATGTTTTTTTATACGCGGCCGGCCAGCAACTCCGCGGAGATGCTCAAAGATGTGAAAGCGAACCTGAACGAGGGGCAACAGGCCGAGAGTGGTCCCGTGGAATTGAAGATTTCAAGCCATACCTTTGGGAGGTTTGATTTCACCGGGGCTGAACTTCACTTTACTCAAATTGCGACTGACCTTCGCTGCCATGTTGTGAATTTGGTCGTTACGACTCGCGATCCTAAAGTGAGGGATAGCCTTGTGCAGGTGATCACCAACATGAAGTTCAATGAACCGCTGGCCTTGGCGGATGATCCTTCAGTACCGGTCTGCCTTAAAGACTATGCTACTGGCGATAACGTGATCAAAAAGGTTGATCCTGAGATGGTTGGCCAGAAATACACCCAAGTGCCGACTCGGTTCATCATTGGAACTGATGGCAAGGTGAAACATGTTCACGTGATCAACGCATTTCCCGATCAGGCAAAAAGCGTGGAGACCGCTCTGGCGCAATGGGAGCTTAAGCCCTATAAAGTAAACGGGAAACCGGTCGAGGTCGAAACCGGCATACTCTTTGAATTTAAGCCCAAGGGGCAGGAAAGACCCGGCGTGCAATCCACCCAGACGTCAGTTAAATAGTGCTGGAGTGGAATCGCGAAATGCTTGGTTTAGGATTTTCCTTTCCCTACAACCTGCTCCAGGCTCTGGCTCAAAGTCTGCCTGGTTGCCTCATATTGTTCCGTGGAGATCGAGCCTCGCAAGCGGTCATTTTCGAGCTTAAAGAGCTTTTCTTTGAGGGCTTCCCGCGCGGCCTGACGTCGTGCAACCTGCGTTCGCCACAAAAGAACAATCAGCATCGCTATTCCTAAGACTACCAGCCCGGCCAAGACATACGGCTTTGCCCGCGACGGTTGTGGTGATGTGGTTTTATTCGGACCTGATGAAGTTTGAGCTTGGTCGCGCTTTCCTGCCGAGGCCACGGGGGGATGTGCCGGAACCGTTCGAGATTGAGCATTGGTCACCACAGTATCGGGAGGCAAGGCTCCTACGCCTGAAAGCTGGAATTCAGGCGCCGGGCCAGCCTTGGCTGATGCAATGGCCTCCACTTTCATTCCGTTTTGATCCAGAAGGGGGTGAAATCCGCTCTTCTCCGATGTCACGAAAGTCATCGACTGAGGATATTGCACGGAATACATCTGGGCGGGATATGGAAGGAAAGGATGAAAAACGATGCGTTCCTGGTAGGGCAAGTGATAGGTCAACCAATAGCGCGTCATGCCCGGCTTGAGCGCAAATCCAATGCCGTAAAGATTTTGTTTTCTCTCAATCAGTTTGGGCTCGTCCTTGACTGCGATTCCGCCCGGTCCTGCAACCATCACCGAGTCGATTTGTGCTTTTGCCGGCAACGCCCATTCGAAGTTTTTGGAATCGGCCTGGGTCCGCGGCGGACTCGATGCGTTGCTGAGCATGTGCAGTTCAGTGACTTTGAAATTCTTGCCGTCCGATTCGACTTTAATGATGCTTATATAGTCGGTGATGCCCTCGACCTTGGTAGCCGAGTCATATACTTTGATATCCAGCGGCCCATTCGCCGCCACGGAGTGGTCATAGTTCACAGCCTCATGGAGCACGCGGACAACGTAAGGCTGATCGCGGAACTGCGGGTTTAGCGTGAACATTCCCTGATCGTCGGTTTTTGTTTGCGCTTCATCCAACATGCCGTTAGCAAGACGAAGCAAAATGACGTTGTCACCAGCCGAAGGCTTGCCTGTGGTCTCGTTATGGACGGTCCCCGTAATGGCCTGGGCATTGCAAAATGTGGCCCAAAGAAGAATGCAGATAACAGAGATGGTTTTGCCGGTGGCGCGAAAAGTGTTCATGAGCAGAGGGAATTCTAATGCAGAAAGACGCTGCTCGTCACTGGGGAATAGCCCTTGGCTCTTAGCCTTTAGTAATTAGTGTTTAGTACAGTTTTGTACTTAAGGGTAAAAAAGCGCGGATGCCAAAAAGGCATCCGCGAAAAAAGATTCATCGAATGTTTACAGCGAACGCAGGAAATTCAAGACGTCCTGCTGTTGGCTGGCGCTCAACAGGTTGAAGTTGTTGATTGCGGTGTTGGCTTCAGAACCGTTGCTGAAGTGGTCCTCGATCGCCGTTATCAGGTTGTTGGTGCGGCCATCGTGCAGGAAGAATGCGCGTTGTCCCACGCCCCACAGCGGTGCGCTGCGGAAGTGCTGGGTGCCGGCATTGCCCTGGGTCACGCCATCGAACAAGCCTGTGCCCATGTTGTGAGTTGCAAAATCGCTCCACGGGCTGTAGGTCACATTGCTTTGACCCGTGATATTGGCTTTGGGAACCGTCTTGTGATTCTGCACGTGGCAAAGAGCGCAGCCAATCGCAATAAAGTCGGCCCTGCCGTTGTTGATGGAAGTTGTTGACGGCGCCGGTGTGGGGGCCGCAGTGAGACGCATGAAAGCTGCAAAGTTGACCGTGTCGGAACCGAAATCAGAAGCCAAACTCCCGCTATTCGTGCCGTTGGTAAGCGGGGTCATATCTTCCGGCAGAGGATTGAACTGGCAGGTCGCAGTCTCATCTCGTTCTTGCGGGAACGCTTCGTTGCTCACGCCCTGCTCGACGTTATAAGCCTCGCCGGCAAAGATCAGCAGCGATTTATTCTGGGCCTTCCAGCCGAAGCGGGTAACCGTGCCGTCGTTGCCGCTGCGGTTGAATTGTGGAGAAATGCCGAAGTTGGCATTGTTTGCGTTGTTGGCGTCGGCCAACAATGTGGTGTCTGAGGTCAACTCCACCAATCCAGTTCCAAAGGTTGGTGTAGGAATGCGGGCAATCGCATTACCATTCAAGTTCTGTGTTTGAAGGTCTTCCTGGGCGGCGGCGCAGCCCGGAGCGTCGGTTCGGCCCTTGATGGTGTAAAGATCATGAACACCGCCATCCGGGGTGTTGGTGCCGGGAACGTTGATCAAGCGAATCTCCCTGACTGGTCCAGGAGAGTGAATGAACGGATACACGGTATTGGTTGCGCCATCCCGCGTCGCCAGGGCGACTTGTGGGTTGACAGTGACCGGGCTGCTACCGCCGGTTGCCGGCTGTGCGTGGCATTGCGCACAACTGTTGCCATTGAATCGCGGTCCGAGACCAACACCAGCTTCGCCGGCGATCGTACCGGAGACTGAATCAACTTCACCGAACCGGGCTTTGGCGGCCGTGAAAAATGCAGATTCATTGGCATTCAGACCAGCTAAAGGACCGCCGGCGCCGGCTGCGCCGCCACGAACTCCAGGATCAGTCTGTGCAAATAACATTCCGGAAAACAAGATTGACGCGAACAACAGAGTTTTATGGAAACCCGTACTCATGCAGTAATTTCCTCCATAATGCGCACCATTCCATGGAGCGCACAGAAATTTGAAATTTAAATTGGATTGCCCCGCACCCAGGTAGCCCCGGAAGAGCCTGTGAGAAAAAGACGCGGTTTAAGAACAAGACTGCAGCTTTTAAGAACAAATTCTTCTTGTGCAATAAGTACCCGCCAAGAAGCAGCGGTGGAAAGTTAACGGAACATGAATACTGTGTCAAGCCGGGATGGTAAAAAAAATGTAAACTTCACCTTAGTCCAACCCGAAAAACACGCTCAAAGGATACTAAGATTAGAAGATTAGAACCCGCAGCTATGAAATGATGGAAAACTGACAAGAGTCGCCTGGAAATTAATTTCGTTCAGAAAATCAGATTCGTGTTGGTTGGGTGTTAATTCGCGGCTGAGAACTTCGGACCATTCCAACCATGCCGAGAACGCTGCGTCTCTTTAGCCTAAAATGCCGAGCGGGCTGAATGCCGAGTGCTAATTGCTGAATGCTCCTAAGCTACTGTCCTCTTAAGCTGGCCACAAGC
>DASZFK010000460.1:0-3866 GCA_035939855.1 Candidatus Angelobacter sp.
AATCGCAGTTCCAGGCGGGCCTCTGACGGAACAGCAGACGGAAGGTGCAGCGCGCCTCTTCGGCGGCTGGGAATTCAGCAATCAGCGCCCGCAGGACCGCAAGCTCATTCTGCCGGAGCTGAGGACTGCACTCCTGGAGCACTCATTGAAAAGTTCCGACCAAGACAAACTCGCCAGGGCAAAAAGCGCCTTTGGACCGTAGACAGTCGCAAAGCCAGATGTGTGTATGCAGAAGGAGCTTCAATCGCGAAAGCTCTCCATTTCTTTGAAATCAATAATCGGACCAACGATATCGTTGTCCAAGATATCGAAGCTGTCGGCGGTCGCGCCTAGAAACTTCCGGCCTTTGCGCACTGGCGATGGTGGTACAACCTCCGCTACCGGCTTGCCGTGGCGGGTGATCAAGATAGGCTTCTTGGTCTTGCTCACTTCCTCGAGCAGGGCCAGGCACGTGGCCTTGAATTCAGAGATGCCGATTTCTTGCAATGTGCGCTCCTTGTGACTAGTGCTCTGACCGCATGATTTTTGAATACTACCAGCCAGCGAAGCTGGCGACATTCTTCTAGCCCACAACGCGAGTTGTGGGTAAAGAGACAGAATAGAAACAGAGCTGGCGGAGCCAGCGACATAGCTTGTGCGTCATTCCCATTTTCACACGGTCACAGCACTAGAGAACCATTCATGAATGCTTTAACAGCATGAAACCCTGCCTCGGCGGCTAAAGCCGGTTGGTCTTTGCTTCAGTTCCTCCGTACTCTAAGATATCCGAAGGCTTGCCGTCTGAGTTCCGCTGCCTTACGGCAGACGCAATACCCGACCTTCCACTGTTGACTGGGATTGCCAAGACATTGAACATTTCAGTTCCAAGTAATTTCAGGTCGTGGTGTGATGACCGTCAGAAAAACATTTACCCCCAAATGTTGCCCATGCTTCCAACTGCTGCTAAAAAAGTAAACACGGCAAGATTCCCACGCCGTTGGTAGAAGGAACAATCCGTGGTCCTCCGCGAGGACCTTAACTGTCGTGGTCTCTTTTTTCGGTTGGCGTAGCTGTGCCCAAAATCATTCTTGACCTTCTAATCACCACATTGTGCCTTTTTCAGGCCACCTGACGGCAGCCACCCCCTTTTGCAACCTTTATCCACCCTCTATCCACCCTTTATCCACCTTTTGCCATCGCAGAAGCTCCGATGCACCAAGCAAAAGCGGGTGCTCCCTGAGTCATTTTAGTGCATTTAAACAGTCTACCAATTTCAGTAGGTTCCAATAAATGAAAGACTTTAACAATACTACTCGTCGAGCGACTCAGTTGTGGAGCTACATTAAGATTCAGTTCCGAGACTGGTCCCATTGTGCTTCCCAGCCAACAAAAATGCGGTCTGTCTCAATGTCCCAATTGGAAGAGAGGTTGAATAAGCCAATAACATTCGGAGCAGCTTGGAATATCTTTCGCCTATCCCCTGGAAAAATGCATCAACCCAAAGATAAGAATCCACAGCACCCCCATGAAATGCCAATACCACGCGGTAACTTCTACGGCGATCTGGCGGGATTCAAATCTCATGCGCATGGAGCTGGCCAGCAAGGCCCACAGCAGCACCAGCAGGCCGCCGGCGAGGTGGACGGCATGGGCGCCGGTGAGCATGTAGAAGAAGCCGCTGCGGGTGTTGGAGTTGAAGGAGACTCCCTGGTGACGCAGGATGTTCCACACCATGATTTGACCGGCAAGGAAGGCAAAGCCCAGGCCAACCGTAATGCCCAGCCACGGCAACTCCGTCTTGAATCTGGGCGGGGCAATTCCCATCACCGCGAATTCGGATTTTGCCAGCAGCCCCCGGCGGGCGAGATCCAGGGTAATACTGCTCATGAGCAGGATCAAAGAGTTGACGAACAAACGAATGTAGGGAAGGGCGAGCGGATGTGAATCACGAACACTTCTTTGCAGATCGGCATCCCAGTGAGTGACGCCCAGACGGAGAACATAGGAGACAGCCATCCCGATAAAAAAAGTGGAAAAGGCGATAATGGCGGCCGCCATGCCGATGCGGTAGCGTCGCAGGCGGTCCTTAGGGGACACAAAATCATCCGGTTCGCCGTGATCTCCGTCGTCGCCTCCCCCGTAGCCGTGGCGGTGCGGAATCTTTCCAGGGCCTCCGCCGCCTAGCTTGGGCTTACGTTCAATCCCGACGTGTTCACTAATCCGGGGCATACCCTAGTGAGATGGACTTCGTGGTTACGGGTTGGCCGGCGCATCTTGCATCAGGAAATCCTCTGGAGCGGCACGTCCGTTCACTTCCGGGCTGCCGTATTCATAAGGCCCATGATGCACAACCGGCATATCCTTGCCAAATCCATGCCGGGGTGGCGGCGAAGAAAGTCTCCACTCCAGCGTGGTGCATTGCCAGGGGTTCTCCCCCGTGGATGCTCCCTTAAACATACTCCAGAAAAAGTTCACAAGAAAGAGAAATTGGCCGGCGATGGTGATGATGGCGGCCACGGTGATGAACTTATGCAGAGGGGCCAGGGCTGCAACATATTGCACGCCAGTGAGTTCCGAGTATCGGCGCGGATTTCCCGCAACCCCTAAGAGATGCATCGGCATGAAGATGGCATACGCTCCAAAGAGCGTGATCCAGAAATGCAGGACGCCCAATCGGTGATTCATGGCGCGTCCGAACATTTTGGGAAACCAGAAGTAAGTTGCCGAGAAGATGGCAAATACTCCCGCCATGGCCATGATCAGATGAAAATGGGCCACCACAAAATAGGTATCGTGCAGATAGATATCGAGCGCGGGTTGGGCCAGCATGGGGCCGGTCAGTCCTCCGCTGATAAAGAGCGAGACGAAGCCCACCGAAAACAGCAAGGGAACTGTGAAGCGAATGCGGCCGCGCCAGAGCGTGCCGAGCCAGTTAAAGGTTTTTACCGCGGAGGGCACTGCAATCGCCGTGGTGAGGGTGGAGAAGGCGAAGCCCGCATAGGGGTTCATTCCACTGACGAACATGTGGTGTCCCCAGACGGAAAAGCCCAGAAGGCCAATGCCAATGGTTGCTCCCACCATGGCTTTGTATCCGAAGACCGGCCTGCGGGAAAAGACCGAGAGCAAATGCGAGGTCATGCCCATCCCCGGCAGAATGGCGATATAGACCTCGGGGTGGCCGAAAAACCAGAACAGGTGCTGCCACAACAAAGGTGATCCGCGGTGATGGTCCACGGCAGCGCCGCTCACCATCAGTCCTGAGGGCACAAAGAAGCTGGTTCCAGCATGGCGATCAAGCAGCAACATGATGGCCGCAGCCAAGAGAACACTGAAGGCCAGCAGGGTCAGGATGGCGGTGACGAACCACGTCCAGCAGGTAAGAGGCATACGCATCAAAGTCATGCCCCGAGCACGCAACTTGAGCGTGGTAGTAATGAAGTTGATAGCGCCCAGAATCGAGGCCAGGCAGAAGAGTCCAATGCTCGAAAGCCACAGATCGGTTCCGCGTCCCTGGCCGGGTCCGGCAGAGGCGATGGCGCTCAGCGGAGGATATTGGGTCCAGCCGGCTAATGAAGCGCCGCCCGGTACAAAGAAAGCAGCCAGCAGCACCAGGAACGAAAGCAGGGTAATCCAAAAGCCGGCCAGGTTCAGGCGGGGGAAGGCCATTTCAGAAGCGCCGAGTTGTAACGGAAGAAAGTAGTTACCGAAGCCATTCTGGGGCACCGTCGAGAGGACAAAGAAAATCATCAGGGTGCCGTGCATCGTGAGATAAGCAAGATAGTTTTCCGGCTTGATCTCGCCCAGGAAGGGAATTGCGGCTTTGGGCCAGACGATGTGGACTCTCATCAGGAGCGAGAGCACCATCCCCACCAGTACGGCCGTCAGAG
>DASZFK010000461.1:0-7068 GCA_035939855.1 Candidatus Angelobacter sp.
TTTTTCCCCGATCCCGTGGATTTCACTCGCTACCAGATGGTGGACATCTATCAAGACAACAATGCCTTTCTTGCTCCCGGCTATGATCCGCCGGTCCCCGATCGTCCCATGGAGCGCACCAATGAAGGGCAGGTTGACGTCACCGTGCGGCAAATGAGCCTGCTCGAAGAAGTGCTGGGAAGCCATGGCCGATCAGGCCAGCAGTATGAAGCCTGGGAGGCAGTCTATGGTCCGGTGGGCCGCGATGGATATCCGAGACCCCTGTGGGACAAGCAGACAGGGAGAATCGATCCCGAAGTTGCCATCTACATGCGCGATCACGGCTATGATTTGCGCTATTACCTGGAACAGAATTGGGCGAAAATTGGTCCGCAGCTTGGGGGAAAGATCCATGTCTTCTGCGGCGACATGGACAACTACTACCTGAACCTGGCCGTCTACAAGCTCGAAGACTTTCTTAAGAAGACCAGCAACCCGCCGTATGAAGGATCATTTGAATATGGGCGTCCGCTGAAAGGACACGGCTGGAACCCCATGCAGCCGGCCGAGATGGTCCGCGCGATGGCAGAGCATATAACGAAGAATATTCCTGCCGGCGGCGACAGTTCGTGGAAATACTGAACTACATGGAGCCGAGAGTGCAACCGCTGGAACCACCACCCATTGTCAGTATCGAAGTGTGACTTGCTTTTACGGGGTGTGCCTGGATGGAGCCGGATTGGTCGGCAGAAAACGAACATTGCCCGGTATATCCATTGGAAACCGGCGCGGCTGTGAGACTGTATTCAGTGTCTGGGGTCGAGCCATCACCGGTCAAATCGAAAACGTATCCGCCCTTGATTCCGCTGGCCAGCAGATCGTCGAGCAAACAGGCATTGGTGCTGGTGACCGTTTCACAGGTGCTGCCGTTTTTTCCAAGATTGAGGAGGTTGGAAGAGTATCCGACTTGCGGATAGTTCAGCGCATACGTTGCCTCGGCGTCATTAATGACTCTCATGGAAGCCGCCGCCGAAGCTGCATTCGCGCTCATGCGGGCGTGGAGCAACCTTGGAATCGCGATGGCCATGATCACCATGATCACTGCCACTACAATCAACAACTCAATCACGCTCAAACCCGATTGTCTGGGCCTTACCATCAGGGACCTGCTTTTCTATCGGTGGGCAATCGTTTAGATGAAGTTTAGCGCAAAAACACGAAAGTACATGATCTTTTTGCCTCAACTTTGCAAGATCAACGTAAGCCTTTTAGAATGTTTGGGTTAGTTTCATGTTACTAAAGTACCCTGCACAGCGGATTGGAGCCAACAACCAAAACCCGCCACGGAGACGCGCGGAGAATCAAAACGCGATCAAAAACCATTAGCCGCGAATGCACGCGAATAAACACGAATTACACCGCAGAGAGCGCAGAGGCCGCAGAGAGGAATTTGGGTTAGTTGAGGCTGATCTAAATTTGCGAGAAAAAACGCGATTTCGAGGCACTGGCATTGCAGGAGCGCAGAGGAAAACGCAGAGAAGAATTGATTTGGCCTGATGATGATTTGCGGAAAATCATGGCTCAAGCAACGTGCAGATTTGCGCGAAAAAGCACGATTTCAAAACACGATTTCAACTACAGAGGAAAGGAAAGCTATGCGATTTAAATATTTTGTTATTGGAGTTTTCACGATGGTGCTGGCGCTCACAGCCTTGATGAGCGCCCAGCAGGATAAGAGTGCGCGTCCCAGTCCTCCGGGAACAGCGGAAGTTACTTTGAAAGGTAAGAAGATCACCATCGACTACAGCCGGCCTTCGATGCGAGGAAGAAAAATCATGGGCGGCGTGGTGCCTTATGGACAGGTTTGGCGAACCGGCGCAAATGAAGCTACAACCCTAACAACAGAAGCGGATTTGGATGTAGAAGGAACCAACGTTCCAGCCGGAAAATACACGCTGTATACGCTTCCTTCCGAAGGAACATGGAAGCTGATCATCAACAAGCAAACCGGCCAATGGGGCACTCAATACGATGAATCGCAGGATTTGGCGCGCATCGACTTGAAAAAATCGTCACTCAGCCAGCCTGTTGAACAGTTCACGATTTCTTTCAGCAAGAAAAACGACAGCACGGCGAATCTGGTGCTGCAATGGGAGAACACAGAGCTTTCGCTCCCGGTCAAGGTGAAGTGACAGGCATGGTTCGGCGCCCAAGAACGGCGCCGAACCATGTTGGAATTGTGCGCTAAAACGTGGGTTATCCTTGAAAAACCAAGTGCGGAGACATCTCTGCAGAGCACAACGGTTCTCAGGTACAGCAACCAAACGGATTATTGCAGTTCGATCTTGTTGACGGTTATGTGGTCGCCATCGACGCTTCCTGTGACGCTGACCCGGATGTCGTTGGCTTTGGTAATGCTCTCAATGAATTTTTTGGCCTGCTCGTTGCCTTTGTCGTCAAATTTGATTACCTGTTTGTCTGCGGTCAATACGCCATACCCACTCTGAACGCAGGGCAGCATTTGCAGGCACTTCTTGCTGTGTCTTGCACCGAACCCCGGCCTATCGCCAAGATCGGAACTGCAGGAGATGTCGACCAGGTATCCTTTCACGGTAGTGTCAGCGGCGAAAGCGCTCAGACTGGCAGCGGTGAGTAAAAGTAGAAAAAGCCTCATGGGTCCCTCTCAATGTGGATTGAAGGGAACATTCATATCGCAGAGGCGGGGTTCATGTCTAGTACCCGATCCCAATCACCGGTCTCCATGGCAGAGCACGGCTTGATAGGAATCAGTGATTGTCTTTGATTTCTTTTCCACCCATAAGGATTTGGTTTCTACGCGGTTGTTGATCCTGACGACTACGATTACGCCGCTCGGTGAAGCACCACCCTTGTTGGGAGGCTCGGTGGAGCACTCCACATGGTGGCTGGTGATCTTGCCGTATTCGCCACTCGGTCCCCAATCGAGCTGGAACTGGCCAAACGTATATCGATTGTATTGATCAGGATGCTGCTGCCAGTTCGTGTCGTTAAAGTAAAGAGCGTAGGCGGATTGCATATCGCCCCGCTCGACTGCGTCAAAGAATTTGTTGATCACTCGCTCTTCCGGCCAGTAGCGGAAAAAATACCAGAGTACTCCTACGATCACCGCAACCAGGACCAGGCCGAGAATGATCTTCTTACGTCGCTCAGCCGGCCGGGGATCATATTCCTTGGCATCCATCAATCCCATGGGGTTGTTTTTCCTCTAAGACCAAAGATACAGCAAGTCTGCTGCGATTGCAGCACTGGTACAAGAGACACCGGCGAGCGTGAAAAAGTAACAAGCCAAAACCAAAACCTTTTTTAGCCGCGAATACACACGAATTAACACGAATAAAAAATACAAGAATCCGAATCAAGAAATGTTTCTCCACTCTTCCTATGGCTGCCTATGTCTGTCTTTTTTTGGTTTTGATCTTGATTCGTGTTCATGCGCGTGTATTCGTGGCTAAAAAAGTTCTTGGTTTTTCTTCGTGTCTCAGTGTCGTAGCCCGCCTTCGAGCGAAGCGAAGGGTTGCGGGTTATTACAGGGTGCGTTTGAACAATATTGATGACAGGAAGAACGTCACCATGGCAAACACTCCCAGGTAGAGCAGATCCTGCCAGATTGCCGCCAGCCCTACGCCTTTTAACAGGACGGCCTTGAAACCGTGGACCGAGTAACTGAAGGGATCGATCTTGGCGATCCATTGCAGCCACTTTGGGAACGCATGAACCGGGTAAATGGCGCCGCTGGGAAAATAGAGGAGGGTGTTGAGTATGCCGAAGATGGCGCGCGGCACTAAGGGATCGCTGATGCGCACCATGATCAGGAACATCATGGAGACGAAGGCAAACGAGGTGAAGGCGATCAGCAGCAAGAGCCAGATCAGGTTGGCGGCGTGAAACGCATTCCCTTCCCCCGCAATCAGCGAGCCTATCACGGTGAGCACAAGTCCGGCTCCCATGGCCTTGAAAGCACCGGCCACGTTCAGGCCGGCAACCAACTCCAGCTTGGTGATGGGGGTTACCAGATATCCTTCGTGGACGCCGCGGGCCTTGTCATCGATGTAAACGATGCCACCGCCGATCATTACGCTCACAAACATGGCGAGCGTAATGGTGCCGGGCAGCAGGTATTTCATGTATTCGATGTACGGATACAGTTCCACCACCTGGAGCTCGATCTGCTGCACAACACGAGGCTGGATATCGGGCTGGTTCAATGCCTGCACCAGTTGCGTCATATTGTCTTCGAACGTGGCAGTCATGAAATTGTCTGTATTGTCGAGCACCAATCCGATCCTGGGCCGCGTGTGCTCATAGACGTTGCGCGAAAACTGCGGTGGAATCACGAGGCCAGCATTGAGGAGTCCGGTGCGCACGTCGCGCAACATCTGGTCTTCATCGGAATAAAGAATGGGATGGAAGGTGCGGGCATTGCTTTGCACCGAGCGCAAGGCTTCAATCACACGCACGGCCTGGGGACCATTGTCGTTATCCACCACGCCAAGCTGAGCATCGCGAATCTTGCCGCCAAAAGCATTGCCCAAGACAATCAATTGCACCAGCGGAAAGACCATCGCTGCCAGCATCAACGCCGGCGAGCGGAAGAACTTGCGCAGGTCGCGTTCCACAATGGCCATCATGCGCCCGGTTTGAAAAAATGCAGGCATGGGTCACTCCCAGTTCACTGGAGACTTGTACATAGGCGCATCCACAATCTGGTCGCGCAACTGGCGCCCGGTGTAGTGAACGAAAACATCATCTAACGTGGTGCTTTGCACGGTAAGGGACTTCAACAC
This sequence comes from Candidatus Angelobacter sp., assembly GCA_035939855.1. Taxonomy (GTDB): domain Bacteria; phylum Acidobacteriota; class Terriglobia; order Terriglobales; family Acidobacteriaceae; genus Angelobacter. Next base: position 4,803 of record DASZFK010000461.1, read on the forward strand.
GACGCCGGCGCGGACGGCCGTCTCGACCAGGTCGGTGGTGGTGCGCGAACCTTCCTGGGTGAGAACGCGGTACATGCTGGCGGCTTGCGGCTGCACCGAAGTCACGCCGTTGAGGCCTCGCAGCCTTTGCTCCCAATCAGGGGGCGCATTCAGGAACTGGGCCTCGATCACGCTGGAGCCGGGAATGCTGTTTTTGAGCGCCATAGGACTGTCGAGCGCCACGAGCTTGCCATGGTCGACGATGGCTATACGGTCACAGAGCCGGTCGGCTTCATCCATGTAATGGGTGGTAATCAGGACCGTGAGATTGCGCTTCTCCTTGATGTTGGTGATCATCTCCCACACGGCCACGCGAGAGACCGGATCGAGGCCGGTGGTAGGCTCATCGAGAAAGAAAATGTTGGGCCGGTGTACCAGGCCGCGCGCAATTTCGAGCCGCCTCCTCATGCCGCCGGAAAGGTTCTTCGCTGGAGCATCGCGCCATTGGACCAAGTCTACGATTTCCAGCAACTCTTTAATGGAGCGCTCACGCTCTGCCGTCTCGATGTTGTACAGCTTGGAATAGATACTCAGGTTTTCCCAAACCGTCAGGTCGCCATCACTGGTCATTGCCTGGGGAATGACTCCGATCCGGCGCCGGGCTTTATCGGGTTCTTTGCGAACGTCAAACCCATCGATGATCGCGGTGCCATCGGTGATTTCCAGCAACGTCGTCATCATGCGGATGAGCGTCGATTTGCCCGCGCCGTTGGGTCCAAGCAATCCAAATATTTCTCTTTCGCCTACATCAAACGAGACTCCATCAACCGCTGTGAACTGGCCATAGCGCTTGACGATGTTGCGTACCTGGATCGCCTTCTCAGCCATTAACTGCCTTTGATCTTGGAGTTGGGGATCAGGACTTCCGCCGTCATGCCGGGAACCAGGGTCTTCTTACTGTTGTCAACCGCCACTTTGATGACGATGGCCTTGATGTCTCGTTTACGGCGGTTCACATCGCGTTGCGTGGCAAAGTCGGCCTCTGGCGCTTTGTAGATGACCTTGCCGGAAATCAAATCGCCGGAGGGCAGACGCACCTTGAGCTGATCGCCTAAAGCGAGTTGCGATGCCTGCGTTTCAGGGATTGCAGCGCGCACCCAGGTATCGTTTAAGTCGGTGATCACCACAATCGGCTGGCCCAGATTCACGACCTCGCCTTCGCGAGCAGCACGGATTGTGACGATACCGCCTACGGAAGCCGTAACCTTGGTATACCCGAGCCGGGCTTCGGCTGCTTCGAGTTGGGCCTGGGCATTGAGGGCCTGGGCTCGCGTGGAAGCAACCGTGCTCTGGGCTACGTGAGCCAGATTTGTATGGGCCTCCGAGGTATTGAGATCGGCTTGGGCAGCATGTACCTGGTCTTCCGCAGCACGCACTGCTGCTTGCTGAGCTTTGAGCTGCGCCGCCGATTGATCGGCTAACTGTTGTGAAACCACGCCTTGGCGGGCGAGTTCGATGTTGCGGCGGGCGTCATCCTGTATGCGCTGGAGGTCCGCTTGGGCTTGCGCGAGAGTCGCCTGCGCAGCCAGCAGCCGGGCTTTTGCATTGGCTACGCCGCTGGAAGTTTCTCCGATGGTCTGCTCTTCGGTGGCGCGGGTTTGCGCGATTTGCGATCGCAGGCTGGCAACCATCGCCTTGGCCGCCTGGCGCTCGGCGGTAAGCTCCTGGGCATCGAGCACCGCGATCGTGTCCCCTGCTTTTACTTGGTCGCCTTCATTTACTGCCAGGCGCTCTACTCGTCCAGCAATTTTTGGGCTCACCACGACCTGATTGGCATCGACGGTGCCGACCAAAACCACATCGGAAGACTGATCGGTGGAGAGAAAGTAATAAGCGGCAGCAATGATCAGCAGCACTCCGAGCAAAATGAAGAACCTGTTTCTGGCGTTCATCGTTGTTTCCCCTTGGGCTGGCTTTTGGGGCAAAACAGCGCTGCGGAGATGAAATCCAACACGGCTGTGCGCCGCGCGGTAATCCGCTCCGGGGCGAATGGATCGCCGGAACTCATCAGGTGCTGCGCGGGCAGGCTTATGAAATAGAAAATAATGACGCCAAGGATCGAGGTTAACGCCTGAGGCGGGTCAACCTTACGAAAATCACCGTTCTCGCTGCCGGCTTCGATCAACTTCAGCAGCTTGGTATAGACCGGACGCCCGTGGCGTTCCATGATGCGACTCACCAGCGAGAATGCGTTTTTTCCAGTCCGCATCAATTCGCGCTGCACCAG
>DASZFK010000462.1:0-17243 GCA_035939855.1 Candidatus Angelobacter sp.
CTCATCGGGTGCATTTGCAGCCATGGGTTGGGAGGCCTGGCGGAGCACATCGAAGGTGCCAATCAGATTCACCTGAATCACACGGGTGAATTTCTTCAGATCGTGAGGACCATTCTTCCCCAACACCTTTTCCCCAACACCGATTCCAGCGGTGTTCACCACAATGTGAAGCCCGCCGGTATGCCGCACTGCCTCCTCTACCAGCTTCTTGACCTGGTCTTCTTGAGTAATATCTGTTTTGAAGAACGCAACGCTGCTGCCGAGTTCCTGCGCCAGCTTGGTTCCCAGTTGATCATTAATGTCGGCAATCAGAACCCGTGCGCCGGCTCCCGCCAACATGCGGACCGTCGCTGCTCCGAGACCAGAGGCTCCGCCGGAGACCAGTGCGCCTTTACCTTGAATTTTCATTGAGGGCTCTCAAGAATTTCTAATTTCTAATTTCCAATTTCTAATTTGAACTGCAAAAGACTAGTGGCTAGCATAGCTCTTCACACTCTTTCAATGATCGTGGCGTTGGCCATGCCGCCGCCTTCGCACATGGTTTGCAATCCGTAACGGCTTTGGGTGCGTTGCAGCTCATGCACCAGGGTTGTCATCAATCGGGCGCCACTCGCTCCCAACGGGTGTCCGAGGGCAATTGCTCCTCCGTTGACGTTGACGCGAGAGAGGTCCGCCTTGGTTTCGCGCTGCCAGGCAAGCACTACGCTGGCGAATGCCTCATTGATCTCGATACGGTCAATGTCGTTCAGCGTGAGTCCGGCCCGCTCCAGCACGCGGCGGGTTGCGGGAATGGGAGCCCCGAGCATGAGAACCGGATCTTCCGCGGCCAGCGCAAATGCCACAAAGCGCGCCAGAGGACGATATCCAAGCCGTTCCGCCGTGCCCCGTTCCATGATCAGGACTGCGGCGGCGCCGTCGGTAATCTGCGAGGAGTTTCCGGCGGTGACCACCCCATCAGGCTTGAAGGAAGGCTTCAGCGATGCCATCTTCTCGATGGTGCTGCCGACTCGAATACCCTCATCGCGCTTGGCCTGCACAGTTCCCTGCTCCGTTTCAACCGGGACCGGCAAAACCTCGCGCGAAAACCAACATTGATCGCTGGCCTGGGCTGCGCGACGATGGCTCTCAAGGCTGAACTCGTCAAGCTCGGTGCGGCTGATTTTCCAACGCTCCGCCAACATTTCGGCGCTGATGCCCTGATGGAAGTGGACGTCGTTGTAGCGGCGCTTCATCGCCGGTCCAAAGGGTTTGCCGGGACCATTGGCTGCAGACGATCCCATGGGCACCCGCGTCATGCTCTCCACGCCGCAGGCCACGACCACATCGTAGCTGCCTGCCATAACACCCTGCGCCGCAAAGTGGACCGCCTGCTGGCTGGAGCCGCACTGGCGGTCAACGCTGGTTCCGGGAATGGACTCAGGGAGGCCGGCGGCCAGCACAGCGTTACGCGCAATATTGGCTGCCTGTTCGCCCACTTGCATCACACATCCGGCGATAACGTCTTCAATCAGTTCAGGGTTGAGCTTATTCCGCTGCACCAGGCCATTCAGCGCAAACGCCAGCAGGTCCACCGGATGCCAGGTCTTCAACATGCCATCGCGCTTCCCCAAGGGCGTGCGCACAGCATCAACGATTACAGCTTCTCTTTTCATCAGCGAAGATATTAGCAGAGAACAAGCAAAACAGGACCTCTTACTCTTGTAAAAACATTCGCACCCGATCGGAGGTCCAGGTGGCAACTCCGCAACCGAAGAAATCAGTATCTTCTGTCCAGATCGGACAATTGAGTGCTAGTGCTGTTGCAAGAACCGGCCAATCATCGGGATCGCGTTGGCCTAAACGCGCACGAGCCTCCCTTTCGAGCGAACCATAAACCTCGAGTCTTATCACCTCAACAAGGTTCCCCAGGGTACGTAAGAGTGCAAGCGCCTTTTCAGGTTCTCCACCGCGTCTCTCGACAAGTACGGCCAAATGCTCCTCAGCTTCAGCCAGAGCAAATTCTGGAACAAAGAATGAAACCATTGCAGCGTGCGTTTCAATCAATTCTCGAACGCGCCTGCCTAGAACAGCTCTTATCAGGATGTTGGCGTCAATTACTAAAGCTCTACTTGGCATTCCGCTTTGCTTCGCGCGCTGAACGGCGAATCTGCTTGTATTCCTCTATCAATTCGTTTTCGGAAACTCCCCAAGAGGCAATCATGTCGTCGAGTTCTTTGGCGGCGGCGCGCATTGCTTCGAGTTGCGCTTTACGGCTGCGTTTTTGTGCTGGAATATAAAAACCCAATGTCTCACCGTGGCGAGTAATCGCCAAAGGCTGGTTCGATTCAAGGTAATCTGCAAGGTTCTCTCGAAATTCCCGGATGCCAATTTTAACCGTTTCCATTTTTATGTACTCACTGTACACATATTAGCATCTTCCACTGCCTTTACCCATCGCGGACTTAATGTGGGTCAAGCACTGGTGTCACACAAGACACACTCTTACTGATAACCAAATCACATCCAGACACGTCTTTATATAATAACCATCAAGATTTTAATCAAAGGACAAACAATGACTGGGAGACGCTTGAATGTGCTAGGCATGAAAGCCATTATGACTGTTGGTATGTTGTGTGCAACGCTGCTGGCACAAACAAGCACCTCCACTCCGGCCGGCCCGGAGAAACCACCCAGGCTTCCGCCGGGATTGGATAAGGAAGTGATGGATCCTACCGCCGATCCCTGCGTCGACTTCTTCCAGTATTCCTGCGGGAATTTTTCGAAGCTGCATCCTATTCCAAACGACCGTCCAGGATACGGGACCGGCGCGATGATCGCTGAATATACGGAATATACTCTGCATTCCATACTGGAAAAGGCCGCAGCGGGAGGCGCGGGCCGATCTTCCAACGAGCAGAAAATCGGTGACTTCTATGCTGCCTGCCTGAACACCGACGCCATCGATGCCAAGGGCTTGAAACCGTTGCAGGCGGAGCTTGACCGTATCGCAAAGCTCAAGAGCAAAGAAGAGTTGTCGTCGTTGCTGGCGCACTACAAATTGATCGGTGTCGGCGCTTTTTTGGAGTTTGGAGAGCAGCAAGACTTCAAAGATGCCAGCAAGCAGATCGCGGCTGTGGGCCAGGGCGGGCTGGGGCTGCCCGAGCGCGACTACTACTTCCGTACCGGTGAAGTTCCGGAGAGGACGCGCAAGCAATATGTTGACCACATCACGAACGTAATGAAGCTGATGGGCAAACCGGACAGCCAAGCGTCAAGCGATGCACAAAAGATCATGGAACTGGAAACGGCGCTCGCTAAAGTATCCATGGACATCACATCGCAGCGCGATCCTCATAAGGTCTATCACCTTATGCCGGTCAGCGAACTGCAGAAGCTGGCCCCAGTGATCGCATGGAACCTCTTTCTGAAAGAGTCCGGCGCGCCCCCGGTTCGAGAACTCAACGTCGACAATCCCGACTTCTTCAAAGGAATGAACTCACTGATAGCCTCTACCGATCTGGAGACCATCAAGACCTATTTGCGCTGGCAACTTATCCGCTCAACCCCAAGCGAGGCGCTCCCGAAAGCCTTTGACGAGGAGAGTTTTGACTTCTACTCTCGCAAGCTCAGAGGACAGCCGCAGCAGCAGGCACGCTGGAAACGGTGCGTCCAGAATACCGATGCGGCTTTGGGCGAAGCGCTTGGACAGAACTATGTAGCCCAGGAGTTTCCGCCAGCCAACAAACAGGCGATGCTACAAATGGTGCACGATATCGAGGCCGCTATGGACCAGGACCTCGACACACTGGATTGGATGAGCCCGGCGACCAAAGCCCGAGCCAAACAGAAACTCCGTGCAATTGCCGATAAGATTGGATATCCCGATCATTGGCGCGACTATTCCAATTTGAAGGTGGCGAGCGACGATGCCTACGGCAATACGATTCGCGCTATTGAATTCGAGACTCGCCGGCAATTAGCAAAAATTGGCAAGCCCGTAGACCGGGGCGAGTGGGGCATCAGCCCGCCCACGGTGGATGCCTATTACAACCCCAGCATGAACGACATCAACTTCCCTGCCGGAATCCTGCAATCGCCGTTTTACGACAAGAACTCTCCTGATGCCGTTAACTATGGCCATGTGGGCGGCGTCATAGGCCACGAGTTGACTCATGGATTCGACGATGAAGGCCGCCAGTTTGATGCCCACGGAAATCTGTCGGATTGGTGGACCCCAGACGACGCTAAGAAGTTCCAAGAAAAAGCCGACTGCGAGGTGAAAGAATACGGCTCATTTATTGTAGTCGATGACGTGAAGATCAACGGCCAGCTTACGTTGGGTGAGAATACGGCGGATAATGGCGGCCTGAGGCTGGCGTTTTTGGCATTCCTCGCCGATGCCAAGCGCAAAAACATCAATCTGGATCAAAAGCAGGATGGCTACACGCCGATCCAGCAGTTCTTCCTGGCACATGGCCAAAACTGGTGCGGCAGCAGCAGACCGGAGTCGGTGCGCCTGCAAGCCCAGACCGACCCACATTCATACCGGAAATTCAGGGTAAACGGCGTAGTGCAAAACATGCCGGAATTCGGCAAAGCATTTGGTTGCCAGACTGGCCAGCCCATGATGCCAGTTAATGCCTGCCGCGTCTGGTAGTGCTTTGACCGGGGAGAATTTTCCTAGAGAGACCGCAGAACAGCCTCGTCGCTGGATCGTTCATGGTTTGGTCGAGGGTTTTGTCGAAGCCTGAATCCCATGGGCGGCATAGCGATGAGCCTGCCTTTTTTCTTTTGCGATGGCGATCCGGCGGGCGACACGGGCTTGATCAGGAGTAAAGAGCTGATCCATTCGCCCAGGTTGATCTTCTCAAATAAGAAGCCGAGCGAGAGGAATCGCAAAAATAATTTACGTCTAGGAAATACGGTTACCACAATATTCACAGCTTCCTACTGCAGGGACGGCTTGTCCTGGGGAGAGATCTTTCGACCTAATGAACCAAGCGCATGCAGTAAATCCTGAGCAATATATCTATTGATGCAATTATCGGTTGAAAGGGCGCAGAAGTGTAGGAAATTCACCCGGATGCTGGATTACATCGGTAATGGAAATTCGGTGTGAGCGCATTGAACCTGTGATTTTTGCCCACCGGTCATGGGCGGCGCTCCCTTATACTTTTTTTTATGCTACTTGAACTCGTACAGGCGGGCGACCCGATTTTGAGGCAGACCGCGAGGCCACTTTCCAGCCAGGAGATTGTCAGCGCAGGTATCCGGGAGCTGATTGAATCCATGCGCGAGACCATGCGCAAAGCGCCGGGCGTCGGCTTGGCTGCTCCGCAAATAGGCCAATCGCTGCAATTGGCAGTAATCGAGGATCGTCCTGAATACACAAAAGATGCTTCCCGCGAGCTGTTGAAAGAACGGGAGCGCAAGCCGGTCGCTTTTCATGTGATCATTAACCCCCGCCTTACACTCCTGGAACGCGACACGGTAGAGTTTTTTGAAGGATGCTTGAGCGTCACAGCCATGATGGCGCTCGTACCGCGCGCCAGAAAAGTCCGGGTGGAATGCATGGATGAGAAGGCGCGGCTCAGAGTGATTGAAGCCAGCGGCTGGTACGCTCGCATTTTGCAACATGAGATCGACCACCTGAACGGGACGCTCTACATCGATCAGATGAACACCCGGACCTTTACGACTGTCGATAACTTCAACCGATATTGGAAAGACAAGCCGATGGCTGAATTGAAATACAAATCGGGTGATCGCACGTGATCGGGTGATCGGTAAAAACCTTTCGGTACAGCTATTGATTGGAACTGATTTGATAAACTCGACTCAACATCTCTAACGAGGAAATTGACATGACTACCAAAAGGCTGAACGTGTGGGCCGGCATGACAGTAGCCGGAGTTTTGGGCGTTGCCATGATCGCAAAAAGCTCGCCACAATCTGCGACGGATGCGCCTAAAACTGCCGAACAGGCTTATAAGAACATACAGGTGCTGAAGGGTACGCCTGCGGACCAGGTGATTCCAACGATGCAATTCATCAGCAATTCGTTGGGGGTGGAGTGCGAATTCTGTCATACGCAAGGAGCATTTGAGAAAGACGACAAAAAGCCCAAAGCGACGGCGCGGCAGATGATCCAGATGCAGTTTGCAATCAACAAAGACAATTTTAAAGGCGAGCGCACCGTCACTTGCTTCTCTTGCCATCGAGGCGCCCATGAGCCAGTGGGAACGCCCATCATTCCAGAAGACGAGCCCAAGCACACCGAAACGGCGAAAGCACCTGAAAGCGGCATGCCAACGGCCGAACAAGTCATCGACAAATACATCCAGGCAGTGGGTGGCGCTGACGCTTTACAGAAGGTCACCAGCCGGTCAGAAAAAGGGACCATCAACACTGGCGGACGCCAAATCCCTATTGAAGTATTGGCCAAAGCCCCGGATAAACGCATCTCTATCATGCATACCCCTAACGGCGATAGCATTACCGCCTACGATGGTCAACATGGATGGCTGGGGAATCCAGGGGGAAGGCCTCCTCGAGACATGAGTTCGGCTGAAGCCGATGCTGCTCGCCTGGACGCCGATTTCAATCTTCCGGTTGATCTCAAGAAAATATTCACCCAGTTCCGGGTGCGCCCCGGTGAGAAGATCGGCGAGCACGAGACTGTGCAACTTATTGGAATTCGCCAGGGCATGGCGCCGGTGCGGTTGTACTTTGACAAGGAGTCGGGGTTGTTGCTCCGCATGGCGCGCTATGCCGATACACCCCTGGGTCGTAACCCTACACAGATTGACTATGCCGATTATCGCGCGGAGGGCGGCGTGAAGATTCCATTTCGCTGGACACTCGCGCGTCCCTTGGGCCGCTTTACCATTCAAGTTGATCAGGTGCAGCAGAATATTGCTATTGACGACGCTAAGTTTTCCAAACCCGCGGGAGGTGTTGAACAAAAGCCCGCACAATAGCTGAGAGTGTTATGCTAGGCATACTGTTCCCAGGAATGGTTTCCGCTATGCGATATTTCTCAATTCTGTTTTTAGCGCTCCTGCTGGGAAGCGCTGTTTGCTCTGCCGGCCAATTGGCAGTGGTGGTGGACAAAGCCAATCCAACAGCAGAGTTGAGCCTTCCGGATCTGGCGAAAATTCTCAAGGGCGAGACGCATCGGTGGCCTGACGGAAAACTCGTGACCGTATTTCTGCGTGATCTCTCCAAGCCGGAAATGCAGACTGCGCTGCAAAAGATTTACAAGATGCCGGCGGAAGAGTTGAAAACACTGATCGCAGCCCACAAAGGCTCAATCGTGGTTGCCAATTCGGAAGAGGAATTGCTGAAACTGGTCGCTGGGACTCCGGGCGCAATCGGTGTACTCGATGTTTATTCAATCAACAATCGGGTCAACGTTATCAAGATCGAGGGCAAATTGCCTTTGCAGCCGGGATATGTGTTGAAAAGTAATTAGCCTCTGGCTAATCGCTTCTGGCTACTAGCTTTTAGCCGTTAGCCCTTAGTACTTAGCTCCAACCGCTGTTGCGTTATCGTCGAATCCCATCCTTCGCAAGGAACGTGAAGGATGGGACACTCTCTTGTCTCTTACTCGCCTTAAGTAAACAGTATTGCTTTTAGAGCACGCTATGCTCACTATTGGACAAAACTGCAACCAAGCCCACGACACTGCTCGCCTTCAGCCCAATCAGTCGAGCGAGCTGAATGCTGAGTGCTGACGGATGAATGCTTATTTCTTTGACTGCGCTACTGCATTCGAATTGTCTTTGTCTGCCGGGGTCATTCCTACTACGTCGTAGTCCCGTTCTTTGTTGTCACCTTCCGGTACACGTAACACCATAAGGTCTTTTTTCATGCGAAAGTGGGCGGTCTCTCCCACAGGTAGAAGAGCCGGGTGTTTTTCGTCGCGGGGACGGATGCGGTAGATGATGTGGTTGGTTTGCAAGACATATTCATGGCAGAGGGTCTTACGCGTCTTGCTGTGCGCGCCATCGGTGCCTAGCACTTCTCCCACAAAGGTGTTGCCGCTTTTCTGCTCGTAACCGCATTCCACAGAGTTCATCTCTTTGAGCACCCCGGACTGATATGACTTCAGATCACTGGCCTGCATTGCCGCTCCAGCGAACAACAGGATGGAACCTAAGATCAGTTTCTTCATAGTCTCACCTCGCACTGTTAAGTCAGGGCAAGTTTCATGCCAACCAGGAGCGCTGAAGCAATCCAATTAGAATCAGCAATTTACGCGGGGAGACATGTCCAAAAGTACTGATGCATAATTTACCGGCGCAGAAACAAGACATAAAGCTTTGCTTGCCCGGCCCACGATCATAAGAGCGGCGTTTGTCACGGCCCTGAGCAATGGAAATTGCGCCTTTGGTTCTGTGGCTTTCAAATTACAAATCACCTTCTATCCTGCTGAGTTAAACTGAATATGTGAAGATTGCGCTGGGGCAAATCAACCCCACCATCGGCGATTTCTGCGGGAATGCGAAAAAGATTGTGGAGCACGCGCGGCAAGCCCAGGCCGCGGGCGCGGAAATGGTCGTGTTTCCCGAACTGGCAATTTGCGGATATCCGCCGCGAGACTTGCTGGAGAAACCTGCGTTCATTGAGAAAAACCAGCAAGTGGCGCAGGAGATTGCGCGCTCCCTGCCGGATATCACCGTGATCTGCGGGTTTGTCTCTCCTGCTCGGGTGGAGACCGGTAAACGAATCATGAACTCGGCGGCGGTTATGAACCGAGGCATCATTCAATTCGTTCAGTCGAAGATGCTGCTGCCGACTTATGACGTCTTTGATGAACCCCGCTATTTTGATCCTGCCGTTTCCCAGCAGGTGTATCCAGTGAACGGCGCGAAGATGGCTTTGACTATCTGTGAGGATGCATGGAACGACAAACACTTCTGGCGGCGGCAGCTCTACAATGTGGACCCGGTGGAGCAACTGTTGCTGGCGGGAGGCAATTTTGTTCTGAATATCTCGGCGTCGCCTTTTCATCTGGGCAAGCGGGAGCTGCGCTGCAAGATGCTGTCTACCATTGCACGCCAGAACAATGTTCCGGTGGCCATGGTGAACCAGGTAGGTGGCAACGACAGCCTGGTCTTCGATGGCTCCAGCGTGGTCATTGCCCCGGACGGCAGAATCATTGCCCAGGGAAAATCTTTTGAAGAAGATTTGATCTTTTTCGATTCCGACAGTTTGCAAGGCGATATTCATCCCCAGATTGCAGGCGAAGAGGCAAGCGCTTACGCGGCCCTGGTGCTGGGCACGCACGACTATGTAAGCAAATGCGGCTTCCGCAAGGTTGTCCTGGGATTGAGCGGTGGGATCGATTCTGCTTTAACCGCCGCAATTGCCGTTGACGCTCTTGGAGCCGACAACGTGATGGGCGTAGCTTTACCGAGTCAATATTCTTCCGACCATAGCGTTCGCGATGCACGCGAGCTGGCGGAGAATCTGGGGATTGATTTTGAGGTCATTACAATCGCCAAAATCTTCGATAGCTACCGGCAGGCGCTGGCGCCGGTTTTTGCAAGAACGAAAGAAGATGTGGCGGAAGAGAACCTGCAAGCCAGGATCCGGGGAGCGATCCTGATGGCCATCTCCAACAAGTTCAATCGGCTGGTGCTGACTACCGGCAACAAATCTGAACTTGGAGTGGGCTACTGCACCCTTTATGGCGACATGGTAGGCGGCCTGGCGGTGATCTCAGATGTTCCCAAGACCATGGTTTACCGGATCAGCCGCTATGTAAACTCCCGCAAGCCTGTCATACCGCAATCGACGCTGGAGAAGCCGCCATCGGCGGAGTTACGTCCAGGACAGAAAGACAGCGATACGTTGCCTCCGTATGATGTCCTGGATACGATTCTTGAAGATTTCATCGAGGACTATCGCACAGCCGAGCAGATTGCAGCCGAGCGCGGCTATGATGTTCAGTTGGTCAAAAACATAGTCCGCATGATCGAGCGCAGCGAATACAAACGCCAGCAGGCTGCCCCCGGATTGAAGATTACCCCTAAAGCCTTTGGACTCGGACGGCGCTTCCCTATTGCCCAGAAATCAGAAGTGTGAGAATAGCTTCCTTCGGCTGGCACCTCAGGACAGGTTCTGGCTTCTGGCTGCTAGCTTAGCTCACCCCGGAATTTCTTCCCCCGTACCCCCTGGTTCCTCGACTAAATAAAAAGCTCATCGCTGGGAACTTTTTAGCCGATTGCGACATTACAGGTTATGTACGAGATTTCAAATAGCATTGATGCAGACCGGAAGGGAGAAACACCGGCAACCATGGTTAGTGATGAAGCCTTGATGCTGGAGTTCCAGCAGGGATCGCGCGAGGCATTTGAAGAGTTGTTCGCGCGTTATCGTGGGCCGCTTTACGGCTTTTTCCGAAGGCGGCTGGAAAACCATCCGCGCGCCGAAGATCTCGCCCAGGAAACATTTCTTGCGGTCATTCGCGCGACAGCGCGATACGAGCCACGGTCACTCGTTCGAACTTATCTCTACGGGATCGCGTTGAAATTACTGACTGCAGAGCGACGAAAACAACCCAAGGACGAACTGCCGGTGGAGTCGGCTACCGAACCCGTCGTCATTGACGCAACCGATTCTACTTTGTGGGTCCGGCAGGCTCTTAAAAAACTTGAGGCGTCCGAACGAGAGATCCTGATGCTGCGCGAATATGAGCAGCTTAGTTACGCGGAAATTGCCGAACTGTTGCGGCTTCCAGTGAATACGGTCCGTTCCAGGCTGTTCCGCTCGCGTATGGCGTTGAAGGATCTCCTGGAGCCTGCGGAAAAACGCCGGAACGCAATGGCCGCATTAGGGATAACAGAGATCAATGAAGCAAGGCCAACAGATGAGGAATGAAATGAGCAAAAGCATCCACCCAATCGAACCTGAAGAACTGATGGCCTACCTTGATGGCGAACTTCAGGCTGACAGGGCCACGATCGCCGCAGCCCACCTGGAGCGCTGCAAAGATTGCCAGAAGATTGCTGCCGACCTTCGTGATATCTCTCAAAGGCTAATGTCGTGGCAAGTGCCACCATCGGATTCCCAATTTCCTCTGGGACTGGCGGCTGCTCTCGCCGGAGATGGAACAAAAGAAAATGCAGAGAAAGAAAGATCCGTTACTCACCGGCCCCGAAAGACTTGGCGTGACATTCTAAGCAAACCTCGTTATTGGGCCTTGGGCGCCGTGAGCGCCGCAGCCATTCTTGCGATGATCTCTGTCTTCGTACCAAATCATTTGAGGTACAAAATGGCTAGATTCACAGATCGAGCGGGTGAATCGCAGCAGATGTCGCAAGCGCAAATCACTAAAACATTGAAGGAACAAGGGGTTGATGAGGTGGGCAGCAGCAGTTCGCGCTCTGATGAGCTTGCTATGGATAGATACGCCCCATCTTTATCAAAAGCGCCCCCTCGCACTCCGGCCCCGCAGCCTACCCATGAATCACCGCAAACCGCGAACTTGACTGGCCCGATGATTGTGCGAACCGCCGAACTCGCTTTGGTTACAGCAGATTTCGACCAGGCCAGAAAGAGTATGGAAGACACGCTAAAACACCATCACGGATACTTTGGAAATCTGAATACAGGCGGTGCTGCCGATGCCGGGCGCTCTCTCGATGCTGTGTTGCGAGTGCCCGCCGACCAGTTAGACCTCGCGCTGGCGGAACTGAAGAAGCTTGGCCGCGTGGAGTCGGAATCGCAAAAGGGAGATGAAGTTACCCAGCAATATGTGGACCTGCAAGCCCGGCTCACCAATGCGCGCAACACTGAACAGCGGTTAACCGATCTTCTGCGTCAGCGCACTGGAAGACTTTCGGATGTTCTGGAGGTCGAGGAACAAATCGACGCTGTCCGCGAGCGCATCGAGCAAATGGATGCGGAAAAGAAGAACCTCGCCAACCAGGTGGCTTTTGCCACTCTCAGCTTGAAAATGAGGGAAGACTTCAAAGCGCATGTACAGATGGTGCCGCCCTCGACCTCGAGCCGCATTCGCAATGCCGCAGTCGAAGGATATGAAACCATGGTGAGCGGATTGATCGCGATTGCGTTATTCCTGGTTTCATGGGGGCCAAGCCTGCTGCTGTGGTCGATCATTCTGTTCTTCCCGGCGAGAGCCATTTGGCGGAGGGTACGTCGACCTCAGATAGAAGTGTAAGAGCGCACCGTAGAGACGAGGGGAGACCAAAACCTTTTAGCCACGAATACACGCGAATAAACACGAATCAAGATCAAAGAATAAGAAGAACGAAAAGAGCAAAAACAGGAGTAGTGAAAAAGCCTTTTTTGATTCGATTTTGCTTTTTTATTCGTGTTCATTCGCGTGTATTCGCGGCTAAAGATTTTCAGCAATGGTTACAGTTGCGAATTGGTTGTGGCATTGAATTTCATGCCTGCAGCCGTTTCAAGATTGCCAATCGCGCTGTCGATCACCGCAAAGATCGTCGCCCGTTGGGTAGCGTTGCTCAGATCAAGCGTGGCTGTGCTGGCAACGCCATGTTGTGCCAGGGCCGAATTGAAGGCTGCCTGCGCCTGGGCCGCTGTGAAGAACTGCGCCGGATTTGAGCCGTTGGAAAAATCAAGTAGCTGGAACACGTTGGAAAAAACATTTTCCAGAGTGCTCATGTTGAAGATGATGTGGTTGGCTGGGGTCACGAGCGTAGTCGGGCCGGTGGTCGGTATGGGATTGTCATACATCTGGTCAAGGTAGTAATGCACCTGATAAGGATATTGCGCAAAGGTGCTGGTATTTCCCCAAATCGAGCTATACGAATTTACCGAAGCCACGGTGGCCGCTGTTGCCGTAGTCCCCCGCGTGCTGTATTGAGAAACCAACCCTCCGTAATAGCCTTGGTTATAAGCAACGTTCAATATCACATCCAGGAAGCTATTGGGAAGTTTGACGAAGTTCGCCAGCGCCTGGTCATATTGCGGTTCCCATGGAGTGGTAAATGCTCCCGGCCCCTTGCCGATTACATTCAGCGCTACCATGTCGTTGTAGTGGAAGAAGGCCGGCAGCATAGGTCCATAGAACTTATTGTTGAACGAGGGTGGAGTCGGCTTCTGGAACTGGTTCGAAGCCGTCGCCATCGTGTACCCAATGTTTTTCTGGATCGCAATGTAATTGATGAGGGAGTGACCGGTAGGCGCGGTGCCGCCCGAGACCAGATCAACAGCGTAGTTGTTGATCTGATATGGTCCTCCCTGGCCGGTTGCCATCACGGCCTGCTGATCGGATCCCGGATCGAGCAGGTTGCTGCTCGATTGGTATTCCTGTGTGGCAATATTTTCCTGCAACAACTGGGCCATGATCGATCCATAGAGGTAATCCTTGTTGAACTGAAGACCAGGAACTGCAGCGTACTCCTGAATGAGATGGCCATACATCACGCCCGCAATCATGTTGGACATGATAAGGTCGGTGAAATTATCTCCATCGAGGGTCAGGGAATCCTGCGCATTACCCACGCCCAGCAAAAGATGAAACTGTATCTTGCCGGTCGTTGCGCCCGTCTTGGTAACGCCACCCAGGGTCAACGTCACGTTAGCCGCATGGCTCAGGCTGCCGCTTGTACCGGTGACCGTCAGGGTGAAACTGCCGGAAGGCACTGAATTGAGAGTGGAAATATTCAAGGTCGATGATCCCGATTGGTTGATTGACGAAGAACTGAAACTGGCGGTTGCGCCGCCGGGAGCGCCAGCCACGCTCAGGGTTACGGTTCCGTTGAAACCATTCAGTGAAGCAACCGAGACTGCAAAGCTGGTGCTGCCGCCTGCGGTTACGGACTGCGATGCCGGCGTGGCGGACACCGAAAAGTCCGGTGAGCCAGAATTCACTGGTTGCCAAAGGGCCGGAACGTTCGGTGGTTCCCAGCCCACCTGCGATGTGTGGCTCTGAAGACATTTGAATTCCTGTCCATTGAATGTCACCAATGTTCCCGCGGTGTAGGTAGTGTTGGGTTGCCAGGCAGGAACACTCTGCGCGAACGCAACCGCCACCGTAACAAAAACAACAAACGTGATGAAAAGTGCTGCTTTCGACTTGCTCCTCATGTGGGAAGCCTCCTTGGGGGTTTTGGATTCCATAACAGGGACAACTCCGCCATAGCGAAGCGGTCCGTTTGGTCAAATGGAAAAAACTGCGGCGAGGCTCTGGCAATGCCCGGTTTGCAGGGATCTCGGCGCTTGATCCCGGAAGATCTCTACTTTACTTACTTTTATCAAACGATTCAATAAACAAAATAAAACGTTAGAACGTCAGCGTAACGGAGTCACAACCAAAACCCACCACCCTTCGCTTCGCTCGAGGGCAGGCTACGGCACGGAGACGCGGAGAAGAACTAGAAAAATAAGACACGCTTTCTGATGCGAAAGTCATAGAAACCTGAGATTTGGTATTCGGTAAAAATTTGCGCAATGATAAGAATTGAGTTGGTAACAAAGAATCTGGTAGGTTTTCGGTTGCCCGGCCTTTTATAGAAATAGGGCCAGAATCGCAGCCGCCAACAACGCGATTGCCCAAAGCAGATCAAAATTGAGCCAAGTGCGTTGCAGCAAAGACAACCCGAATTTCTCGTAGGACAAAAAGAAAAGCAGCGCCAATGCTCCGGCCACAAACAAGAGGCAAAGAGTATGAAGCACTACGGCCAGCCCTAAGACAGCGGGTGTTGCTGGCAGTGGAATCACTGGCGCGTTGTGCATGGAGTGGTCCATTCCAAGCATGGGTTGGGCCAGCACAATGGGCGCGATCATCAAACCAGCGCCATGGGCGGAAGCCATCAGGAACGACCAAAAGAACAGGTCCTTCCCTGCTGCCTTCATGCGTGCGCCGCGCGGGTGGCTGGAGCGGAAGATGCGGTACGTGCCAAGGCTGAATAAAATTGCTGCAACCGATATCCTGACTACGCGATGGGAGAGTGTATCCTGCACGAAATGCAACACGACCAAGACCAGGGAGATTGCCACGGCGTGCCCAAGGGCAATCGGCATCAATGCCCTGAAAATGACCGCCCGGCTCTTTTCTTGCAACCCCAGGGCAAGGGCGAAGAGCCATCCCATTCCTGGATTCAGGCCGTGATAGGCCCCAAGCAGGCAAAGCGTAATCCACGGCCAGAATGGCATCACGGATAGCAGTAGAAGTCCGAGGATGCGTCACCGCCTTCCAGCCTCACCTGATGACTGCGGAGATCGCCGAAGTCGACAAAGAAGTCTCGATCGAGTTTCATGACCCCATTGGCGTCAAGGTCCAGCTTCACCATCCAGCCATCGATGCCGTCGGGATAAAACTGCTTGTCCCAGGAGGCATAGAGGGAGTTGGTGAAGTATATACGGCGGCCATCGCGACTGACCTCCACCATTTGCGGACCACCATTTAATGGTTTCTTGGGCTGCGATGGATGAGCGGCGCGACGCACGATGCCGCCCGCATGAACGGAGGTTATCAGTTTAGGATGGAACGGGTCGGAGACATCGTACTGAAGAAATTCCCCGGTTCCCCAGCACGACGCATAAAGATATCGGTCATCGACGGAGAGGTTGATATCTGTCAACAAAGGAGCAACGGCCTTGAATCCTTTCAGGATGTCCGGGAGCTGTGCAGGGTCGGCGGGCTCTGCAGGAATCTCGATCACTTTCTGAATAGCCCAGGCGCCGTTGGACTGATGCCACAGCCAAATCGAACTGGAGAGATCTTTAAGGGAGACGACTACGCCGACAAATCCATAAGCCTTGGTGGGATCATGGGCGGGCCTTAACTCGAGCACCATCTGTTGTTCCGCGCCAAGGTCCAACACCTGGGAGTGTTTTCGCTTAGGCCGATCCCATATATGGATGCAGTGTCCGTATTTTCCCTGAAGCAGGGCTTCGGGAATGACGCCGTCCTCGACCATGTTTGGCGTGCCCCATTCGCTGGTAACGGCAGTGTCATGGCCGAGGTGCCAGGCAAAATCATAAGCGAAGTGCTGCGGACCACGATGCACCTCCCATTGGCCCAAAGGCTCGAAAGTGTAGTGATCGAGAGCAAAAATGCCGCCTGGTCCTTCAGACGACGGCGAGCCTAAGGCGCTGAGATAAATCCCGTCTGGCCCGCAGTGAACGGTATGAGGGCGGCTGTATCCGGTCCGGGAGGCAAGGTCCTGTGGCTCAATCGTCTTCACAATCTTGGGGTTGCGCGGGTCGGGCTTGGTGTCGATGATATAGATCCGCGAGGAGCGTAGACCAGGCACGATCAGGTAGCGTCTCTCGATGTGAGGGTGCGCGGAATGCGGGCAGAGCGCCGAACTGCAGGCATTCCAGCCGAAATGATGGAGTTCGTCACCCTGGTTAGGCATGTCAACGCGGCTGACAATCTGGCCATAGGTCTTGGATTGAGGATCGACATCCACTACGACCAGAGCGTCGGGGTGACTGGATCCATTGACATTCAGAGCTGCGACGTAGGCAAGAGTTTCGCGTGGACCCCGCGCAGCCAGCTTCGGGGAAGGATAGAAAGTAGGATCAGCTTTCCACAACATATCGAGCGACGCCTCCTATCGAGAGGTTCTGGATTACGAAAGATTCAGAAGTGAGAACGACCAACGGGCGCTTATGCAAAGCAAGTTCAAGTGTAACCGGAACTGGAAGATGCAGCTTGGAAGACGACTGACATTTGAAGAAATAAGCAGAAGACTAGCCAAAAATATTTGAAATTTCATAACTCATGCGGATTGCCAAAATCGCCGTAATTGCCAAAATTGCCAAAATTGCCAAAATTGCCAAAATTGAAAAGCAATGACTTTTGATTTGGTTGCACTGCTTTTGTCCAACAATTTTGGGGTAAGAATCTAATCAACGTATAGAAAAAGCGCCGCCGAGTTGAGGGCAAAATGATCATGTGAACAAGGTCAGCTCCCATAGACCGGTACCTTAAGCTTATTTTTCAACAAGCTTCGCAGTATGCGCTCGCTGGCAGTGCCGAAAGGCTGGTCGGTTGTCAGATAGGTCCAGGTGGCTCCGCGTTGTGAAGGATCGAATCCGTTGGTCTCGGCCTTTTCCAGCCTCTTTAGTGTTTCTTCTTCGATATCAACCTCGAGTTGACGAAAAAGCTTGTCGACACTCGTGAGATATTCAAAAAGCGGATCACGATTGCCCCATGTGACCCAATGGATACCGGCGCGCAGATCGTTAATTTCAGCCCGGTAGTCGGCCCACAGGTCGTCAATGGTTGTCAGGCGTATCAGGCGCTCTTGTTC
>DASZFK010000463.1:0-6760 GCA_035939855.1 Candidatus Angelobacter sp.
AGCACACCCAGCAACGCCACGACCAGTTCTGCCGATCGCTCCATGCACACGCCCACACGGTCTTCGACTCGCACACCCTGTTTCCGCAGCCAATGGCCCATCTGGTTGCTGCGCCCTTCCAGTTCCCCATAGCTCAAACGCCACCCTTCGCATTCGAGAGCGGTCGCATCGGGCGTGCGCTCCGTCTGCTCTGCGATCAGTTCGGTGATCTTCCGCCCACGCGGATACTCGTTCCGGCTCCACTCGCGCAGCTGCTTCAGCTCTTCTTCAGAGAGCAGGGGCGGGGCCTGCGGCCCATCTTTTGCCGATCCGATCGACTCAATCGGAGCCTCTCCGTAATGCGTTGCCATTCGTCTGTTTCTCCGTAAACTTCCACGACGGAGTCAAAGAGAAAAAGGAAAGATAGGGACCTGTGACGAATGCCCCTTCTCTCGCTCTTCACCGTGTCTCCATCTCTGTATGGGCTTTTACTCCCCAGCTTCGATATTGATAATTCCAAAACCGGTGGAAACCTCGAGATCGAGCGTCACCGCCGATTTACCCAGGGCCTGATTGACGTAGAAGCCGCCCTTCTTTTTCAGCCCGCTGATATTGACCAGGGCGATGCCCGGATCGAGCTTGACCCTGACGCCAACATTCGCCGGCAGTTGAATGCTGGTTTTTCCGAAGCCGCCGTTGATCAGCGCCTTCATGCTCCTGCGCCACGTTCCCGTAAGGTTTATGGAAACCACGCCGCTGCCGACGCCCACGGCCAGATGATTGAGCAGCAATCCGCCGAGGCGCAGCTTGCCACGGCCGGCAGCAATATCGACCTTCATGTCCATAGGCAGGCTGTTGTTCAGCCGAACGTTCCACCGATCATACTCACCACGGAAGCCACTCAATCCGTTGACGAAAAGTGTTTGCGGCCCCTTCTGCGCCAGGCTCAGGATGCCCACTGTATCCATGACCTTGTAGTCGATTTCGGGTTTCAGGTCTTTCTGGTAGCGGAAATCTCCATCCATGAACTTCTCTGCGCCGCCGCTGAGATTGATCTCGCCGGCGCGCATCGAGATTCTCACCGCCGCCGATTTGGCGCCTCGTGTGTCGACCGACTTGGTTTCTTCGGCAAAGCCTTTTTTCCGGGCCACCGTGGCGCGCCGCGGAGTCCTGCCTCCAATAGCAAAAAAAGTCACCATAATGCTCACACTCGATTCAGCAAGTTTTCGAACAAAGTATTGATCGGGATCGGAATATCAGACCTGACGAGTTCACGACAGAGTTTCCAGGGACACGCGGGCGCATGCATCAGGGCTTTCTGGATTCCGGCCGCAGCCCCACCTCAAACAACATCGTTGCTTTCGCACAGGCGATCGACCAGACTCTCCTGGCGCGGCGCATTGGAATCAGGGGATGGGGAAGGAGGTGGCGGGTTCTTCGCAAACTCCTCCATCTTCTTTCACAAGCTAAGCAGGCCTCATATCCGTCCACACTTTCTTGATATAGGCCAAGCATTCCGATTTAGGGCCGGTTTTTCCGGAATCTCGCCATCCTTGCGGATTGGCTTTGTAGACGGGTGCTATTGAATACTGCTCTTCGTGTTGACAACAACCTTAGTAGATCGTAACGTCTTCCCGATCTGGATCATTCCAGCTCATTGGTGTATCTCCTTTTGAAATATGTAGAAACGAAATCCGAGGTAGAGACCTTACTCAGAAGCGCGGTCAGTAACCGTACTCATCTTCTCTGGGTGAAAAGATTCCAGTGAACCAGGAATCGGCAGTCGGTCTGGGAAAAGCTTGTACTGTCCATTTATGGACTGAGCGCCCAGCTTTGGACAGACCTACGTTCGAATTTAAATCACTCTCACCGCCCAGCGATGAATGCGCAAGCCGGTAAGAGCCCACAAAATAAGCACTTACTGTCTTTTAATTCCAGCGAAGATCAGGCCGTGCTAAATGGCAGCCTTCGTGCCTTCTAATGGACTGCACGCCTTGCTAGTGCATCACGATAGGCGAACAAGGACAGGCGATCGAGGGGGTTCATGTGTCCAAAGCTGGCAGAATCGCGAAAGGGAATTCCACTTTTCTTCCAACTGGCGTTTTCCAAGACGATGTTGACAGACAGTTGGCAAAAATCCTGGAAAGCAAGCCTTTTGCTGGCGCGATAAGGTCAAAGTACTTTCTTCAATACACCGTCTCAAAGCTGCTCGAAGGCCAGATAAATCAGATCAAAGAATATACGATCGGCGTAGAAGTCTTTGGAAAAGACGAATCGTTTGATCCGCGATGCAGCCCCATCGTCAGAGTTGAAGCGGCGCGGCTCCGAAAGAAGCTGCAAGCATATGTGAACCACTATGGAATGGGTGATGTATTGATTATTGACCTGCCCAAAGGAACCTATGTGCCGGTCGTACGAAAAGCGCACCGTCCACAGACCTCGCAAGCCGATGTAGAAGCTCTCTTCGCCGGCAAAATGACTATTAGAGTTCTTCCATTTCTGATTCTCGAAAACGACAAAGACACCGAGGTTTTTGGCAAACAACTGGCCGAAGAACTAATGCAGCAATTGGCCAGCATTACGGCTCTGTCCGTATGCGCACTTGCAGATTGGTTCCGCTCTGACCATGTTTTGGATGGGGCCCACCCGGTCGATGCTCCTCCACAAGCTGATCTGTTGTTGCAGGCTGGCATTCACCGCACAGATCCAGGGCTGCAAATCAAAGTATTTCTCACCGATTTGAGCGGCGAAATGCCCCAGCCGTACATTGCTTTCGAGGGCATCGTTCAGCTTCTTTCAGCTAGCCGGCGGGAGATCGTGACTCACGTTGTCTCTGCCGTGAAGACAATCCTGTCCAATAGAAGACCTGATGCGCATGCGTACAGGCGTGAAGATTCAAGTCTTAACCTTAAAGACTCGATCAGCTACCAGGAGACTTCGGGGAACCGCAACCCAAACGCCTTGCTTCCGTCGGCGGAAAACCAGTCTCATGCCCGCAATCTCGCCCGCTTGGCACATTTCTATGTATCGCAAGTTCTCCAGGGAGTAGCAGCGCCGCACACTGTAATGCCTAAGGCGGAACTTGCAGTGCGCGAGTCTTTGAATTATGAGTCTTGCTTGCCGCTGGCTCATCTGGCTCTGGGCCTCATTCATTTCTACTATCTCTGGAACGCGAGTACCGCCCAATGGCACTTCAGCAGGGCATCTCAGCTGGCGCCTAACGACGTAGACGTGATGACTTGGTGCGCCCACAAGTGTTTGGTCCTCTCTGGACCTAGGAAAGCTATTCGTCAGATCGAGCAGATATTGGCGTACCAACAGGAGTCCAATTCCGCGAGGCTGAACCTGTCGCTTGCCTGGTATCTTCTTCGGGACTACGATCAAGCACTCTATTACGCGGAGAAAGCAGTCCACGCTAATCCACAATGTTTCTGGGGGCACTGGATCCTGGGGGCTTCCCAGGGGGAATGCTTCCAGGACGAAAAAGCCATCAAGCACCTCGAAACAGCAATTGGAATATCCGCCAACTCTCCACCTCTGGTCGCCTGGCTGGCTCATTTCTATGCTAGCCGCGCGATGAATGGTAAGGCACGCGCTCTTGTGTCGGAGCTGATCCACCTATCGAACCAGAAATATGTTTCACCTGCCGCCCTTGCTCTTGGCCATCTGGCACTGGGTGAAAAAGATCGGTCGATTCAATTACTCGAGCAGGCTTGGGTTGCGAAAGACAGCTTCTTAGTCTATGTGAAAATACTACCCTGCTTCTCATCCCTGCATTCAGACGACCGGTTTGAAAGTCTGGTCAACAGAATGGGTCTTGGAATCTCTTCCGATTTCCTGGAACCCGCCGAACCACTGGTTCGTGAACAAATTTCAGGAATCGAGACAGACCTGGAATTGTCAACGCTCTTGACCGATGCATCGCTGATATCGTGATTCAGTGTTCCTCTGCGATCATTGCGAGGAAAAACATGTGGCTACGAACTAAAGACAGGCATTATGCAAAGGGGCCGTAGCTACGCTGTCGCTCTCGCTGGCAGCTTTGCCACTGCGGATTTCGAGATTTCAACGCTTGCACTATACGCAATCGCAGACAGAAGAATTCGGACCCGTTCACCGTCTGGTAGATGTCGTTCGAATACACCTTTAAGGTCCCGTAAAGGGCCTGACAGGATCACCACAGGCTGCCCGGGAACCAAGCTTGTAGTCGGCAGCAAGACACCTTTCTCATCCACTCCATCTTGAATCAGATCAATGACTTCTTTCTCAATGACGGCAGGCTTTCCTCCAAAACTGACTATGTAAGAAACGCCTCTGGCAAAGCGGACTTTATTAGGCATCCGGTCCAGGTCACAGCAAATGAAGACATAGCTGGTAAATAGAGGACGAACAAACGGGAACTTGGAAAAAGAAAAGTGTGGAAAAAACGTCAGTATGCCTTCGGCCATCAGGTTCTCAACAGCCCGTTCTTCCTGGCGCGGTTTCGTGCGAATGGCATACCATGAGTACGATTCCGCGAGATTCATGAACTACCTCCGGGGCCACCATTACTGGTTACGGCTAAAGCTACCGCAGTTCGACGTCATGCACCTTGCCGAAGTCGCCAACCGAATTGCTTAATCCCCTCGCCTTTCCAGGCGCAGTGCCAATAACCACTACACACTTGCACAATCGTGGCTAGTAATCTCTCACCTGCGAGTGTTCCATCAAAATGCGCATCGCACCAGTAACAAATCTTCGCGTATCGGTAACATCTCTCTTATTGGCCATGGAATGCTTCCCTGTCGATTGTCTAAATCCTTTATTTTGTTGACGTCCCTGACGAGATCTTCGAAAGATAGCCGGGCTAGCCTGCGTCCTCAGTCTTTCCACTCGTTTGTCGCCCATGCAATGAGTTGCATTTCGCCCTTTTCGGCGGCCTTGCGGTCCCACTTACCCGCTTTTGATAAGCTTTTCAGCTTCTGCTGCTAGCAACAGGCCGCAGGACGAACTAGGGCAAATCGAACACGAGAAAGGTGAAGAAATGAGGCTTGTTCGCCAGTCGGCGGTACAAAATAAAATCTGGTTTGCTTGATCACCGCTATCCGGAATTGATAAATTATAAAAGCGTTGGAAGTAGGG
Source organism: Candidatus Angelobacter sp. (assembly GCA_035939855.1). Lineage (GTDB taxonomy): Bacteria > Acidobacteriota > Terriglobia > Terriglobales > Acidobacteriaceae > Angelobacter. Next base: position 5,101 of record DASZFK010000463.1, read on the forward strand.
CGAAGTTTTATACCGTTTTTGTACCGCCGATGTGGCTTTCTGGGCCTTTTTAGGGTTTCTGGAAGCACGTAAACCTGCAAGTGACGCGTATTTAAGGCATGTGGATGGACCGATCCCGACCAGGTCCACCATTAAATCAACAACTTACAGACATCCTCCTTTCGGCCTTGGTGTCAATTGGTGTCAAAACCATTTCAGAGCCAGCACAAATTGAATTTGCTTTGTCTTGCCGAACTCGCTTTTGCGCGGCTTTGGGTGGTTTGCGCAATTCCACATTGATTGAATCAACCACCTTTTGCACACTCTCAGGAATCGACTGCATATAGACGTCCGTCCGTCGTCGTCGCCGTGCGGGAATGTCTCAGCACTCCTTGAACATCCTTCACGGTACCCTTCTTTTGTGCAAGGGTGGCGATTGTGCGACGTATCACCTGAAAGGTGAGTTTGGCAGTTTTAAGTCTTCAGCGAGCTTATGCAACCAACACCCGTTTCCGATAATTGCTGGTGTCCATAAAACCGCCTTTCTTGTTTGGGAAGATGAAGCCTTCAGGAGATAGATTGGAACATGCGAGCTTCCATCTCTTCAGATCACTTGCGAGCTTCCTCGGGATATGAACAGTTATAGGGCTCTTGCGTGTCTTGCCCCACGAGATCCTGCGCGAAAGGTGAAGGTTCCTGCGAATTTGCGTGAGAGCGACAAAACCACGCTCAATTGGGAACAGTTGCGGCGTGCGCTCTCGGCGCTCGATCTTCGAGACGAGAAAATCTTGATCGACCGCCTCGATTAAGATATCCCGCAGGCGTCAATTTGGAGGAAGGCGCAACAGTCCTGTTGTGCCGGGGGTACACATCTAAACAGAATAAGCCCGTACATCTATACGGAAACGTTTTTCCAAAGCATCTCACGCCATCCTTAGGACCCTCGCAATGGCTTCACTCAGCTTGTTCCAGTTCTCCGACTCGATTTCGAGCTGTTTCCGGCCCGAGGCCGTGAGCGAGTAGAACCGCGCACGCCGGCCCAATTCCGAAACTCCCCATTCGGCTTTGATCCAGCCATTCTGTTCAAGACGATGCAGCGCGGGATAGAGCGAGCCCTGATTGACTTGCAAAACATCCTGCGAAATTTGCTGGATACGCTCTGAAACCGCCCATCCATGCATCGCTCCGGCGCGGAGCGCACGGAGAATCAGCAGATCGAGAGTGCCTTGCAGAAGATCGAGTCGAGATTTGTCGGGAGCCATTGGTGTAGATATCCGACAACAAGCTTAAGCCTTCTTGGTGTCGAATGTCAACAACAAGGCGGCTGCCATATATGGTTGCAAGATCCCCATCACGCCTATGTCACATTTTTCGCGGGAGTCGGCGCCGTCGGCTGCCTGCTCGCGGAGACCATCGAAGCCGTCGTTGTTTGGACACCGCATGGAAAATTCTGGCTGAGATTCGGGGCCGACCTCAAAGTATGCATGGTGCTCACGGTGATGCTCGAGATCGCAGGATTCTTCCAGTTTGTAGGCGGATGCTATCCGAACATCATTCGGATCTGTCGCGAGGTAAGCCGGTGTTGGACTCTTTGCGCATGTTCACAACGATGCCACCTTCTTCAAAAGAAACCTCGTCCATCAGTGCTCGCATGAGGTAAATTCCGCGCCCGTGAGTGGAG
>DASZFK010000464.1:0-28970 GCA_035939855.1 Candidatus Angelobacter sp.
GCATTGGCCATTGGGGGAATGCGGGACCACGCGCATCTTCTGCTCTCGTTGCCGGCTACCATCACCATTGCTAAAGCCGTGCAACTCATCAAGGCAGGTTCCTCCCTATGGATGAATGATCAGAAAAGAAGAAAATGGTTCTCGTGGCAGGAAGAATACGGGGCATTTACCATCGGAGTGGCCCAGAAAGAAGTCACCATTCGTTATATCCGTAATCAGGCGCAGCATCATGCCCGGAAGAGTTTTGCTGATGAACTCAAGATGATCTTGAAACGACATGGGATTGTTCCCTTGGGCGAATGACTCAGCCGTCCCTGCGGGACTTTGTGGGATCTGATTGTTTACCCGGCATTCCACTCACGCTCCATGCCGGGCTACTTTCAGCCGCGCCTGCGGCGCTGGTGGCTACCTGCCTAGCCTCATGAATCATGCAGGCAAACCATGGTGTTAATTCAACAACATCTTTCTTAAGTGAACGGTATTAGCTTTAGCCCCTGTAAAACAACTCGGGATGCGATTGCATAAGCCACGCCGTGACTTGGTTCTGCATCGGTTGCAATCTTGATCATCTCCGCGAGGTCTTGCTCGGAGACGACACCCGCCACGTCGTAGACAGATTTGTTGCGCTTGGTGCTGAAGCTCTTGAGTCTCTGGATGGTCTTTGAGGTTGCCTTAATTGTGTGCTCCAGGGAGTCGATGGTCCGCAGGTGGTGCCCCGGTTGGCTGGGAGCACGATATCCGGATGCGCGCAACGCCGTGGTGGCCGCAGCCAAGGCGGCATTGAAGGCAGCGGTAAAGCGAAGGTCCGCCGAGATGGCGGTTACCTTGGCATCGTTCAAGCTGCGCTTCACAATACTCAGCAGACCTTCGATTTCACTTGGGCTGCTGGCTTCGCGTTTTAGCCATCCGTATTCCGCCTACTTTTCTAAGCTCATTCTCGCTTCCCATCAAAAATACTCTCTTGCCCTTCATGACCGCATTTACGAAATGATTTCCGCTCGCGATCTTCTGCTTGAACTCTTTGGCAGAATACACGGTCGGATTCACCGGCCGGCCCAAGGCAACTTCTACTTTTGTCAGGTCGGAGAGAATCTCGTCAAGTTCCACATCTCCGACGATCATGAGGTCTAGATCACTTTGAGCAGTCTCCTCTTCTCGGGCAACTGAGCCGTACACAAAAGCGACAAGGATGCGCTCTGCCAACGGCTCCAAAGCATTGTGAACAATGTTGAAAACCCCAACCGTCTTGTTCACCAGCGAACGCATGTCCGCAAAGACTGGACTCTGCTGGTTGACGTGGTAAAAGACCTGGTTGCCGCTCGATCTGCGCGTGATGAGTCTGATTTGCGCGAGCTTCTCCAACTCGCGCTGCACCGCGCCCACACTGGCCTCCAGGTGCCGGGCGATCTGGCGCACATAGAAAGACTCATCCGTCCGGCCATAGAGCAGTGCGAGAACGCCGCCCCGGATCTGGCCAAACAGGACATTGGAGAGGGAGTCGTGTGCTGTACTCATTACGAGAACAATTGTATCTGTTTTGAGAACACTAAACAAATGGCGCCAGCCGAGGCGAATGCTAAAAATAAGCCGGAGCTTGAAGCCCTCATCATTTGAACGGCTGAGGAGCGGCGCGTTCGACAGCGTTGAAGGTGTCCTCATGCAGGCTCACCAAGGTTCGGCAATTCCGCACGCACGTACAGGAGCCGATTTGGTCGCCGCGATGCAGGCTTCTCCATTCAAGGACATTGATCTGGAGCCAGCAAGGGTCACCAGGCCCGTGCGTGATATACCCTTTAATGGCGTTATTGTCCTTTCTCTGTATCCCGCGTGGTCACGCCAGCTTTTTCGGTGTTGCGATACCTCCCAGCTAAGTAGCAGTCTGAGCAACGCGATTTTATGATAATCTGCGCGTTTGTTCCCTTTAAAGCGTAGATGCCCAGAATCTTCGACGATATATTAAAAGCGAGGTTGGTGCACGAGGCTCTGCCGCATCACTTATGGCGAGAAAGTCAACCATCTATGTCCGCACGGATCGCCGCGAACCCACTCACTCGTTGACATTAGCGGCGTTGAAATTAGCATTTCCAAACCACCAGATGCGAAGAAAAATCATGCCTTATCACAGGCAAACACAAACCGCATTATTTGGTCATTTTGCGCCGAGATTTGGCGATGTGGACTTGATAATGACTCGTTCGTTGTGACTGCCGCAGATGTCTCCGATGCAGTCTCCTCAATTGGCAGTCTGCATATGAATCTCGATTGTCATTGGAAATCCCCCAGGCGACCATCTTAAGTATCGCAGCATATTCAGATCTCCGCCGCGGTCCTCTGGACAGGACGTTTTCTCCAATCCCATTTTTACCAAACTCTAAACGTTGAGTGATCAAAACCAACTTAGCGCTCTTTTCGCACGCCCAAAGCGTGGTCTATCGCTGCTCAGGACCTCAATCATTTAGAGGCGGCCATCCAGTGCAACGATTCCGCCTAATTACAAAGACTATGAGCAAAGCTATCGTGTGCCCACCTGCCCCTTGACCGAATCGATCAGCTTCTGTGAGTCGTAGCCAATTCCGTCTTTAAAAACCAGCTCAACATTTTCAATGTCTTTGATGTTGGCTGATGGATCGCCTTTGACGATCATGATGTCTGCCTGCTTGCCCACAGCAAGCGAGCCGATCCGGGCATTTTCTTTCAAAAACTGCGCCCCGTTGAGGCTGGCGAAATTACGCAGCGTGCCGTTTAGCCTTAGGCGGGCTGCCATGATGATGAGGGTTCTTTTTCTTCTTCTTGCGGCGATGGTTCCACCAGAAGACTACCAGGGGTGCAGCGATCGTGGTCCACAGCCACTGCCAGTTTTTGCCTACGAATTCGGCCACGACGGTAAACGGCGGCAGGACACGCACTTTCACGTACTCGTCCTTGGCAGGGTAGTCTTTCTTCACCTCACCGTTTAAAATCCGTGTGATCAGCAGGTGAAGCGGCCAGGTGCCTGCCTTTTGCGGAACTACGTTAAACGACCATTCCGTCGTGCCCTTATCAACTTCTTGCACTTCGTCGCTGAGACTATATACCTTGAAGTATGGGTCCCCCGAGAGGCGGACGCTCAGGGAAGGCGTCACCTGGATGGTGTCGTGCTCAGTGATTTGCTTCTGTTGCCCCTGAAGCCGGGTAGCCGGCAGTGTGATGTCAGCGATCATTGTGCGTGAAACACGCACAGTGAATTTGTCTGCGCGCTGTACTTGCATGGGAGCAGGATATTGCACCACTGTCTGCGCCTCTGGAAGACCGTCAATCATCTTCTGCAGAACTTCTTGGTGTCCGGCTGGCGACTGTCTGGCCGTAGCCGTGGACAATGTCGGTCGAACAGCGACCGTTGCACGATGGCCGCCGCTGCTACTAACGGCGCTTTTGCTTGACGCTGAGCTGCAGTTTTGCCCGCAGGCGACACGACCGGACTTCGCCCTGCTACTACCGGCGCGTTTGCTTGACGCTGAGTTTGCTGGTTCCGCTGCCTGGGGCGCAGGTCTGCTACTTGGGCTCGGGGTCGGCATAGGGCTTGCTGGTTCCGCCTTTTCCACCGCTTGTGGGGCATCCGCATTTGGACTCTCCTCTACCCTCGCCGTAGGCGCGATTACCTTCTGCGACAGCCGCTCCCGTGGATTCTTTGAGCAAGTTACCAGGGTAGCCACCAGAAATGCGACGATCCAGACCATCGGGCCTTTGCGAGCCATACTCTGCCTTTCCGCAGTTTCATCGGTTCACGCCTCACACTGTGAACCGTGAATCAATGACATCCTCTTTAAGGTAGTGCGAAAAGGCGTTCAATCGTTACAAAGAGAATTTGAGTCGGTTGGTTCCGGTCCAGATTCTAGAATAATTGCTGAACTTAACGGAATAATGCACGTGTATGATTCGTACTTTTATTCTTGGGTTTCGGGCCAGCGGCGGCTTTGCGGCGGTAATATTTTTGGGCTTGTTCGGCACTGTCGAACTGAGGCGCACCGGGGAAAAGTTGGCGGAGGCTGTCATCGGCGGCAATGCCTATATTCATGAATGCGGCCGTGAGGGAGTCGATGAGGTAAGGAATGGCTTGCGGTATTTGCATTTGCCAAATAGTCCACGGTTGTCGACCATTGGAGGCATCCGGGGTACCCTGGATAGCCGCCTTTACCGCCTCCTCTGAGGACGCTCAGAGCAACCGGGTCGCAGCGCTTGGCCAGTTTGAGTTGTGGAGAGCACAAATCTGCCTGCGATCACTGGTGTAACCGTGCGTGGCAATGTTATGTACACGAAACATTCGGGCGGGCGATTAGAAGTCATTGTCCAAACCTTTACTTCTGCGCGCCCGCACGCCGATGCCCAGGCCCGAGAGGGCGAGACCTTCTTGGTCATCCGCAGGATTTGCAAGGTCCTCGAACGGGGAAAGCAAACCGTAAGCCCAAAGCAAGGCCGCATACACCGCAATTAAGGTGGATGGGTTTCCATTCTCAGCGGCTCGAATGGCGCGGGGGCCTGCGCCAATCTTCTCTGCAACGTCTTGAATGGTTAATTTGCGACGGAGGCGCGCAATACGAAGGTTGCTGCCAATCTTTTTGAGCGCGTGTTCGCCTGGGTATGGGGTCGCCTCGAGTAGTGTGTTGCGTGCAACCATTGTGTGCTCTTAAGAGCAGATTAACCATCATAATCTGCTCTTAAAAGCACAATACATGTCTCTTCAAGCTTTCAAGCAGAATACGTTTTTGAGGGTCGACGGAACCGGATTGAATGCGCTTTTCACTTAGGGACCGCCATCCTGCGTAACGATTCCGCCTAATGGGCATTGGAGTTTATCCAGTGGTTGCTGCATAAACTTCTCTTTGGTCTCGTCGATTCTCCAGGCGACAGTGGCCTTGAGCATCGTCCCGGCAAGTTTTTCATCTCTTGGGTTGTGGCCTGCGCTGTTATTGAGTACCGCAACAACGACCCCGGGAATCTGTCTCCCATCCGCCTGGCATGCGCCAATGAACATCGGCGATGTTGCTGAATGATGCGGGAATAGCAGCAGGTCGCGAATCAGCCCGGTTTTCGTATTCACGAGCAGTTCGTACTCGCTTCCGCAAATCTGCCATGAAGCCAGGAACAAGCGATCGGAAATCTCCGTTCCACCCAAATTCTTAAGACCCAGATCTTTGTGCCGTTGTTCGGGAACAGCCACTCGTTCATTGGAGTCGCGTTTCCCAACCAGAGACTTGGGGAAATTGGCCCCGCACTTGACTCCGGCAAACTGGTCGAACGCCCACGCCTTTCCGCAGACGATTACCACAAGAAGAAAGAAGATGATGCGAATGTTGAGCATTCTAAGATTCTGACATAAAGACCGTGTGATTTTTCGTGAAACTATCCCAGATGGAAGGGCGATCTACAGACAAACAGGTAGTGGGTGAATTTGGTTTCCACAACCCCTGAAGCAACGTTGAGCAGGGGCTATTCTCCGGGCACAGCCGAACGGTTCATGGATCACCATTTCTCATAGCCGTTGGCTCTGGCTGGAATCACGCAGGATCGATGACCGTAACCTGGGATTTGCCGTCTTCGAGTCCCACAGCCCGTGAGAAAGGAGATTGATATAACGTTCGATCGCCTGGCTGTCAGGAACCCCTAGATGCTGGTTGCCCTGCTGCATGAGCCGTTCCACCGTGAAGTAGGTATAAAAATAGAGATAGATCGCCGCCATGGCAAAAGCCGGATCTTCTCCGCACCAGCCCTTCTGCTTTTTCACCTTGTTGAGGACCGGGCCCATGATGCGGCGAAACTGCTCCGGCATTTCATAAAGAGTGTCCGCGAAGTGCTGGTTCCGGAACTCAATGATGTCGATTAGCGTAAGGAGTTGATATTCTGCGTCGTGGTAGACCATGGAGCGGACCGCGAATGCGAGCAAGCGGAGATCGCTTTTAGAGAAGGGGTCTTCGAGAGCGTGCAACACGCGTTCGCGAAAACGGCGCATGCAAGAGCGGTAGTTCTTGACCAGGCTCGCGAACAGCGCTTCCTTGCTGGGATAATAAGTGTAGATCGCCGCCGATGAAAGCCCGGCCGTCTCCGCGATCTCGCGCATTTTGGTGGAATGGAACCCCTGCCTGGTAAACAGTTCCAGCGCCGCAGCCTCAATCTTAAGCTGGTTTTGATCGATGGGGTTCTGGCTGGTCTTGGGCACGAACAACATTGGATCGGCCTTTGCCTGGGACCCGCTGGGCTGGGTATCCGGCGGCGAACTCCAAAGCCTGCCGGAGAGAAGGCGCATCAACTCGATTCGGTCGCGGACGGGCTGTTGCAATGCCTCCAGTTGCCGTGCGGTGTGGTACTCTGCCGCGCTTCGCCGTCCATTGCGCGAACCGATGTTCTCACTCGAATTCCAAAGTCCCCGGCAGAGAAGATTGGCAAAACGCTCCGCCGCCTGCTCGTCGGAAACTCCGAGATGGCGGTTGCCGTGGTAGTGCTTCTCGATGCTCGCATAGGTGAAAAAGTAAAGATAGACCGTGGCCAGCACAAATGCAGGGTCTTCGCCGCGCCAACTGGCATCCTGCCTGGCCTTGTGCAGGGACGCCCCCATGAGACGGCGGAATTGTTCCGGCACATTGCGAAATGTCTCGGTGAAATGCCGGTTCTGGAATTCAACCACATCAATATAGATCAGCAGCAGATATTCCGGGTCGCCATACAACAATGATCGCACCTCGGCAGCCAGCCTCTTCAGGTCATCTTTCGAGAGAGGACTGCTGAGGGTTGCGCAGGTTTGCCTGAGCCAGTTTTCCCGGTGGGCGCGATAGCTCTCGACCAGGCGCTCAAAGATCGCCTCTTTGCTCGAATAATACGTGTAGATGGCTCCCGTGGAGAGGCGCGCCTGCTTCGCAATATCACGGATGTTGGTTCCATGAAAGCCCTGGGTGGTAAACAGCTTGAGCGCTGCCGCCATGATGTGGCGCTGGTTTTCTTCGATTCGATCCTGGGCGATTTTGGGCACGGCAGATGAAATTTAAGGAATTTTTATTGATTGTACGCCAGAAAATGATTGCGAGTTTGTGGGGGGATTGGGCGTGCAATCTTTTCTATATAGAGCGCTCCGCTCCAAATGCGGGAGCTGGCGCAAGCCTACGGCGTAAGGAAATCGGTTTGTTCTTTCACAGGGTTAAGGCCACCAGCATGCTGCATAGCCGGTGGCCTGGTTGTGATCGTACCTATCTCAACCATGGAGACAGGGTTAGAAGTTCAGGCGCAGTCCAAACTGGATCTGACGCGCAACGTCTGCAGAGTTAAAGGATAGCGGGACGGATCCCGGAACGAAGCCCGGCTGGAAGTCAAGAGTCTTTACTCCGCTGATGTTGTAAGGACCATTCAGCAAGTTGCCTCCGTTGGGAAATGCCGTGGCTGCTGCTAAAGCTGCTGTACCGGCCGGAAAGATGCCGTTCACTCCAGTAAAGTTGGTGTGATTGAGCAGGTTGACAGCGGTCACACTGAGACCCAGGCTAAGGGCTTCATGGTTTTTGGAAAGATGAATGTTTTTATTGAGCTTCATGTCCCAGCGATAGTTCCAGGGGAGAATGCCGCTGTCGCGCGGGGCATTGAACGGGCGCGCCTGGTTGAGCGCTTCCTGCACCAGACCGTTGCCGGCTGCGCCAACCGCGGGACTGTCAAACAACTCGAATGGAGTACCCGAATGCATGCTCAGGACCGGAGACACGGTAATATCCGCCAGCACTCTCGTGAAAAAACCGCCTGCGTCGTAATGGAATGGAGTGGTGTACACCGCGCTGGTGGTAAATATATGGGAAATATTGTAAGGAGAAACCGCCCGGTCTTTGCCCTGTATGGTTGGAAAGAAGGTGCTGGTGAACGAGGAGAAATCCAGCACATCGTCAATGGCCTTGGACCAGGTGTAGTTCGACTGGAACTGCAAATGGTCGGCAAAGCGGCGGGTGAGCGAGATCGTTCCCGCGTGATAGATTGCCCCACCGCAAGCGCAGTAGTTGGTGAGGGTCTCAAACTTGGGTTGTCCACCGATCAGCGGATTGTTGACCGGATTGGGCTTCAAAATAGGGCCGAGCAGCGGATCAAACGCGCCACTATTGACAAACCCAACCTCAAGTGGATCCTGCAAGTGGATCGTATGTTGCATGTTGTATCCGATTTCCACCGAGGTATTCTTGGTCAACTCGTGTTGAATGCTGAAGCTGGCTTGGATGCCATAGTTGTTTTTATAGCCGGTTCCACCCGCAAAAGGCGATCCGGGATTCACGATTCCGATTCCGTTAGGTCGGCCTTCCGCAATGGTTATGCCGGCCGCGGCATAGTCTGCAATCGTGACGGGTTTCAGGACCGGCAGGTTTCCCGCTGCGAACAAGGCGCCAAGCAGGGCAGCGTATCCAGGCGTACCGATGGTTTCCACGGCTTGAGCAAACCCTATCCCGCCTACCGGGTTATAGAGGTTGGAGTAATAGGCATTCTGGAATTGGGCCGGAGCAACAAAAATACCTCCGCCGGCACGGAGAAGGGTTTTATGGTCGCCAAATACGTCAAAAGCGAAGCCTACGCGGGGTGAAGCATAGTAATTCGTGCTTTGACCGGGGAACGATTCCTGATCCGCGTCAAAGCGAATTCCGGCATCTACCGTCAGCCGGGACGTCATCTTCCAGGAGTCCTGGAAATAAACGCCGCCGTAGTACGCCCAGTTGGCGATCAAGGCGTTGTTGCCGGTGGAGGTTCGAAATTGAGTCGGCAGTCCGAACCCAAACGATTGCAGGGAGGTTAGATTGGTTGCCGGTCCAGGTAGTCCGGCAGCGGCCACCGCCTGCGCTGCCAAGGCAGGCGGCAATATGCCGGGCGTGAGAATTGGAAGAATCCCGGGCACATAAGCAACCTGGGAGTGAGCATAGAGGTTATCGAAGTAGGTGTATTTCACCGGACGGAAAGACTCGCCGAATTTGAAGGTATGCTTGCCATGGCTCCAGGTAACACTATCTTCAAACTGATAGCGCCGCTGGTGACCCAGTACCTCTGCGCCCAACAGCGGGCCAAAGGTTCCAAAGCCATCGGTGAACGCGGAAAACGGCGTGGTCGGACCGCCATGATTATTGTTCCAGGTAAAATCAGCCACGTTGTCGGGAACGATTTGCACCCGCAGAGTATTGAGGAGCGAGGGGCTGAAAATGTGGCTCCAGGTGACCAGGGCCTCGTAGTCGCGAATCGTATCGCTGGTGGCATAGCTGGTCGATATCGTGGGTCCGACGCCAGCGCCGTATCCGCCGGCAGGCCCGCCCAGATCGAGAGGACTATCCAGGCGCTCATGCAGGAATCTGAAGGTCAAGGTGTCGCTGGTCGTGGGTAGCCAGTCAAGGCGAGCCATGCTGTCAACCCACTTTTGGTCGCCAGGAAAAAAGCCGCTTTGGCCGGCAACCAACTTCTGCACAAAGGGATTGTTGGCTGGGGTCAAGAAGGCAGTCAAGCCCGCGGCAGCACCGGGGTTGGTCATCGCTACTTTTTGTATATAGGCCTGCTGAGCGGCAGAGGGCCCTGTAAAAAAGGACGTGTTAAAAGTCTTCAGACTCTCGAAGGTCGTCCGGTAGGCTTCCGTATTGAGGAAGAAGAAGAGCTTGTCTTTAATCAAAGCTCCTCCCAGATCGCCACCGATGTGGTAATCCTGGTTCATCGTGTCGTTATTGGAAATCTGGAAGAACGGCTTAGCGTCTGTACGCTGATCGCGGAACAACCCAAAGAGGTTGCCGTGGAGTTGGTTCCCGCCGGATTTGGTGACCACATTGACATGCTCAGCCAGGGTGAATCCAAACTCCGCGTTGAACGAATTGCGGTTAACCTGGAGTTCCTGGACGGCATCGGGTGAGATATGCGTCGTCCGAGAAGACCCGGATCCGTAATCATTCTCACCACCATCAATCGTGACCAGTCCACCGCGCCCATTTCCACCAGCGGTGGTGAAATTGTTCACGGCAAACGCTCCGATATTACGCTGTGCGCCGGAGCTGTGGATGGCTTCGGCATTGGTCATTCCGGGGAGCAACTGAATGGTCTCGGAGTAATCGCGGCCGATGCTGGGAATATTCTCTTCCGCCATCTGGTTGATGTAGTCGGCTTGCTGGGTTTGCGTCACCTGAATTACCGGCGCGCTGTCTCCGCCAACTTCGACGATTTCCGAAGCTGCACCTACCTTCAGATGGGCGTCATACACCGAAACCGTACCCACGGATAGAGTAAAGGTGCTGACCACTTCCTTCCGAAAACCTGCGGCCTCCACCGCAATCTGATAAGTCCCCGGTGGCAGTACTGGTATTACATAGCCACCCTCGGCATTGGCCTTCACGGTTTTCGTGAGGCCCGTGGCCGGGTTGGTCACCGTGACGGTGGCGCCGGCAATGACCGCACCTTGTGGGTCCACCACGGTTCCTCTGAGCGTCGCAGTAGAGTAGTCAACCTGCGCGTACGCCGTGAGGACTCCTGTCAAGACCACAAGCAACGCTGACAAGAAGTAGAACTTATTCGATCCTTTCATTGCGTCCCTCCTGAAAATCAACAAGGCAAAGTTTCAAATATCCTCTTGGGGGAGCAACCTTGCTTTGGGGTTTGGGAATTCAGCTCCCGTTCTTTCCATCGCAATACGACATAAGCTGGTTCGCGTCCCAAAAAGGGCTATTTGCAACAGGAAAGAGACTACCACGAAATAAACGAACGTCAATTCATTTTAACTGAACGATTGTTTTTTATTCCCATACAATATTTAGTTTTTTGTATGGCTCTCTCAAAATTTCATAGAAGCGGTCAAAATTGATTCCGGGCAGCTGGTTTGCTAAGGTCGTCGTCATGTCCGAGCGTTCCACCGAGCAGATACGCGAATTGCTCGACTCCTTTTATCGCGTGGATTCGGGACGAATCCTGGCAACTCTGATCCGCTTGCTCGGTGATTTTGATCTTGCCGAGGAGGCGATGCACGATGCCTTTGCGGCTGCGCTGAGCCTGTGGCCGAGGAGTGGAGTACCCGGCAACCCGCGACCATGGTTGATTTCGACGGCCCGATTCAAAGCCATTGATGCTCTGCGTCGACGGGCAAGATCGGATGCGTCTCAAGACGAGCTCATGCGACATCTCGAAGCGCAATGGAGTTCGGCGGAAAGGCCCAATGAAGAGGACAGCCTTGAGGATGATCGCCTTGAAGACGATCGGCTGCGCCTGATTTTTACCTGCTGTCATCCATCTCTGGCGCCGGAGGCGCGCGTTGCGCTCACCTTGCGTGAGGTGTGCGGGCTGACAACCGAGGAGATAGCCAAGGCCTTCCTCATCACTCCGCGTACGCTGGCGCAGCGCATTGTGCGCGCCAAGGCAAAGATTCGAGAGACACCGATTCCATACGAGGTGCCGGCGCCGCAGGAATTACCGGAGCGACTGGGCGCGGTGCTTCACGTCATCTATCTCGTCTTTAACGAGGGTTATTCGGCTGCGGCGGGAGCAGAGGTAACGCGGGCCGAGCTAACCGGCGAGGCGATTCGACTGGGCCGGTTGCTGATCGAACTCCGGCCAGAGCTGGAAGTCATGGCGTCGGAAATCATGGGTCCGGAAATCATGGGGCTGCTTTCCCTGATGTTGCTGCAGGAATCTCGTCACGCCGCGAGAACCTCTCCCACCGGAGAGTTGATTTTGCTGGAGAACCAGGATCGCTCGCTCTGGAACCGGGAGCAGATCGCGGAGGGAGTGGCATTGCTGGAGAAAGCCCTGAAGTACCGCCGCTTCGGTGCCTACACGCTGCAGGCTGCGATTGCGGCCGTTCATGCGGAGGCGGAATCGGCCGCTCTGACCGACTGGCGGCAGATTGTGGCGCTTTACGACCGCTTGCTACGAATTCTCCCTTCGCCGGTTGTAGAGCTAAATCGTGCCGTGGCCATTGCCATGTGCGAAGGTCCGGAGGCCGGCCTGGCGCATATCGACGCGGTGTTGCAACATGGCGAAATGGTAAATTATTACCTGGCGCATTCAGCGCGTGCAGATATGTACCGCAGGCTCGGCAGGACAGCTGAGGCTCGTTCCTCTTATGAGAAAGCTCTGGCCCTGACCCAACAGGAACCAGAGCGGCAATTTCTGCAAGAGCGGATTCGGCAGTTGAAATAAAAAAGCGCCCTAAAGCCTTCGTAGTGTCATAGTAGAAATGGGCAACGCCATAGTTTGGCTTTTTTCGCTGCCGAGTCAAGTTCGATAAAGAAGGAGAATGGGTGGACTCCGCGAATTTTCTCATGAACTGGCCGTCCGTTATAACCTTGCATATCAAAAATAGAGCTTTTAATATGCAAGGATGATTCCACGCCGTGCCATCAGCAAAGTCGAGGAAGCTCTCTCGCGGCAAGCCGCTGTGGCACTCATCGGCCCGCGCCAAGTCGGTAAAACCACGCTGGCGCGTCACTTAGCTGAAACCCGGCCTTCCTTATATCTCGATCTTGAATCAAGAACCGACCGCGACAAACTAAGCGACCCCGAGCTTTTCCTCAAAGACTACGAGAAAGTGCTCGTCATCTTGGACGAAATCCACCGCGTCCCGGAATTGTTTCAAACTCTGCGCGGCCTGATTGATCGGGGCCGGCGCAAAGGTCTGCGCACAGGACGCTATCTCATACTCGGTTCCGCCTCCATAGATCTGTTACGCCAGTCTGGAGAAACTCTGGCCGGGCGTATCGAATATGTCGATCTCGTCCCCCTGAACGTTTTGGAGGTCGAGAACACCGACAAAACCACCGATCGCCTATGGCTGCGTGGCGGATTTCCCGATAGTTATCTCGCTAAGAACGACGCCGATAGCTTTCATTTACGCCGCAACTTCATCCGCACTTATCTGGAACGAGACGTACCCCAGTTTGGACCGCGTATTCCCGCAGAGACCCTTGAGCGGCTTTGGGTCATGTTGGCGCACAATCAGGGCACATTGCTCAATGCCTCGCGTCTGGCTTCGGGACTCTCGGTCAGCGCTCCTACAATCAGCAGCTATGTCGAGTTGCTTGCTGATTTGCTGTTGGTGCGCCGTCTACCTCCGTATCACGCCAACATTGGCAAACGGCTCGTGAAATCACCGAAAACCTACGTGCGCGACAGCGGACTTCTTCATGCTCTCCTCGGTATTGCGGACATGAACGAATTGGCTGGGCATCCGGTCGTCGGGTCAAGCTGGGAAGGGTTTGTTATTGAATCTCTCCTGGCCGCCGCGCCGGAGCGAGCAAAAGCCGGTTTTTATCGCACTGCCGCAGGCGCCGAAATCGACCTTGTCCTTGAACTGGGCGGACGGCATGGTCTTTGGGCAATTGAAATTAAACGCAGCCTTACAGCAAAGCCGGAGCGAGGCTTCTACCATGCTTGGGAGGACATTACACCCTCTCGGTCCTTTATCGTCTATGCTGGTGCCGAGCGTTATCCGGTCGGCAAAGGGATCGAAGCTATAAGCCCGCGAAAGCTGGCTGAAGAACTATCGAGCCTATAAGTTTGTTTAAGGAAACATTGGGTTGCGGCTAAGGTCGATGCAGCGTCTTTCTCAGAAAGAATGCGATGTCAAGTTTTGAAGCAAAAAAACTTGACGGCTCTATAGAAGACGCGGCTTGGGTCACTCAAACGGGGCAGGGGACGCGAACTATACGCGAACATCGAAGGGCCGAAATCAGCCCAAATCATCCTAATTGATCCTAAATGAGCAAGCACATAACCGCTTCCATATCAATAACATGCACTGATTTCAAACCACTTGGCCAATTCGGTAGGAGGCCCTGAAAAGGCTGGCGTCGGCGGTTCGATTCCGTCCCTGGCCACCATTTATCAATAACTTACGCATCATGGAAAACCGGCTTAGTCACAGTTGAGTCACAAAATTTTATTGAACAGTCGTGGAAGAGGTCATTTCTTCCAATTTTTGGAGGGCCAGCACCTGGTCCTCTTCGGTTGTCATTTGATAGAGATCGGCTGTGATATCTTGCCGCCATTTCTCCGTCTGTTGCGCCCCCGCTTCGTTTAGGACAACGGAAGGCATCTCTTCTTGCCCCAGATAAGCCAGAAAAATGGGAACAAACGTGGGAACAAAATGGGAACAGAACACCGAAAAGCAACAAGAAACAGCAGCTAACACCAGCGTCTAAGTTATTGAAAAGGCAAAGACGAGCTACTTATTTGTTTATCTCATAACCCAAAGGTCGGTGATTCAAATCCATCCCCCGCAACCAAATTACACCCAGATCGCCCCTACCATTGGCCTTCACGCTTTCGGGAATCTCTTGCATGTAAACATCTGTGGTGGTGGCTAGCCGCGAGTGCCGCAATACGCCTTGAATGTCCTTGGGTATCCCCTTCTTTTGTGCCAGCGTTGCAATCGTACGCCGGATCACCTGGAAGGTGAGCTTCGGCAGTCCCAGTTTTTCGCCATTTCAGGCAACTGGAAGCAGGTTGGATTCAATATCGTGTTGGGTCGTATACAGCTCCCGATAGCGACCATTGAGGGCATAAAGATGTGCGTGGGTGCCTCGTTCGACAATCCGTCCGGCTTCTACTACCAGAATCTGGTCCGCTTCACGCACGGTGGAAAGGCGATGCGCTATTACCAATGTTGTGCGTCCATGCATCAAGCTCCTGAGGCCTTCGCGTATGTATGCTTCCGATTGCGAGTCGAGATTTGATGTCGCTTCATCAAGAATCAGTATTTTTGGATCGGCAAGGATTGCTCGGGCAATTGAAATCCGCTGCCGTTGACCACCCGACAGTTTGACGCCACGCTCCCCCACAATGGTGGAGTACTTGTCTTTGAAGCGTTCCGCGAATTCACTCACATGGGCAAGCTTGCAGGCACGCATGATCTCCTGTTCAGAAGCAGTGGGACAGGAGAATGCCACGTTGTCACGAATGCTACCGTCAAATAAAAACGGCTCCTGCAGGACAATCCCCAGCATGTGGCGGTAGGACTCCAGCCAGACCGTGTTGAGATCGGCGCCATCTATTAATACACGTCCCCGGCTGGGCTTATAAAATGCAGCGACCAATCCTATGATTGTGGATTTGCCGGACCCTGAAGAACCTACCAACGCAGTTACTGTACCGGGCTTAGCTTCAAAGCTGATATTTTCAAGAACCTGATTCGCAGTGGTGTAGGAGAAGCATACATCCTCAAAGACCACATGACCGGCGACTTTCTGAAGCTCGATGACGCGCTGGGCATCCTGGTCTTCAGGGTTTTCCTGAAGAATCTCTCTGGTGCGGTCCAGTCCGGCGAGCGCTTCGTTGATCTGAGTACCGATGGAGGAAATCTGAAACACCGGCGCCGACACATATCCGGCGAAAAGAATGTATTGGAACAACTCACCGGGGGTCATCGTGTGCGCAGCCACACGATGAGCGCCTATATACATGATGACCACGCCCACAACTCCCATGATGAGCGTAGATGAAAGGCCCAGGAGTCCGTTGAGAGTGATGGTCCTGGTGCTGTTCTCCAGAATTCTTTGAACACCCGAACCGAATACTTCTTGCTCCCGGCGTTCTGCAGAATATCCTTTTACGACCCTGATTCCGCCCAATGATTCGGCCAGCCGGCCTGTAACTTCAGCAGCGATCATGCCGCGCTCGCGAAAGACAGGCCGCAGGCGTGCCAGAACCTGATTTTGAAGCAGCATCAAGACCAGGAGGAGAGCGATTACAGCAAGGGTCATCAGGGTATCGACCCGGAACATGATGGCCAGCACGATTACGGCAGTGAGCGCTCCGCCCACAAATTCAAGCAATCCTGTGCCAACAAAGTTCCTTACTCCCTCCACGTCACTCATGATTCGGGAAATCAGAGCGCCGGTTTTATTCGAATCAAAGAAGCTGACGGGAAGCCGGGTTATATGGGCATGAACCTTACACCTGAGTCGGGCGATCACGCGCTGCCCTTCTTTTGAAAGCAGGTGAACCAGCCAAAATGAAGTGCCAGACTGGATCAATGTGGCCAACAGCACTCCCAGGACAAGCCATCCGAGAAAATGCATGTCCGCTCGGGCGATCACCCGGTCAAGAAGGAGTTTGCTGGAATAAGGCAAGACCAGGCCAGTCGTCCGATTTACCACCAGCAACAGGAAGCTTGCAGCCAGAAGCTTTCCACGAGGAAAGACGACTTCCTTTACTTGAGGCCACGCCGATCTCAGTTGTCCGGCGCGCAGCCCGGGCGGTTCTGTTGGTTTGGACAAGGCAAAGACTCCAAAGAAATGCGTGCCAGACGATTCAGTTCACGGTCGCCGTGGCGGTGTTCGCAGAAGCCGAGCGCTTCTCGAAAAACTCCTTGAAATTACAGCGTCCCTGCAAAGGCCGGGTGCTGCGCGGACGATAGTCATGCACTTCGAGTTCCCATGTGCTGTTACCATCAGGGGCTTCATTCATTTGCGTAAATCCAAGGCGCGCATATAAGTCTCTTACCATGCCATTGCGCTCAGTTGGCCTGTAGTAGCCGACCAACTTTTTCAGGCCGCGAGTAATTGCCTGGCAAGCGATGATATCGAGGGCCGCTCCCTCGATTTGCCTGCCGAGTACGCGACAACTCATCAGGAATGTATCCAGGTGCAATTCGCCCTGATGAAGTTCTTTCCCGATGATCACGCAGATGATACCACTGTCGCCGAAGTTGTCGGCCAGACTCACCTGGCAAGTCACAGCTTTCGGGTCGGCCATGATCGCCCTCACCTCATCTTCAGAATACCGCCTGGTTGTGAAGTTGAACTGGTTCGTCTTATTAATCAGTTGCACAACACGCGGGAGGGTGGCCTCGTCGAAGGGGCTGGCAAACAGGCTGATCTTCAAGGTCTTCAGGTAAGCATCCATATCTGATGATTGTTCGACGAGATGCTCGTATTCCATCTTCGCCTGATACTGGCGCGCGCGATCATAGTCCTCTTGAGTCAGGGTAAGGGCTTCAAAGTAACCGGCAGCAGCGATACAGCGGGAATACAAGGATGGATCATCGGGAAGTTCCGGCACGGCAACCATGGGAAGTTCGCGGCGCACCTGCTCCCGCTCAAAAGGATTGTCATCAACGAATACCATGGAATCGAGGCCGATATTCAGGGCTTTCGCTATGGCGCGCAGATTGCTTGCCTTGTCTTGCCAATTGGCAGCAAAGCATGCAATGTCACTCCGCCTGAGCACCATTCCAGGATGCTTCTCTTCAAAAGGTGCGAGCGCATTGATCTCATCATTTTTGGAACAGACCGCCAGTATGACGCCCCGGCGGGAGAGCCGCAGGAGGTATTCCTGAAAACTCATATAAGCTTCACCGAGCCCACTGATTTGACCAAGATGAATGCCCTCCAATCCATCGTCGCCAATTACCCCGCCCCACAGCGTGTTATCAAGATCGAGGACCAGACATTTCGCCGAGAGGCCCTGCTCGGCGGCAAGCATGCGAGCCACCAGGTCTCCATATAAAGGAGCAAGTTGCGGCTGTACTTCCTGCTTGGACTGGTGCCAGAGCGCGGGGCTATGCCATACCGAGATGCCATCGAGCGCAGCCTGCTGGTCAAGAGCAATCAGGTTGATTCGGAAGCGGTCAGAAAGAGATCGAATACCGGAGTTGATCCGCACGATGTTTTCCGATGGAGAGAACCTCAACCGCCATTCATTGTTACCCAGTAAAGGCTCAAAAACATTCAACAGCGTGTGCTGAAAGATTGGGCATTGGTAACGTCCAAGAATTCTCCAGCACTCTTGCAGCAAGTCAAGTGCGCTCTCTACGGTCGCTGTCTCGAGCCGTGGGTCCTCATTAGCAACAAAGCGTGCATCCAACGCCACTAGAATTGCCGTTGGAGCAAACCTGGCCAGATTTTGTTCAGTGAGCGATGCCTCGAGATGTTGCCGGTCACACTCAACCTCCAGGGTTTCACACCAGATGCCGCGACGGAGCGCCCCCACGCGAATGCCAGCCAACAGATGACTGGTTGTAGAAGAAGTGATGACCGCCAAACGCACGGGCTTGGCGGAGGATGGACAATCCTGCTCATGGAAAACGTTGCGGTACAGGCGGTCAAGAGCATTCGTCTGAAGAAAATCAAGGTTATGCCTGGCAAGAAAAATTAACTGTTCCCAGGAAGGACTGCTGCGGGAAGCTTTGACGAGTTGCTCATTCCAGGATGCAGTTGAAGATAACCAATGCAGGTCAGTCCGCATAGCGCACATCTCTCACAACATCCTATTGTACGGCCTCTGGAATGGCCATTGAAAATGGTGGATGGATCAAGGCGCCACCTGGCGATGAGTCCCGGAACGGGAGCTTTCCTACCCGCAATTCAGAATTGAATCAACCAGCTCGCACAAAAGGTGCGCAATCGTGATATGACACTCCTGAATTCTGGCCACGTTATTGGAAGGCACATCCAAAACAGAGTCGGCGTGCGTGACCAGTGGTCCGGGGTGCTCCCCGGTAAGCACCAGGACCTTCATTCCACACTCACGCGCTGCCTTCGCGCCAAGGATGACGTTGCCGGAATTCCCGCTGGTACTGATGGCCAAAGCGATGTCCCCATTGCGTCCCAATGCCTCCAACTGACGGGCAAAGATATTCTCAAACCCAAAGTCATTGGAGATGGCAGTCAGCACACTACTGTTGCTTGCAAGCGCCAGGGCCGGCAGGGGCTTCCTTTCGCAGTCATAGCGCCCAAGAAATTCCGCGGCGATATGCTGAGCGTCCGCAGCACTTCCGCCGTTTCCAAATACGATGAGCTTATTGCCCTGAACCATCGATTCTGTGATCCACCTTGCCCATCGAATGATCGTCTGTGCATGCAGTTCGAGTAATCGCAGCTTTACACTAACGCTTTGTTTCAGGGAACCGCTTAACAGCCGTTCTAACTCTGTATCGGGAGCTCCATGCATGGTAGTAGGCTATCTTCTGTTCTGTCCTGTGGCAACACGTAAGAATCGTAAAAGCATAGGGCCCCGAATGAGCCGGCGGGTGACAATGAAGAAAACAGATAGTACACTTTTTCGTATCGGTATCCCTGAAGTTCATTGCGCACACGGTCCTTTCGCATGTCACGTGGCAACCATGAGTCATCCCTGATGAGAACCTACGCGGCCTCTGATTCTGATCTGAATTCGCCACTCATCCAGGGCATCGAGCATCCTGTGGTGATCTATAACAGCGGGGGAATCGGCGACCATTTGATGTCTCTTCCTGCCTTGCGAGCGCTTGCAAAGCTATGGCCGCATCGCGTTACCGTGGTGTGCGTACGTGGGGCCGGGCCGCTGTTTTTTAACGATATCGCTCTGTTGAGGACTGAGGACACCACAACCTATTACACTCATGACGGCAAGACGGGAAAGATTACGCTGCAAGTGCTGCCTGGCGCCCCCACCAATGGAACTGGTCTGCCACCAGCAAGCACACAGACACCGGATGCTGAGTGGGTTCGCTGGACACCATGGAGTTTTGACCCGGAGGCGGCGGCCCAAAAGCTTGGGAGCTGCGATGCAGTGTTTTCCCTCACTCCCTGGCATTCACCGGCGATTGACAGGCTTTGTGAAATTCTTCGTCCTAATCTTTCCATTGGATTCAGTTCCAGTTTCAGTATTCCATTGCAGCAGGCGCCCTCCCGGCATCTTGCGGATGTATTCTTCGATGTTCCCCAATCCCTGGATTCGTCACTGCGCATCATGGATTTCGTAAGAGGCACATTCGTTCCAGAAACATACCGAATGGATGCCCTAAGAACAAGAAAGCTGGTTCCGGACGAATTCAAAGTGCTGGTTGCGCATGGAGAGACCAAGCCGGACAAAGAATGGATCGCCGAGCGGTTCGCCCGCACGATTGATGAATTCTTAGGACAGCATCAGGACTACGTATGCTTTGTACTGGGAAAAAATTCTTTTCATCTTGAGGTGAAACAGCACCGCACGCGGGTGTTTCATTGTTATCCCCTGCATCTTTGTACGGCGTTGGCATTGCTTGAACATGCCGACCTCTTTATTGGCATCGATTCATGCATGCTCCACTCGGCTGATTTGCACGGAGTACCGGGAGTAGGGCTGTTCGGACCCAGCGACGCGGCCAGGACCGGCTTCCGTTTCAACCATCATAAGCACGTCTGCGGAAAAGACATGACCAGCATTTCCGAACAGGACGTCCTGGGCGCTTTGAACGAAATTGCCGTCTTCAGTACGAGGAGCAGATAAAAACCGTGCTGGTGGTAACGGGCGCAGCAGGATTTATCGGAAGCAATCTGGTCCGTGCCCTGAATGCAAAAGGTCACTCTGACCTGCTTCTGGTTGATATTCATCGGCACACTTCAAATCTGGAAGGCTGCACATTTGCGGATTTCCTGAGCAAGGAACAATTCGAAAAGCTGCTCGTGTCGGGAAAGCTGCGTATCCCGCCAGTCGCCATTCTGCACCAGGGAGCCTGCGCGGACACTCTGAACGAAGACGAGGCCTTTCTTTTCCGGAATAATTTTCATTTTTCGAAGCTGCTGCTGGAATTTGCCCTGGCAGAACGAATCCCATTTATATATGCATCTTCCGCTGCTGTGTATGGGAATAGCGGGAGCTTTTCTGAATCACCTGCCAATGAAAAGCCCTTGAATAGTTACGCCCGCTCTAAATTAGCCCTGGACGATTTGGTCAAGACGATGCTGCCACACATCACGAGTACGGTTGTCGGGCTGCGATACTTTAACGTATATGGTCCTAACGAAAGATCGAAAGGCAGGATGGCTTCCGCCATTTACCAGTTCTACAGGCAGATCGAGGAGACTGCCTTGGCCAGCCTGTTTGAAGGCTCAGGCGGCTTCAGCTCAGGTGAGCAACGCCGGGATTTCGTTTTCGCTGGAGACGTGGTAAAGGTGAACCTGTTTTTCCTTGAACATCCGGCGCGTGGCATCTTCAATGTGGGCACCGGACGCGGCCGCAGTTTTAATGACGCCGCCCGCATCTTGATCCGGCTCATGGGCAAGGGCCAAATCCGATACATTCCGTTCATTCCCGGATTGCGGGAGAAATATCAAAGCTTTACAGAAGCACCCATCGACCAACTGAGGCAATGTGGCTACGCCGAGGAATTTACATCTCTCGAAGAAGGGATCACCCAATCCCTTCAGTTCTGGCGTCAGGAGAAACCACAACCTGCCGGCCTCGAGGCCAATCACGAGTTCGCAGGATAGCTTGCGGTCACCGCATTGCCATGGCGCGCGAAATGATTTCAGACGTGCTGATATGATGAATCAGCGGAAAGATCTTGACTCTGCCATTCCAGGATTTTACTTCCTCGGCCCCTACGATCTGTTCCTCAGTGTAATCGCCACCCTTGACAAGAACATCGGGTTGAAGCGCCTTGATTGCCGCCAGCGGCGTGTCTTCTTCAAAGATCAGCACTGCGTCTACACATTCAAGGGCCGCAAGCATTCGGGCGCGATCTCTCTCGCCCAGTACAGGCCTGGTGTAGCCTTTCAGCCGCTTGACTGAAGCATCATTGTTGATTGCGACAATCAGCCGTCCACCTTCGTTTTTCGCCTGTTCCAAAAGGCTCAAATGACCAACGTGAAGCAAATCAAAACATCCATTGGCAAAAATGATGCTGTCGCCGTTTTCCCTCCATCGCTGGACCGTGCTCGACAGAGTATCAAGACCAGCTATTTTGTCTGACATCTGCTTCATCTCGGTCTCCTGGAGAGCGGCGAGTAACTCGGTTTTTGTTATCGGCGCCGTGCCTACCTTGCCCACCACAATTCCGGCCGCAACGTTGGAAAGCCGGGCCGCGATGGCCATATCGAGACCTCCGGCAAAACAAGCAGCCAACATTGAAATGACCGTATCACCCGCACCCGACACATCGAATACAGAGCGGGCCAGCACCGCTGGAAATTTCAGAATGGAACTTCCATCCAGCACAGCCAGACCGTGCTCGCTCATGCTTACCACCAGATATTGAAGCTCCAGAGTGCGCATCAGCTCCAGTCCCCGCTCCAGCATTGTTTCGGGTGGCATGTCTCCGGAGCGCAGAACCGCCCCCAGTTCCGCCAGGTTAGGACACAGTAATGTAGCCTGGCGGTATTTGGAAAAGTCGTGACCTTTTGGATCCACCAAGACCGGCACTTGAGCCGCAACAGACGCCTGTATCAGGGCTTCACAAAACGCTTTGGAGCATACTCCCTTGGCGTAGTCGGATATAACAAGGGCATCAACCGACTGCAATTGCGCAGCGCAGAATTGAATGAGTTCCTGAAGTTGTGCAGCAGAAGGCTCATGGATTTGTTCCTGGTCAAGCCGGACAATCTGCTGATGTCCGCCGATAACGCGAGTCTTGCAGGTTGTAATCAACCCTGGAACCGTAAGGGCGCCGTCGGTAATGTTTGCGTCTTTCAGGATGTCGCGGAGGCGCGCGCCATTCGCATCATTCCCTGTAAATCCGGCAATCACCACTGAGGTTCCAAGTTCAGACAGATTCAGCGCGACGTTAGCAGCCCCTCCGGCGCGGACGCTTTCTCCTGAGACCTTGAGCACGGGAATCGGGGCTTCAGGTGACACCCTGTGAACGGCGCCCCACACATAATGATCAAGAATAAGGTCTCCAACCACCAGAATCCGCAGGTTCTTCCAGTTTTCGATGGCTGGACGCAAAGACATCATGAATGACTCGCTTTTTTCTCCCGTACCTCGCCTTTATTGCGAGGTCAATGGGACCCAGAAATCGGAGGTCCGGCAGAAGAAGAGAACTGGCAGCGCCGACGTGACAGAGTAGAGGCCCCCCAAGGCTGCAATAATGGCAGATAACTGCCACCATGTGCATGGAACAAATCCTGTGACCGCCCCATTCACGAACCGATTCGCGAAGACGGCGAGGACCAACCCGGCAAGGCACCCTGCCATCACTACAACTCCTTCGGTTTTCAGCAATACACGAAAGATAGCGGAGGAGGTTGCACCGCACGCCACCCGGATCGCAAGTTCACGGCTTCGCATCGCAAGCACAAGCCAAGTCACGCCGCAAATGCTACAAGAGGCAAGCATCACAGAAATACCAGCAAACAGAAGGGTGCTGAGCATCTCAGCACGCAGAACATTCTGGGATTGAGAGATCAGGTCATCCATGCCGTCAATTTCCATGGGCGTGACAGGATCATGGAGCGCCTTGAGTCTTTCAAAAGCCGCTGCCGCAGCGGCTCCATTCTCGCCTGTAGTTCTCACGACTGAGTTAAAAATGGCAAAGGTAGATTGCGTGTAGGGAAAATATATCTCCGGATTTTGGAGGCTGACTTCGGTACCGTCTTTCACGTCGCCGGCCACTCCGATGATTCTGGAGGCCACGCTGTTCCCCTTGCCGGTATAGACAGTCTTATCGATGGCCCGCTGTCCCGGCCACAGAGTATCGGCAAGGGTCTTGCTAATGATGGCCACATTTTCTCCTGTTGTTCCATCGGCAGGCGAGAAATCACGCCCCTCCACGAAAGGAACCTGCAACGTGCTGAAGTATCCGGGGCTGACATAGTTAGCCGCTGCTCCGAATTCCCGGCTACGGTCATCGCCCAAGCCGCGGATGGTGTACCGCAGCCCCTCGAACGGCGGCAAGGCAACAACAGCTCCGGAGGAGACGCCCGGGATGTTTTGCAGTGCATCGAGCAAACGCACGTATTCGGCCGATGGCTGCACCTTGCCGATGGTCTTCATCTTGATGACGTAAACCGAGTGGCTGCCGAAGCCGCGATTCTCCTTGATGAACTTGAAGTTCGTCGCTGCAAGACCAACCGTCAACGCCACGAGCGTAATGGCGATGCACACCTGAAGCCCTGTAACAATTCGCTGCATCCAGACATTCTCAAGACCGAATGATGAGGTCTTGTTCCCCATGGCCGAGTTCAGGTTGCTGAGCTTCAACACCCTCCACGTGCCGATAATTCCGGAAATAGAAGCCAGCAGCACCCCCAGGATGATGGTGAAGCTTACGCTCTTGAAGCCCAGCCTGTTCTGAATCAGCCCCTCACCGAAAACTGCTTTCTCGATTTCAATGCAAACCCAGGCGAGGGCCAGGCCGAGCAAGCTCCCTGTAACTCCCAGTACAATAGAGTCACGACTCAGGAGCACGGCAAAATCACGCCGCCGCGCGCCAAAAACAACCCGTATCGCCAGAGCGTCTCGCCGTTGTACCTCCCGCAAAAACATCACAAGGAACAGAGTAAGGCAGGCACTCACAGTAAAGAAACCGATACCATAAACCGCTACGCGGGCAATCCTGGTGGAATCCTTGGCGATTTCATCCTTCATCGGCAATGCAATGGCGGAAATGCCGCGTTCATATCCCAGGTCATGGGTGATGCCTTCCATGACCGCTGTTAGATTGCTCTGTGCCGCTCCCTGGCCGGAATCCGGTTTCAAGCGCGCAATCACGCGCAAAAAATGTTCCCCCTTATCGAGGGCCAGCTTGTGATCGGTATCTGAAACCTTGAAGTCTGCCTGCAGAGGTAAGTACATGCTGCTAGGCTTTCCCTGAAGAGGGAACTGAAAGTCTTTTGGCATGACTCCGATGACCTGGAAGCTGCCACCATCGATCGAGATCGTTTTTCCTAAAACATTTTTATCCCGGGAAAAGGATCGCGACCACTCGCCATAGCTCAGAACCACAACAGGCTCGGCAGAAGGCTTATCGTCCGCTGCAACCACGGCGCGTCCTAGAACAGGTTGGATCTTGAGCGTTTCGAAGAAGCTGCCGGAGACAATCGTGCATGGGAGAGAGAGTTGTGAGTCTTTGCCGTTGATAATGCAATCGCGTCCCCAGAATGCGGTGACCGAAGAGAAGACGCTGCTGCGACGCTCAAGCTCCTGAAAGACCGGATAGGTCATGGGACGGAGCGACGCTTTGGGGGGCCGGGTTTCCCACACGTCAAGTAACTGAGAACTATTGGAGAAAGGCAGTGGATCGAGAATGGCAGTGACCAGCACATGCCCGACGGCCACGAAAAGACCGACTGCCAGAGCTATGCTGACGACTACCAGGATCCTTACGATCGCAAGCGAAAACCTGCGGCTATTCATCAACCATGCTCCATCTCGCTGTCTTGCGCGCTGAAGAGACCGGCAGCCACCAGCTCACGCGCCAGCGCGAGACGCGCCGCCTCAGACTTAAGAGGTATGTCGCTTACGTCGAATTCGATCGAGGAAGCAATTTGCTGAAAAGCCGCCATATTGGCCGCGTTCCCTTTGAGAACGCCATCACGCCATTTGAGAGAGGGAGTCTCATTCTCCTGGCAGAGCACAAACGGCGCCGTAGTTCGCCCCAGGCGGGTGTTGATTGAGATTTCCGTTTTTCGCGGCTCCGTTTCCAATGCCCCGACAGGAAGAGGATCCAGCCGCTGCAAACTTCGGCCCCTCAATCCGTTGATCGCGCGCTGCAGGGAATCCGGCTGCTCCAACTGGTTGAGCAAATTACGAATCGCCGTTTGCATTCCCGCGATTTTTTCACCGGTGAAAGTTATTCCCTGGGTGATTGGCGCGCGCGCCAGTGAACTCTCACGAAGCGCCAGTTGCAGCATGTCCATCCAGGTCGCGGGGTAGATGCTCAGGGACAAATGCAATGAAAATTGGTCGGTAGTGCAGGCTTCATGAAACACTCCTCTTGGAATGTAGAGCACATCACCTTTTTTCAGCGTCAAGTCAAATTTGAGGGGAGGCAGTTCTTCCAGGGTTGGAGGCTTTGGACTGCGCTCGATCGGATAACGGTCCGTCCATTCCCAAACTTTCCAGCGTTTCTCTCCTGCGAGCTGTAGGATGAAGACATCCTGGGTGTCAAAATGGGTGCCCAGTCCCTGCGCGGAAGGCGGAGTCATGTAGATGTGCGCTCCGATCCGGTCACTCAGCTCGATACCATTGGCGAGCAGTTCCTGTTCCAGGTGGCGGCACATGCTGGAAACAGGCAGCCATCGCTTGTGGACCTTGGAGAGCTGGATGGTGTAGCCGCTATGATAGGCGTGATTGACCTTCGCGATGTCTACGAGAGCTTCACCGGTGCTGTAGAGGGATTCGGGCAGTTCGCGCCCATCTTTTATCAGCCGCAGCCAGTCCCGGGCACAAGCCGAAAGAGAATAGGACAGAGTTTCAACGTCGCGGGGCTGCATGAGGCGTTCTGCATATTCCTCAGAGATCTGCCCCAGGCATGAGTCTTTTTCCCAGGAATGCTCAAAAAAGTGAGAAACCGACTGAGGGGCAACCAGATGGGCGAGCGACAACTCTGGCGAAGATGCCATTTTTACGGATTCAATCATTGTATTCACTGGAAATAGAAGGGAATCATATAGCAAAAAGTAAGGCCGCTCTAAATTCTCGCGTTGTCAGGCTGCGAGTATTTAGTACGGCCCGGCTGTATTGCTAATTGAGTTTGCAGGTTAGCAACTGGGGCCGCCCGGCGAAGAGATGCACCCTTGGCCGGAAACGGTGTCTACTGACTGGTCCCACAGTGGTTCTTTGTTCAAGCTGCTCAGTTCGATCTTGAATGCATCTTCACTGATCATCTCGACATTAGCGGACGGCAGTTCCGACGGCTGACCGATTTTTACTTCGGGTTCCGCAGTCATGCCGGCTTCTTCCAAAGGGTTGACGCTAATTGTTGCCATGTAGTGCCATTTCTCCTTTCGTTATAGTCTACTGCGAATACGTACGAGCGAGGTTACGAAGTTTCCGGCCTTTTTCGTCCGCATTGCAGGTAGTAATCAGACGAGTTCCTGTCTGGTGGCTGTCCAAAACCCGGCAGGTGCCACCACACAGATACCGAATCTCGCACCGGTTACATCCTTCGACGTGATCGACATCGAACTTTCCCGCAGTCCGTTTCAGAATGCCGATAAGATCCGGAACAGGGTAATCGTCGATGTTACACATGGGAGCATCCAGCAAATGGCATGGATATACAGTGCCATCGGGCCCTACGACCAGTTGTTCGCAATAGCCGCATCCCTTGGTGATGCGGGTGATCTTGGGGCCTGTCGTGCCGTTCATCTGCTCCATGAACTTTGCCGCTATCGGCTGCACGTCCTTGACTGAAATCGGCGCCAATCCTTCGGCTCTTCCATAATGCGTAAGCCCAAACGAAAGCCGGAATTCCACCGAGGTATTTGCGTAACGCGCAGCAAAATCCAGGAACCCTACTTTCCAGGATTCCCAATTCTGAAGCATGACCGACATGCCAATGCGCGTGGGAGTGCCCTGTGCAACCAGAATATCGATGGCCTTGATGATTTTCTTGTAGGTATTGGTCCCACGGATCAGGTCATTGGACGCGGCATCAGGCCCGTCCAGGCTGATCTGCACAGAATCAACCAATGGATGAATTTCTTTTGCGAATTTCGGGATCAGGATTCCATTGCTGAAAAGGGTGACTTTCATCCCGGCATTTTTCACCGTAGCCATGATCTCCAGACAGCCTTTATGCATCAGGGCCTCGCCACCAGTGAACAATATGCTCTCTCCGCCATTGGCGCCGAAATCAATCGCCAGTTTCTGCCACCTTTCGGTAGGAAGTTCGTTCGATCTGTCCACATGTGGGCTCGAATCTGCATAACAATGGATGCATTCAAGCTGGCAGGCCTTCGTCAAGTGAAAACGTGAAAACCTCTCCGGAGTAGCTGGCCTTTCTTCCACATATCCCCGAATACCAGAGACAAATCCTGAGCGGGCCATCTTCCCAATGACCGTAGACACCCGGTCCCACGCCGGCGGACCACCTCCCGCTATCTCCCGGGCAACCACCAAAGGAGGTTTCCCCGCTACAAGACTCTCCATAATCTGGTGCTGTTCATCATTCAGCACCATGATGGCCGCTTCCAACACTCCAAGCCACATGTGTTTGCCGTCCACGTCGCGGTGGACGATCTGTGAAACCAGAGGCACCGGATTGTGCATCGAAAAAACGGCTGAATTGCTATTGGCCTCCACTGGAGGCTGGTTCAACGCCACAGGCGTGAATGCAGGTCCCGTCCGCGTGGTGTCGAGCACATTTTGCAGCTCTTTCTGAAGTTCGCTCAGTTTGTAAGCCTGTTCAGGAGTAGGACCTGTTCCACATCCACATTTTCCCGATGATGATTGTTCCTGATTGTTAAGAATAGGAAGGACTTCGACGGATGCGCTGTTCACTTGTGCTTCCCTTTCGACCACGTGGCCCGCTATGGAGTTGGAGACTCCTGTTTCCGTGAACCCTTCATGGGAGCTGGTTGAGCCCACATGAAGCGAATGGATTGGCGCAACAAAGCCTAATGATCCCCATCAAGTTAGGGGAGACTGCTGGATTATAGCCATGGCGATTTTCCATTGTCAAACAAGTTCTCTAGTTTTTCTTCCAAGTTAAGTTCAGTTGCCCTTTTTGGCCACATTAGTACCTGCTAGCGAAACATCGGCCCTGTGGAAAATATGACGAGCGATTGCCGAACGCCACGCGTTACCGGAGTGACCTGATGTTGCAAAAACGCTGGAAAGGCGATCACCGAACCACGTTCTTTGGGCTGAGCTTTTGGTTTTTCCAAATACACCTGCAGCTCACCTCCCTCGTATTCTTTCTCATCGCTCAACTGGATAACCAGGCTCAGCTTACGAACCACATCGGGCGACTGGTAGACAAAATCACTGTGCCATCCGAAATGGCCGAACTCCGGTCCGTACATCATGTAATCCGGGGGCAGCATTCCCGTGATTTCAAACCTGAAATACTTTTCGTTCATTTCCTGGACAAGAGCGTACATTTGAGCGTGAAACTGCTGCGTCCGCTCATTCAACTCCATGTGTCTCCTTATGACTTTACGGTGGTCGCTGTAGCTCAAGTTTCCGACCCTGGCCCGCTCCGGCTTGTACTCTCTGCCCAGGGCTATGATCTCTCGAAGCTCTTGTTCCGATAATAGCTTGTCCCTTTTTACAGGCTCCAGGAGGCACACATAATCGAGCGCGCCATAACTTGCGGGCATTTCATATTCTTGATG
>DASZFK010000465.1:0-7845 GCA_035939855.1 Candidatus Angelobacter sp.
TACTTCCTTGCCTACAGCCTGCTCGGCCGGACCTTCGGACTCCAACAACTCTTCTGGCTGGATTTTTATTATACCGGCATCTTCCTGCTGCTTTGCTGGCAATATTATCGACTCGCCCGCGCGGTTGGACTCGGTGAACGAGCCAGCCTGGTTTTTGTTATCCTGCAAGCTCTACTGTTTGGTAATAATGTTTTCTCGTTCTACCGATATTATGGAATTTCCAGCAGCATTTACGCCCAGCTCGGCGCCGTCGCCCTCACCCGGCTGGGGATCGAAGTCATGAGCCGAAAATCGGAAAGTCAGAAAATCGGAAAATCGGAAAACTCGAGACCAAAGACCAACTTTCGATTTCCGCTTTCCGCTTTTCCGTGCATGGCCTCCCTGTCCTCCATAGCATTGGCGAAGGAGGATGTTCTTTGGCCTCTGGCCTCTGGCCTCAGTCTCGCCCTATTCATCGCCTTCAATCACGGCCAAGGTATCGGCATAGCCGCTCTCGGGCTTGCCGCCGTGGCAACGTGGCGGTTGATGGCATGGAAACGATCGACAGGCTGGATTCTGCTCGCTGCGGCCATTCTCCTTAGTCTTGCGACGATTCGTTGGTATCCTCGCCATCCCGCGATCGATCAGATGTACCGCCCGCAGGGCTATCTGAACGCCTGGTACGGCTTCAATATTTTCTCGCTCAGCTCGCCCGCTGGCGACCGGATGCTGCAAATCGTCGGAGTGGTCGGTCTGGTCAACTTCGCCGCTGGCCTGCTACTGCTCCGCCGGAATCATCCCGTCGGGTGGTTGACCGTCATGCCAGTCATTGCCCTATCGCTGCCTTGCGTGGCCATCCCCTTCGCGGGGCTTCTTGCACGACATGACAACCCTATACTTATCGTCACTTTTCAGCGCATGTTTTTCGCGATCCCCGTTGGACTCGCGATGGTTTGTCTTGGCTCCAGTCTCGAAGGTTGGGTCAAAAGGAAACTTGGGCCTTCGCTGGTGCCCTCTTTCGTTCTTACCTCTTCTCTCTTGGCCTTCGGCGCCCTGACTGCAATTTCGCCGAACAGACCCAGTTATCATCGTTTCTGGCATTCACTCGCCCAAACGCCCGCCGATCTGCGAATGGAATCTTTGATGGCGGACTTGAAGACCCGATCTTTTATCCTGGAGCCCACTTCCCCTCTGCTGGCTACGTGCTCCATCAGTGCAGTTCTTCAATCCACAGGCATCAAAACAATCTCTTTTGCCAATCGAGCAATCGGCACGCCCATTGCCAATTCAGCGGATTACGTCATCGGCTCGATCGCTGACCCTCAAAACCGTGCCAGCCGTCTGTGTATCCCTCCCGCCCTATCATTATATACATCTGTTTCTCTCGCTGGCCAGCTGTCCGGCCATTGGCCTTCCCAGCAGGTGGCTTCGGATTATGCGGCCGGCCCGGAAATTGAAGCCAAAGTTCTCAAAATTGGCGGGATAAAACTTCAAGATTCCAGTGCCACCCTCTATTGGCTGGAAAAAATATCTTCTCCATCTGGAAAATAGAAAGTGCCGGTCGATACAGATGGTCCGGCCGGCATTTATTTCCTAATTTTCCGACTCCACCTTTGTTTCGCTGCCCTCCCTCAGTCAAAAAATGGCGTGTACTCCGATATCACCTTTTTGAGCAATGCCTTCAGCTCATTGTTGCTTACCCTATACAACGCGCCCTCAATTTCAGAAATCGCAAGCGCACTGCCCTCCCGCGCATCATTATTGGGCACAAAGCGCATGATGCGGGGATGCTCGGTCTGCAGATGGTGCTCATCGAGATGCTGCAACTCTTCGTACAGCTTTTCGCCGGGCTTCAACCCGATGAATTTGATTTCGATGTCTTTCCCTACCGTGAACCCGCTCAGTTCAATCATTTGCCGGGCCAGATCGACGATTTTCACCGGTTGACCCATATCGAGGACAAAGATTTCTCCGCCCTTACCCAGCACGCTTGCCTTCATGACCAATCCTGCCGCCTCAGGAATGGTCATGAAATAGCGGGTTACGTCGACGTGGGTCACCGTGACCGGCCCACCAGCCGCGATTTGCTTTTTGAAAATCGGTATCACACTGCCGGATGAGCCGAGCACGTTTCCGAACCGCACGGTGATGAACTTCGTCGCCGTATGATTGTTGGCTTGCAACGCCTGCAGGTAAATTTCCGCCAGCCGTTTGCTGGCTCCCATTACACTCGTTGGGTTGATCGCCTTATCGGTGGATATCATCACGAATGCCGCCACGCCGTGCTCCGCAGCCATTTGCGCCAGCAACCGCGTGCCGATGCTGTTATTGTGGATCGCCTCGGCCGGCTGGCGCTCCATGAGGTACACATGCTTGTGGGCCGCGGCATGAAATATAACCTCGGGTTTGAACCGCTTTAAAAGGTATGGCATACGCTGCTGGTCCAATATATCCGCCACCAACGGCTGAACCAACGCCCCCATGCCCGCCTCGATCATTTCCTGCTCGATCATAAACAAGCTAGGCTCTGACTGGTCCAGCATCAGCAGCCTGGAGGGATTGTAATGAGCAATTTGTCGGCACAATTCGCCACCTATGCTGCCCCCGGCACCCGTCACCATGACCACGCGACCCTCGATAAATTTGCGAATCGCCGCCGAGTCGAGCGAGATCTCCTCGCGTCCCAACAGATCTTCTAACTCCACAGGACGGATGCGTGAGATCCGCGCGCGACCCGAAGCCAGCTCTTCCAGCGCAGGCATGGTTTCAACCTTATAGCCTTTCTGCACCAAAAAAAATACGATCTCGCGTATCCGCTTTGCCGGAGCCGAAGGCATGGCAATGATCACATGGTTGACGCCAGAGGCCTGCCGCAATTCCAGCAACTTTTCGGCAGGACCTGCGATGGGAACACCATGCACATGCTTGCCATACTTCGAGCGATCATCGTCGAGGAAAACGACGGGTTTGAACCCGCGACCTGGCGTGTTGATAAGATCACTGGCCAAGGAGGCTCCTGCGTCCCCGGCACCGACAATTGCAATGCGTTCAACACGTGTACTGGCAAAGCGCCGACCCAATGTAATTCTCTCCCGATAAAGCCTCAAAGCCATGCGAAAGCCACAGAATGCAGCTCCGCTTAACAGCAGATCGATCAGAAGCATGCCACGCGGAAGAATGTATTCTCCGTGTCCAAGTATACGTAGAAATATCATCAATACGGCAGAAAGCAATAAGGCCCATCCCAATCGGAAAAAATCGGGAATGCTAAAATAGGTTAGCATACTGCCAAACTGGCCGAATAGAACCAAACACACAAGTTTGACCCCCAGTACAACCCACAATATCCGCAACCGATCCTCTTGATATTCTGGAAGGACAGAGAAATCGAAACGCACTTCGTATGAAATGTAGAAACAGGCTACGATTATTCCGGCATAGATTACCAATGTTACCAGGAGCCGGTAACTGAAAACCTCCTTCGACAATTGCATCAAGATTTTTTTCACGGTAAAGGGCTTATGAACAAGATCACGGATTCGCCGTCTTCTTTCGTCGCTCAAGAT
Source organism: Candidatus Angelobacter sp. (assembly GCA_035939855.1). Classification (GTDB taxonomy): domain Bacteria; phylum Acidobacteriota; class Terriglobia; order Terriglobales; family Acidobacteriaceae; genus Angelobacter. The sequence goes on from DASZFK010000465.1 coordinate 3,546, forward strand.
GCAGGGTAGTCGCCCATGTGACACATAAAAATAAAAGGGCAATGCACCACGTCCAACGCCCAAATCCTTCTGTCAAATAGAAAAAGCCAGCCACCGAGCACATTGCGGCCCATAATCCATAATATGAAGCGACCGTTGAATGGCTCAGCCCGGCCTGAACAAGGCGTTGATAGAGGTGGCCACGATGGGATTTCCACACTGGCTCACGATTCAACAATCGGCGGAAAAATGTTAACATGCCGTCGGCCACAAAAGGCCATACCACCATCAGCGCAAAACCGGGCACGCTCGCGACCATATAGGCGTCCGCCCGGCCATTGATTTCGATTAACATAATCAATGGCAGCGCGCTGAAGCAAAAACCAAGAAAGGCACTGCCGACATCGCCCATGAATATCCTGGCCGGCGACCAATTGCGGATCAGGAATCCCGCACAGCCACCCGCCAAAAGAGCTCCCAAAACGGCAACGGTCGGCAAATGAAAATATCCGCCGGCAATGGACCACGCCAGCCCTGCCACCAATCCTTGAATCCCAGCAATACCGTCAACTCCGTCCATGAAGTTAAACACATTGGTAAGCCCGACCATCCAGATTGCTGTGACCAGCATGCCTGCCCAGCCCAAGGGAACGATAAAACCAACGTTGACCGTCCGAAAATAGCTGAATCCAGCGATCGCCACTGTGGCACAGACAAGATGAACGGCCAGACGAATTCCCACGCCAATTGAACGAAAATCGTCCCAGAGACTGATGATAGCAATGATCATCACGGCCGCCACGAACACGGTGAGCGAGCCCCACGGAAGGCCTCCTCTTCCCCGTGAACACCACCAAACAATGCAGCCGAAAAGCCATGTGAGGATAAAGCCCAACCCTCCTCCGCGGGGTGTCGTCTGCGTATGCAAACTGCGGTCATTCGGCCGATCCATGAGTCCGATCACCGGAGCCTTTTTGATTATGAAGCCGACCAGCACCCATGACAGTAAGGCCGAGCCCAAGGCTATATATGCCATTTGTGTTACTGTAAGGACCAATACCATTTCAATTCAGATATTCTCGACACTTTTATCAGTGATTCCGCCGAGATGCATACCGCCAAAATACTTGGTCCATGCATCAACCGACACCGGTAAGCTCCAAAGAATCACAGGTTTCTATTTGTTTGTCCAGCCACTCAATATCTCGTCTAGCCAGCCTGCCAAGCTGTATTTCCTGTAAAGTTTCGGATCAATTGGCTGGTAAGCAGTCTCTAAAAATGCTGATGGAATTATGGGGGATCGACGATCGATCACGCAAATATTGCCTGGAGTGAAGAAATCGTATTCGCGCACCCGGATATTCGTTGTGATAAGCTTTCGAGATGCCCCCAAGGTTTCAAGCGTCCTGATCGTCAGGCCGGTTTGCTTGGGGTGCTCGATGTCCAGTATGGCTCGAGACGCAAAAAACACCCGCTGCACTTCACTGCTGGCAAGAGGATTGAAATGGAAATCCCCGATCTTCGCCTGATGAAACGAGGCATTTGTTATCCAAAACGCATAATAGACCCAAGGTGCTTGCAGATAAAGGTACCTGTAGAAGCGATGGTGTGGCTTGAGTAAGCCGGCCACACGGGAAATGATCTCATATCTGTCCGTGTGCGCGGTCCCAATGAAGCTCAGGTCATAGTCGTAGTCCTCGCCCGCTTGCTGCTCAAACCCGGGAGAGAAAAACAACGGCCGAAACTTCAATCCATAATTTTCTGCCCCCGCTCGATCGAAAGAATAGCAATCGTCAAAGTATCTCAGATTATCGACGATTGATCTCCGGTTGTCGAACGAATCCCACACGTAGAGAATGAACTTAGCCCGTTGAAAAGAGGAGCGCAACAAGCCCAACGTCTTTCCGGATAAGGTCTGTCCGTTAACGACAAAGATCAGATCATATGAGCTCCGCCCCAAGCGCTCCAATTCCCTGCGATAGAACCGGTCGGCAGCCGGGATTACCCATTTTCGACTAAACCGGGTCACGGCCTTCATAAAAGGCGTATCAAAAGGGCGGTCAGGAAGTATGTCTACCGCTGCTCCACGACGCCTGAGTTCATTCACTATATCGCGCTCGTAGCCGAAAAATCGCGGTGCAATGAATAGGATTCGCCGGCCGATAAATGCAGTCATTTTGGGTTATTCCTACCGTTGGACACAATCTTGGCCGGCACACCTGCCGCCAAAACGCCATCCGGTAACGACTCCAAAACAACCGCATTCGCACCGATACGGACCCGGTGTCCAATGCTCACGCCACCAAGAATCTTCGCTCCGGCCCCGATCAACACGCCATCACCCACAGTGGGGCGACAATTGTCCCGATAGTCTATGTCGAGTTCTTTTGCCCCTAGAGTCACTCCTTGGAAGATGGTGGCATCTTCTCCGATGCTGGCCGCACCGATGACGGTGCCTTGCGTATGCGGCAGAACCAACCCTTTGCCGATCCGACAACGCACGGCGACTTCGATGCCAAACACGGTGAAGTTGACGAGCGAAAGAACCTTGGCCAGGAGCCCGAGACGATGGCAATGAAACCAGTAAGCAAGGCGGCAAAGCAGCACAGCGGCAAACCGGGGCGAGAATATACTGGGTAGCAACTGCCACCAGGATACCTGTCCCAACTGGCCAAGGATGATGATGCGGTAGCGCCGAAGATCTGCCGCCAGAAAGTCCATCAGCCGGAAATCAGGATCGCGCATGGTCAGTTTCCCGGGAGTTAGCCCATTAGTTTGCGTTCTTTCAATTCCTGATTGGCTTGGTCGAGACGATCTTCTGGCAACGGCTGCGACTCGACCCAAGCGGTGAATCTGCGTAAACCCGCTTTGAGCGAAATACTGGGAGCGAAGGCAAATCGCGCTCTTATCTTTGTCATATCAGCGACATTATGACGAATATCCCCAATGCGGAACTGGCCGGTCACGACCAGACGAGGCTCACGGCCAAACGCACGCGACAGTTCCTCCGCCAACTGTTTGACGCTCGTAGCACTACCGCTGCCGACATTGAAGACCTCGTTGGCAGAAAGTTCAGAAGCAAGACCGCCGGTAACCGCCTCAACCACGTCATCGACATGCACAAAATCGCGGCTCTCAAGCCCGTCTTCAAAAATGGGCAACTCCAATCCTCTCCGGATACGTGTCGAAAAAATCGAAAGAATACCTGTATATGGATTATGGAGTGACTGTCCTTCTCCGTATACATTCTGAAAACGAAAAATGACATAACCAAGGCCCATTGAGCCACAACCGATCCGCACCAGATCTTCTTGGGCGTATTTGGTGGCCGCGTAAATCGAAGCCGGTTGGACGGGATCGCTTTCCATGGTTGGCATGGCTACAAGATCGCCGCCGCACTCCAGACATTGCGGTTCCCATTGCTGGCTGCGTAACCGCTCCACGGCTCTTGCAGGGGGATTCACTCGGCCGGATCGGCAGGGTTGGCAACGGTAAGTACCTTCGCCATAAACAGACCGGCTCGAGGCCAAGATTACACGTTTTACAGTTTGCTTCGGCATCGCCCTTAACCCGTCAATTAACAACGCCGTACCCAGGCAGTTGGTGGCGCAATATCTCTCGACTTCGTACATCGACTGCCCAGTGCCTGTCTCGGCCGCGAGATGGACCACATAATCGATACCCTCCAAGGCTAACAGCCAGTCGGAACGAGACTCCACTGATCCGCGAACAAATTCTATCTCCCGATTGACCAGCCAGTCGAGATCACGTGGAACGGCCCCGTGGATCTGGGATGAAAGTGAATCCAAGACGCGGACCGCATAACCTTTCGTTAGCAGACTGCGGACAAGATGAGAACCAATGAATCCCGCGCCGCCCGTGACCAATACTTTTTCTTTGCTCATAAATTTGATTCACGCATAATTAAATATGACATTCTGTTTTGGCCTCGTCAACGCTGCTGCCCTGAGTTTTATAAAGACAGAAAAAAATAAAAGCAACACGAAGCCGTTGCTGAAAAGCGTCCCGATCAAACCGGCAAAGTAAATGTTAAGGCAAAATAGGATCCACAACGATTGGAATGCTGGATCGCGGGATTTTGCGAACAAGCGAAGGATGGATCCAATCATTAAAGAAAATATAACCACTCCGGCATAACCAAAATTTACATATGCCTCAGTAATATAAACTGAATTTGCCGAACCTGTTCCTGTTTCATTCTGTCCCCACTGCGCAGCAAAGACAGATCGTTCAAACAAAACTCGCTCCCGGCCTGATACGTGCGCCAATAGAGTGCTCGTGGCTCCCATCAGTGCCTCGT
>DASZFK010000466.1:0-21174 GCA_035939855.1 Candidatus Angelobacter sp.
GATCGATGCCGCTGCCCAAGGTAAAGAATCGCTCGAATCGCCCTGTAATGTCGGCTTCGATCTGCTCTGGAGGCATTCCAGAGTAGAAGGTTGCCACCACCACCACCGGAATATTGATGTCAGGGAACAAATCTACGGGCATGCGCGCCACCGTGGTTACGCCAACCACCAAAATGACCAGGCACGCCATGATGATGAAGAAGGGATACTTGATCGCAAAACCAGACATTACTGCTCACCCCCAACCTTAGTTGTGGCAGGCTCCATACTGCTTGGTTTTGGATCGATAAGTTGCCCTGGCTGGTAAGTTCCCAAATTGCCGACAATAACCCGGTCCCCTGGCCTTAAACCCGCAAGCACCTCAACACTGTTTGGATCTTCAATGCCTGTGCGAATCTCACGAACACCGATCCGGTTCTCCTGGTCCAAAGCCAGCACCGTTATCCTGTCATTGGCGCGATTGAGCGCCATCACCGGTACAGTCAGCGCATCGGGGCGATTCTCCACCACCAACGTGACATCGGCGTACATGCCCGGAGACAACTTATTTTTTTCATTGGGAACGTCCACTTCAACCTGCATCGTACGCGTGGCGCGGTCAAAGGAGTTGGTAAGCCGGGCTACTTTTGCCTCGAATCGCTCTCCTGTCGCTTGTACGTGGACGTTCGCCATCGTACCAACCTTCACTTTGCCGCCGACCGATTCGGGCACTGGAATCCGCAACCGCAATATATTGATCTGTGCCACCTTCACCACCGGCATGGAATTACTATTGGCGGTACCCGCTTGAATCAGCGCGCCCGTGTCTGCATAGCGCCACGTGACGATGCCGCCAAAAGGCGCCACAATCCGCGAGTATTCCTCCATCGCAGACACCTGGGCGTGAGTGGCCTGTGATCCAGCCAGTTGCTGCTGGGCAGCGGCGAGGGCCGACTTCGCTGCCTCAATCTGTGCTTCGGACGCCCTGTCTTTGGCCATTGCGTTGTCGAGTTCCTGCTGCGCAACCAAGCCGGGACGGGTTTTGGATACTTGCTGCAACCTCTCAGAGGCTATATGCAGAGCAACATGGTCCGCCTCGGCCCTACGCACTTCGTTTTGTGCCCGGCTGATCTCTTCCCGGCTGTGGCCTACCCCCGCATTCGCGCCCATCACTTGAGCGTTGAGCTCGGGAACCTCAAGCACGGCCAATATCTCACCGCTTCGAACTCGGTCTCCGATATCGACATTGATCTTTCGAATGTATCCGGCAACTTTGGCGTGAAGCTCGACTTCCTGGTAAGACAGGAATTCTCCGGCGGCGGTGAAACTGTTGGAAATGGCGGCGCGCTTTACAACCGCAATAGCCGCGCGCGGAAGAGTTGGGGCAGCCACAGCTTTGGTAGCGTTGGCGACTACTCTCCGTGTAACCACGCTCCCAATGGCTGCGCAAATGATGATCCCAGCCAAGATCAGCAATACACGCTTCCTCAACTGCATAAATGTCCTTCTCTCTCAATCCATTGTTCGAACCCGAGTTCCACTCGAAACAGCCCTGCTCCCCAATATGGGGCTCATAAAATCACGCCCTGTCTAGCGTGAAGTTCGGGAATAGCCAATATACGAATTCACCGAGGACAGAAAGTCAGGCGTGCCAGGACACTACACCAGATCTAAAGTGCGGGAGGAGGACGAGACCAGCGCCTGGAAACGAAAAACAAATTCGCCGGAACAGCTTCCCGCATCAATATCAGGCTGAGAAGGCTGCTGGCGTGAGGTTTTATAAAAAGCGCGGAAAATAAAATGATGATAGAACAAAACAATAGAATCTTGGGTTTTGAATCGAGAGATTGATTGGGATCAACCCAGATCTTCACGTGGGAAGAGACATGGTCAGAAGACGATTTGATAATGTCAGGCTTGGCTTTCAGATAGACCGCAAACAATAGCAGCGACACAATGAGGAAAAGCACAAAGATTGTGCTCGCCCTGCTATCGCGGTTTGGCGGCGCCCAATTCATCGTAATGCAAGAGCCAATCATACAACATGAACCAAAAACTTCAAGACCCGGCACTTTAGTTCCGGGATGTCGATTCTTTCGTTGTTCCAGGACTATGGCGATACAATATGGCCATTGATAAGTATCCAAATCCAAGGAGGGATCGTGGCGAATTATTTCGGAAAAATTAGCATATCTGCAACCGTGCTCATCGGCGCTCTGTTTCTGGGTAGCGCTGCTCCGGCCCAAGCCAGGGATCGTGACGACAGATGCGAAAAGCAAGTTCGTAAAGCGGAAAAGAACCTTCACGATGCTGAGCGGAAGCACGGAGACCACAGCAGGCAGGCGCAAGACCGCCGCCGGCAATTGGAAGAGGCACGCGATCGATGCGGCCATGACCGTGACCGGGATCATGGCAGAGACCACGACCGCCGCTGATCCAGTACGGAAATTGAAAGCTGTGTAGGTTTTGGCTTCTGGTTCTCAGCGGCGCAACGCTACGACCGCCAGCACTACAAGTCCTGCCGTTATCACAGCATTCCAAATGAGCAACGCCAGCAGCCACTTGCGTAGCCGCTCCTCGCGTGCGGTGAGAGCGTTATTCAGCGTTTCAATCTCTGACCTTAATTCGAGCGAATATGCCTTGAGCCGCTCGACATCTGCGGCAAGCTGCTGAGTCACGTCAGGTACGGGTGGCGGTTGCAGTTGTGCCGGACTCTGCGCAGAGCGCGCTTTGAGAGAATCGCGCAGCACCTGGCTGCCGTGCTCGACAGCAATCGGCGCAAGTGCCCGCAAGATGGAAGATAACCAGCCCATGATTCAAAAAGGAGCTGAGCCTATAGCCCAGCTCCTTTTGTTTAGATGGAATCGAGTTGAGATTCGATTAGAAGGTAAAGACCGGCCCGATCTCCGAACGGAAGTCTTTCCACTCTCTCATAGGCCGTCCGGCAAATGCCGGGAAGAGGCCAGTTGCCGTGAGCGGTATAGCGCGGGTGCGATACAACGACTCTTCTACGATAAACGTCAGGTAATTATTCAACTTGTATTGGATGGTGCCGGCAGCCAAGTCACCTTTTTCGCGTCCACCTCCCAGCCGGCGAACGTCGCGGGCCAGGACTTGGTCGTAGCCGTAGTGCAGATACATGGACCAACCGGCGTTGCGTCCGGATGGGTCAGCATTGGCCCAGCGCGAGAGCGGCAGGCCGAGGTTGACGAATCCGCCCTGAGAACGCGCAGGCAATTGGTTTGCGACCACCAGCGAACCGCCGGTGCAGGCCGCACCGACTCCACCACGGCATCCAAAGACCAGGGTGGAAGCACCATCAATGGTTTGGGCTGTGGCTGTGTTGATCAGGCCGGTGGTGTCGTTAAACTCAGCGAAAATCTGGCCGGCGAAATAATACCGCAGGTCAGTGCCGTTATAGTACTTGGCGATCAGGGTAAACCAGCGGGTGGGAAGCTGGATTTCTCCAGTCCAGGCATTACGCTTGCTGCCTATCCTGGCGCCCCTGGGAAAAGCTGCCTGGAATGCCGCGGGTACCTGATTGGCCAGCACCACAGCGTTTCGTGAGCTATTCACGCCGCTCACGATAATCTGTGCGGGGGCCACTCCTGGGGCCTTGTCCAATTGGAATTGAGCGACCAGGCGGGCTTGAATTTCCGGCCGCGAGGAATCCGCGCCTTGCCGTTCACCATACCCAAGCTGGTTTGCTACCCCTTCATTGCCCGGAACAGGCGTTCCAGCGAGTGGTCCAGATTGAACCGTCAAATCGGCAGGCAGATTGCCGTAAGCGGGAAATACCATAGCGACTTCCGGCTCAAGCGCAAAATTTCGGCCGCCGCCAAGCTTGTGATTAAAACCGACGCGGATCTGCGGATCGCGCTCATAGAGCGTGCCGAATCCTACGCCCAGGCCGGTTTGTTCGAACAGATTGGGGAGAGTAGAAGAACCAAATGGAGTCCAGTCCTGTCCGGCGAGAAGGTGGAAAGTGGTAGCGTCGGAGGTGTGCCAGTCAACCCGTCCGTAAGCCAGGCGCAGCGATGGCATATTGGACCGGACGGAACTGATGTTGCGGTTGTTGGCACGCTCAAAGTTGCCTTCCATGTCCAGTTCAACTTTGCCGGTGAGGACGATGTTGGGGGATATATCCAGCCACTCGAAACTGGTGCCGAGACGGGTGGCACGGTCTTTCAAGTGAAACTCGGAAAGCGTATCAGGGCCGTTGGTGATGGGGTTGAAACCCGGCAGCGGAAAGTCGTTTCCGTATGGTGAACTGGTGTCGTACACCGCGCTAACTTTGACGAAACCGTAGGGTTGCAAGTGAATGTTTTTGCCGATCGAGATAACAGGAATGACACCTTCCCTCTTCGGCGGATCCACGGCCAACACGCGAATCGGAGCGATAGCCGGGACTGGGCCGCTGGGAGCAGTCTGCGGTGGTTGTGGGGGATCTACGGTCGCCACGCTTGCATTGGCAACTGCTGCGGAGGTTGCGGCAGGTTGGGCATTATTGGCTGTCGCTGCGGGCGCGCTATTCAAGCTGCCAAGTTCTTCTGCCGAGAGAACTCCTTTGTCCTTGAGAAGCAGGAGAAGACGACCCTGCATCTGATTTGCTGGAGCGCTCATAAGGCTGTTTGCCTCGATCGCGCTCAGAATCCCTTTGTTGACGAGCAGCCGCAATAAAGGATCGGTAGTTGCGCCTAGTCCCGCCGCCGGAGCCGTATTGGCTGCCGGCGTTGCCGTTGTGGTCGCTGTTCCCGTGGCTGCTGTTTTGTTCGTCGGAGCATTGGCATCTTTATCACCTGCCACTGCCGTCAGGGACAGAAGCGCTACCGATAAAACTCCTGCCCAGATACGAGTCGAAATGGAAACCATAGAATTACCCTCTCTGCTTGTTCTTGAATCAGGCGTATTTCATCTATGCATTGCCAGTATTGGCGGCGCGCGGTCGGGAGCAGGTGAGAACCAGCTCAAGTCCGCCGACGAATCCCAATGAGCAAGCACTTTGAATTGGCACATAGGTTACGCTGAACCACTGTAATGTCAAGAGCAAAAAGGAGTTAAGCCCTGTTGATGAAAATTATTCCGGCTCCGGCGTTGCGAACGGGCCGCTCTGATTTAGACTAATTAACGCGGTTTTAACAAAGTTGTAACGCGTGATTGGATTGAAGCGAGGAACCGGCTTCTCTACCAGCGCGCTCCTTCCTGACCCGAACTCCGCTCTCAAGAGCGCCTTGGTTCCGGGTTCAAGACGCGATTCAGCCATATTTCCAGCGGTGAGTCGCTATTTCCAATCAAAAAAATAAAAACAGGAGATGCATTACAAGGAAGAACATGAAATTCGACACTCTAAAAAAAGGACATACTGCTTTTAAGCAACTAATTCTCATTGCTGCAGTCGCCCTGTTGTTCGTAGCCGCTGCACCGATGGCTGCTGCTCAAGATGGAATCACCGTTGGCGGCCACGTCGGCTTTGTAATCCCTTGGGTCACTCATGCCAATGGCCAGACAACAAGTATTGCTGACAACTTTGGAATCGGCTTCCCCCTGGGGGTCACATTCAAAGGAAAAGGCCGCATGGCCCTCGATCTTGAAATGGTTCCAAGTTTTAATACCAATCCGCATTCTGTCACGTTGACAATTGACCCAGGCCTGGTGTGGAGCGTCGAACATGGCGTCTCAGTTGGCTTGAGGGCAGCCTTCGATGTGAATTCCCCGACTGTGGGATTTATTCCTCTGGTCAACAAGGCCTGGAAGTTCAAGGACCAAAGCCACTTCTTCAAAGCCTACTTCATTGAAGCTGATCTCCCCGTGAAGTTCAGCCGACCCACCGGAGGCCCCGCCACCAACGCCGTTACATTCGCAACTCACTTCGGCTTGGGCTTCTAACCGGGTTCCTCGTCGCACCCCGTTCTACTTCAATTCGATCAATACCAGGCGTTGCAATCTTTGCAACGCCTGATTTTCCCTCCTTGTCATTCAAGGGCTGTCTTGGCCGTTCCTACCACTGATTCACGCTGATTAACGCTGATCGAAAACCATTTATATATAGCCGCGAATACAACGCGAATAAACACGAATTACACCTCAGAGCACGCAGAAACCGCAGAGAGGAATTTGGGTAGCTGAGGCCGATCTAAATTTGCGAGAAAAAACGCGATTTCGAGGCACTGGTCAATGCAGAGAGCGCAGAGAAAACGCAAAGAATTATCGGTGGTAAGGTTTTGGTTTTCAAAATTGGAAATTAGAAATATTAGAAATTAGAAATGCACATGGTAGGGTGTAAGCTCCCGTCCCTCAGCCCCATGGCTCTTCACAAAGTCGAGATTCAAGCCGAAATTGTTGGGATCGTCCCGGTGGATGGCATAGAGGTTGGCGTTTTCTTGGGCCTGATCTGGTTTGCCTAGACGCGCATAGCTGATGGAAAGGTAATAACAGGCGGTCAGGTCGTCGGGGTTGATCCGCTTGACTGCTTCAAATTCATCGACCGCGCGAGCAAAATCCTTCTTCAGATAGAACACATATCCCAGCTCTTGATGTCCCTGCCGGAAATTCGGATATTCCCGGAGAGAGTCGCGCAAATATTGAATGGCTTCAGCTTCTTCCAGCCGGTTCTGCAGGCGCAGGATGACTCCTTTGTAGAAAGAAGCGCGGGCGTTGTGAGGAGAAATCTGCAATGCTTTGCCCAACAGACCGAGCGCGGCGTCAAACTTGTCTGGTGGCGCATTGGCATTGTCCACGGAGAAGACGCCTGGACCATCAGGATTCTCTTTGCGCGCCTCAATCCATTTTGAATACTCCGCGATCGCCTGATTAGTGTAACCATCGGGATAGGAGGGGTTAAGCTGCGTGGTGTGGGCAAAGGCCTCTGCCGCTTTCCACCACTGCTGCTGGCCAAGCAAGGCGATGCCATAATTATTCCAGCGCAATAAGGTGCGTTGGACTTCTTCCGTATTATTTGGCGGGACTAGTTTTCCTTCGTGGTCCTTCGTGGCCTCTGTGGTAGATCTTTGGTTCCGGTTTTGGTTTTGATCTTCTCCGCGTCTCCGTGCCTCCGTGGTGGAATTTTGGTTTTGCTTTTCCTGTCCCACACGAAGACTGAATTCCGACGATGCCAACTCCAGCACCGGGAATTCCATCGGCTTCTTAAGAATGAAATCCGTATATTGCTTGCGGAACCGCCGATAGTTCACTTTGGCCAGCAGCTTGACATTTCCTCGGAGATCGCCTGGCAGCTGGAATCTGTATCGCACCAAGTCCGACCTGCCCGGCATGATGGTGTTGTCATAAGTCTTGAGGCGCGTCTGCCAAACCTCATGATGTTCCAGTCGTTTGCCATTCCGGTCGATGAGCCGGTTGGTGTAGCTGTGGGCTTCAGGATCGAGAAGGCCGTTCTGGTCCAGAGCGCCGCTGTGAAAAATCGTCCGGCCAGTCTCATCGGTGGCGATCAACTCTACCCAGCTTTCATAGAAATCGCGTTGCTCCGGCACCAGAGCATGGCCGATGCGGGTGTTTTGGATGACCAAGTCGAGAATAATCTCATCGCCACCAGCCAGCGTAAAAGGCGTCGAGCCAAGCGGAGCGATCTCTTCGGTTGAATCACCATGCCGCCGGGTGAGCGCAAAAAAGTTGATGGTCAGCGAGTTGCTCAGGAACTGTCGAATTGCTTCCATCTGCTCCGTATATGAATAGAAGGCAGGAATGGCCGAGTTTGCGCCGAGGAAGCGATGCGATGCCAGCTTACCATTCTTGGCTGCATAATCGCTCTTGGCTTCAACGCGCGGTATATGGCAGGTCTGGCAAGTGGATACGGTATCTTTCTTATAGAAAGGCAACGGGGTTTGCCGCGACCAGGAGGACTGCTGCCATTCGTCGTAAACTGAAAAAGCGCGGAGCCACTTGTACCCATTCAGTTCCTGGGGTATCGCCGCTTTGTGGCAAGCCCCGCAAAATTCGGGAGTGCGATAGAAGTCGCGCATCACCGCCCGCTTGTGGAGGTCAATATCGCCCAGGAGTTCGTCCTCCGAGGGCAGGCCCTCGCGCGGCGTTCCATCTGGCTTGAGCATGACCGCCGGCTTGCCCATCACATAGCTACCGGTCCCGGTAGGCTCTTGGATCTTCGCAATCGAGTGGCAGACTGAGCAGGTGATGCCATCTTCATCAAAGGAGCGGTCAATCTTCGAATCTTTGGTAAGAGCGCCGGTAAACAGAGCCACAGGATTGTGGCAGCCCTCGCAATGGCGCGTATACTCGATGCCTTTTTCATCAATCAGCATCTGCACGTTGTCTTTATAAAAAGGTGGACGGAATGAGTTAGCGTGGGCCGACTGCCGCCATTGCTGGTGGGCATCTTGGTGGCACTTACCGCAATAAGCAGCGGAAGGGAAATCGGAAGGTTTAAGAAAGTCCTTAAAGGTAGATTGGCTCCGGCTGGGTGTATAAGGATTGTTGCTGAAGGGGAGGGCGTATTGATCTTTCTGCCAGCTCTGCTGAAGACCGAACAACTGTGAAGCCGCTGCTAATGTGACGAAACAAAAGATTAGTTGGGCTAAATGCATTCCCAGATAAGCTTTCCGCGGTAGTTTACCAACGTCCCTCGATTCAGCAGTCGTGCTTGGACACGTTTTAAAATCTATGCACCCAAGGTCAACTCAAATTTAACTTTTTGCTCCAGTCACCGACCCTGAGAGCGTAACTAATGCCTCATGACCGGCGCTTAGGCACTTGCGGCGATGGGAATGGTGGAGGAGGACCATCGCTTATCCAGCGCATTTCCCCTGTAATGCGAGGAGGCATGCCAGTCCTCTCGTACTCCTCCAGCCAATGGCGATAGCCGCCAGACGGCAATACGTGAACACTTTCATCGGCCCGATCGACAAAGATCGGTCCATTGCCGACGACACCATCCAGAGGATTTTTGGTTTCAAGAAATCGTTTGGTGTTGTACGGGAACATCCAGCCACGCGATCGTTCAAGAATCCGGTCCTCAAGAATTGTGAACTCCCGTTGCGGCACTTCGCTCGCCATTTCCAAGAGCTTTCGTTGGGCTTTTTCTTTCGCCTGCTCAAAAGTAATCATCTGGTACCTCACGGGAACGTGGGGAGCCAGCCCCATGAAATCGATGATCCAGTATAGCCCGCATTGGCGGCAACGTCTCCTATGGTGCCCATGACGCCTACTTGCCCATCAATGGCCACAACCGTGCCGGCATTGTTAACCGCGTTGAATACGTGAGCAGCAGATCCATCCGTAACATAGACAATGCCACGCGCGCCATCGCCGGCAGCCTGCAGTCCATTTTCAATGGAACCCGGATTGGCCGTAAAGTTCCATGGCGCTGTTCCCGGCGTTGTCGGCCAAGCTTCTGGCCCTGATGCTGCCGGGTTAAGGCCGTTCCCAGCAAGATAGCTATCAACGGCATCAGAGCAGGCCCCGCAGTTCGTGGTGCCGCCCGTCGGATTGAAATTGGGATAGGCTCCCGTAGTAGGTTGAGCAGCTCCGGGAGTTGGCCGAGCGCTATTGATAGCGTCCTCAGCGGTCGTCGAGGCACCCGAGGATAAGCCTGCGGATATTCCAGAAACCGCCCCGCCAGCGACGGCTCCGGTCAATCCTCCGAGGAGCGCAGCTTTTCCGATACTACCGGGATGGCATGGATCGATCAGATTGGCAGCTCCCTGACCAGCCGCTCCGCCGATTGCTCCAGCGACACCACCGATTATTGCGCCGGAACCAATGGCGCCCACCACACCACCACCGAGCGCTCCTGCGAGCGGAGCCGCAAGAGGCCCAGCCAAACCTATCAATCCACCCGTAACGGCTCCTGAAATCGTACCCTTGGCTAACTCCGCTCCTGTAGGAAGCCGTCCGGAGAAAATGAGTGTTCCGGCGGTGGTAGCCAGCGCACCTACACCAGCGCCAATCGCTGCACCGACTAAGCCAGTGACCAGGTTAATGAATTCACCAGATGGGTCTCGAGCGTTGATGGGATCGCCGTTCCCGTAGGTATAAAAGTTCGGGCTGCCACCTGCCAGGCCTGCTGGATCTTCCGAGAGAAATCTGCCCTGCTGTGGGTCGTACCAACGCGCGCGATAGAAGAGCAACCCGGTGCTGGGGTCCAATTCACGTCCTGTATATCCATAGCGGGTGAATGCGCTACCCGAGCTGAAACCAAAAGGCTCGTATTGCTCTCGTTCAAGCACAGAACCGTCGGCGCCGGTCAGAGCTATCGTGCTGCCAAGGTGATCCTGAAGGAAATAGAGCGGTCCAGTCTGGGTGCTTGATTGCCTTAATTTGTCGTCGATACTGGTCCCGTTTGTGTAATCGACGATTGTGCCATCGCTACCCATATCGAGAACAATCTCTCGACCCGTATAAAGAAACTGCGTGGTGACCCCGTTGACAGCTCTTGCGGCAAGCCGGCCAAGAGGATCATAGGAATAGGTGACGGTTTGGCCGGTGGGCAATGTTGCCTGGGTTACCCGGCCGCGCGAATCCCATTCATACTGGATTGATCCGGACGGGTTCGTTCGCGTTAGCGTCTGGCCCAGATCGTTAAAGGCAAAATTCATTGCTCCGAACTGGGTCACGCGGTTGTTGGCGTCGGCTCTGGCTGCAGTTGCCGAAGCAGGCAATAAAGTTGGAGATGACAACGAATTGATGCCTACAATCCGGTCATCCTGATCAAAGGTATAGTTGAAGTCTTCCAAAGTTTGCCCGGCCGCATTGATATGCGTCAGGCGCGTTAGCCTATTCGCGCCATCGAAGGCATAACTGGTTGTAATCCCATTGGGCCGCTGCAGACTAATCCGGCGAGAGAGATTATCGTAGCCGTATGTGAAAGTGTCGGTACCTTGGGAAATCGATGCCAGCCGCCCAGCCGAATCATAGGAATACTGAATACTAGGGCGGCCGTTAGGAGTGACCGAAATAACTCTGCCGCTCGCATCGTAAGCATATCGCACCGTGCCAGCCGCCGTCGTTTCACTGAGAACTTGGCCGTTCGCATCGTACACAAACTCAACGAAGCCGGACTGACTATCATCTACGCGTGTAGTGCGTCCATTGGCGTCATAGGTGTATGCAACAAAGGAGTCGGGATAACTGACTGTTGAGATTCGGTTGAGGGCATCGTGAGTAATCGAAGTGCTACGCCCAAAACGGTCGGTAGTCTGGGTTAAGTTTCCAATCAGATCATAGGTTCTGGTAGACGTGTTACCTAGGGCGTCAGTTCGGGAAATAGGACGGCCAATGGCATCGTAAGCCACGGTGGCCGAGTTGCCACGCTGATCCGTAAGAGATGTCATTCTTCCGAAACTATCGTGCGTAAACGTGAGGGAAGCAGAGGAAGGATCAGCGATTCCGGAAAGCAATCCGCCTGCGTCGGTGGCAAATCCGAGCGAACGACCCGACGGCGCCGTGATGGTTTTTAGCTCGTTGTCCGTGGTAAAGCTCAGCTTGGTAATGCGCCCAATAGAATCGGTCACAGACACGACTCTATTCTTGGCGTCGTATTGATTTAACGTAGTTTGCCCAATGACGTTCGTTGTGCTCGTTAGGTTTCCATTTTCATCATAGGCAAAGGTGTTGGCAGCACCGGCTGCGTCCGTGTATTGTGCGATCTGACCGCGCTGATCGTATTGGAACCCAGTGTGATGCCCGAGCGGATCCGTGCTGGTTAGCGTACGACCCAGGATGTCGTGGGTAAACGTTGCACGATTGCCCAAAGCATCGACAACTGTAGAGGCGGCTCCGAAATCATCGTATTCTATCCGCCTCGAGTTCCCCAGGGGGTCGCGGATGCTGACGAGTTCTCCAAAAGAATTGTAGGTGAAAGTTGTGGTCTGGTTCAGAGCGTTTGTAAACGAGAGCAGATTACCGTTGGTATCGTAAACCAAATTCGTTACATGCCCCAGCGGATCAGTGACCTGCACAGGAAGGTCGAAGACCGGTTCACGACCGAACAACATTCGTGCGCCTGAAGCGTCGGTAGCTGAGGTAACACTGCCAGAACTGCTAAAGGTACGAGTACCCGTCCCGCATCCGCACGGACCTACGCTGGCGATGGGCAAACTGGTGGTTAGGTCACGGGTGATAGTGGAAGTTTGGCCTTGATTGTCAGTTACGGAAAGAGCATAGCCGTTGCCGTCGAAGCGCCTTGTCTCAGTGCGGCCAACGGTGCTTGTGATCGTGGTTTGAGTGACGATCGTGCCGGAAAGGCCGTAGTTATAGGTTTCGGTTCCCCCATCGGCAAATGTCTGACTGGCAACACGACCACCCGTATCATAGGCGATCTGCTTGGCCGTATTACCACGCGGGTCCGTAACCGCAACGATGCGTCCACCGGTAACGTAAGTGTACTTAGTGACGTTGCCTGCGGGATCCGTAATGGTAGTCAATCCCGGGGTTCCGGCTACTCCAGGCGTGCCTTCGTAGGTGTAGTGCCACGTATGGCCCAGCGGATCGGTCATCGAACTAACACGATTGGCTCCATCATAGGTGAATGTAAGCGACCGCCCTACTGGATCAGTGATTGTGGTCAGATTGCCATTCGAATAAGACAGCCTTGTAGCGTTACCGTTGCGATCAACTTTAGATACGAGTCTGCCTGAAGAGTTGAAGTTGAGAGTGGTGCCATCAGAGTCTCGATACTGAGTTGTGGCCGAACCCGCCAATACTGCTCCACCAAGCACCGATGTAGTTGCCGTGCTGGTGAAGCGCGCGGCGCCGGTCGAATCAGTTCCGGAAGAACTGAACAGGCGACCGGTTACTTCTTGAGGCATTATCATGCGGCCCGCGCCGCCAGGAGCAAATGAGCCTGTTAGCCTAATGTCCCAATTGTGAGTCCAACCCCTGCCGAACGGGCAGTTGTCACAATTCTGTGCTTTGTCGGTGGTGTAGACAAGGCTGAAGGAAAGTCCTCCACGCGCTCCCCCCCATGAAACTTGCGACACTCTTTCTATCTTTGTGCCCGTAGAGTAATCCACGGGATGTGGGCCCGTTGATCCAGGGCAGCCATTCGGGTCACTCGGATTCCCATTCGGACCAGTATTCGGGAAATGCCACGAGAAATCTGGTAATCCGTAAGGCTTGCCCGTAGCAGGGTTGATCTCAGGTGCTATGGTTCTGCCATCAGTCGAAACGCGTCCGAAGCCGTAAACGAACCAATTCACATGAGCATGATCAAATGCGTAAAGTTCTACTCTGGTGCCTGGATCAAGTCCCGCCAGATTGGGATAGACAACCGGAATCGGTATGTCGGTGATGGCTCCACCTGGCTGGCTGGTGTAGACGATATTTGTTCCGACATCGCTAGGCAGCGGTGCTGGCGTGCGGTCCGGGGCCAGTGGCGTAATTGAGGTCCGGGAAACCAGAGTTCCATCCAAGGTGCGCAAGTGAGCACCTTTGGGGATCGTCATCTGCAAATTCTGTACAGCCGCATTGCCCGCAACCGTATCCCGCGTAGGATCAATCGTGACTTCCTGCGATGTATCAATCGGTGGCAAATGGAATGGATTCGGGATCACGTTGGCCCGCCCGGCAATCACAGTTGCCGGCTCGAAGATCAGCGGGAAGGTGGCGTTCGGAGAAAAGGCGCTGTGGCCGTCCACGCTCAGCGGGCGGTTGGTTCCGGCCTGAATGCCAACCAGGAAGAAGCGCCCCGCCGTGTCGGTCAAGACAGATTGACCATCCAGCGAGACTGTGGCTCCTACGATCGGCTCATTGGAGGTACTTACCACCTGTCCGGCCAACGTGGTCTGTCCCCCCTTGATTACATTCAGTGTAGCGGTGGCGGTGCGGTCCTGCTGTTTGCCGTCAATGGTTGTCTTGGCATGAATGGTGAAGCTGTAATTTCCAGGCTGGAGATCAACCGCGCCCAGGTCTAAAGCCAAAGTTGAATTTGCTCCGGCGGTTATCTGCGTGGGGGTAAATGCTGTGGCCACTCCTTGCGGCAAGCCAGCCACGGAGAGCGAGGCCATCTGGGTAAATGACGTTTGCGCACTAGTAACCGCCACCACAAAAGAAGTCGTGGAGCTTTGCGGCACGGTTGCGGTTCCCGGTGAAACGGTGACCGTGAAATCCTGCCGGGGACCCACGGTAAACGGCGCGGCGGAAGTAGCTGTTCCCGTTGGGTTGGTGACCTGAATGTTGCCGGTCACCGCTCCATCAGGAACCACCACAGCAAGCTGAGTGCTGCTCGCGAAGTTGATCTTCGCTGAAAGTTGGGTGTTATTCGGCCCGGCAAAAAACACTGTGGCCGGGCCAGCGGGTACTGAAAGATTGTTTCCCAGAATGGAAACAGCCGTTCCAGTCGGTCCCTGTTTGGGCGTGAAATCAGAGATGGTAACCGTCTGCGCAACAATAGTGGTAGTTACCGTCGCGCTCTCAAAGCCGTAGCTATTTCCGGCAGCATCGGTCCAGCCCAAGCGTATCGTGGCAACTGCTGGTCCGGCAGCCTGGGTTTTTGGCACAGTGAAGTTGGCCGTAGTCTGAATGGTTGCGCCGGCAAGCGCCGTGGTGCCTGTAAGCGGATGCTGTACCGAGCCATCCGGCATCGCGACTGTGATATTTAATGCAGCCGCATCGGCATGGCCGATATTTTGCAGCGTGATGGTGTAAGCAATATTGTCAGCAGGCTTGGCTGTGGCCGGACCGGTAGCAGCTATGGTCAAAATGGGCAGCACCTCGGTGGTGCTGAACGGATTGCTGGTCGGTCCGTAGACATTGCCGGCTTTATCGGACCAACTCAGGTTTGCATCCAGCAAGAGCTTCTGGTTGTCCAGAGCCTGCAAACGGGAAAGGTATTGCGCATCCGTCTCCTGTGCGCCTTCCAGAGAAATGCTGGGCAGGCGGAGTATTCCGGTGGGAGTGGCGCTTTGACCAGCAGGCAGGCTGAAGGCGGGCACAGCAATATCGGGCCTGCCTTGCTGCTTGATCAGGATGTTGGCCTGAATTGCATTTCCGCCGCCTGTGTTCGTCACAGCAAAGTTGGCGCTGGCTGCCTGGTTGGGAAGAATGGTTACCGGCGCAGAAGGCGCTAAGCTGACGATCGGCAGCCGTTCTTTAACGCTGGAGACCTGCGCGTCCACGGCGCCGTACTGGTTGCTCTGCGCGTCCTGCCAGTTAACACTTGCTGTCGTCGGTGGAACGGTAACGTTATCGGCGGCAGTAAGCCGGGCGAGATAGGTTGCCGTACTTTCGTTCGGATCTTTCGCTTTGATTGCCGGCGCTTGCCATTGCACGCTTCCCGCAAACGAGGCTGAGGCCAGTACCTGCGGGACGCTCAAATTTTTCGTTGTTCCATCCGGAAGAGTGACGGTGGCTGTTCCCTGGGTGGCCGTTGCGCTGCCGATATTGCTGGTCGTCAGTTGGTAGGGCACCTGCGATCCCGGAACAATACAGGCCGGTCCGGTTACGCCCACCGATAGCCGGGGAATCTGCAGGGTGCTGAACGACGAAAAATCGAGCGGCTGATAAAGCTGCTGGAAGATGTCGGTAAAGGTCAACTCGCCGCTGGCGGTGAAGAGCCGTCCATCGAGGCCGCCCAAGCGGGTTTCGTAGTCCGTGCTGCCTTCGACGCTTTGGCGCGCGGGGATGGCTGGAACACTTGTCTGGAATGAGGCGTTCACGCTCTGCCCGGCAGGGATGGTGGTGAAACTCTGCGTGGCATTGGCCGGAATCAATCCGTCGAAGGTCTCGTTCAGGGTTGCGTTGGTGGCATCGGTTGCGCCGGAATTGGAAATCGACGCACTGATCGGAACCTGCTGCTGCGGAAGCACAGGGGTGACCTGGGTCTGTTTTGCCGTCAAGACCGCCGGTTTGGGGAATACTCCCGCGCAGTCGCCATTGACCGCGGTAATGACTCCGAAACCGGGATGCCCAGGATCGGGACCGTAGCCTGGATTGGCGTCCACCTTGAGCACTGCGCCGCAGGCGGTATTGCCGAAGATGGCGCTGCCTTGCTTGGTGATCGCCGTAGAGACAATGACCTCAATGAAGCTGGGCAGCGATGATGGAGGTGTCCCACTGTTTCCCGGACTCCCGTTCCAGCAGCCTTGGGTCAAGGTTGTAGTATCGGCGTTGGGCTGGCATTGCTGAATAGAACTGACAGGACTGGCAAAGCCTTTGAACGAATTATTGGCGGAGAAATTCCCCGAAGTCACCTGCTTGGCCCATTGCGCGCCCCAGAAATTTACATCCGTCCCAACTTTCAAGCCGCCGCTGTTTCCGCCCCAGATCACGAACGATGTTGTGAGATAGATTTCAATCGGAACAACGCGCGAGGATGATTTGTAATCGGCGTCGCCGCCAAAGCTGATCGTGAGTTGCCCTGGGCCTACCGCCTGATTTGCCGGAAAAGTAATGGTGGTGGACGCTATTCCATTTGTGTCTGTGGTTGCAGTAGCCTGAGTGGTGCCCACAGAAAAGGTCACAGTGCGGTTGGCGATTGGGGTTTTGCCTAAAGAGTCAGTCAGCAAGGCGCTGATCCCCTGCGGCCCCGTGGAACCTAGCAGGCTGTTGCCGGTATAGCGCAGCAATGTAGCCTTAGGCTGAATGGCAATCGTGCTGCTCACTTGCGCGGCCGAGAAGTTGCTATCACCGGCAAAGGAGATGGAAACCGCTGTCTGCCCAATATCGGGAGTAACTGTAGTTGACCCGACTCCATTCGAATCCGTTGTTGCGGTGAGGCTGGTGCCGCCAACCATCAGTGCCAGGGAACGCCCTGCCAGCGGTTGCCCGGCGCCATCGGTCAGCAACGCGGCTACGCGAAGCCGGTCGCCAAACGATCCCGAGGTCTGCCCTACATAAATCAGCTTGGCTGCGCTCGCTGTGGCTGCAGGCGCGGTGCAAGCCTCTGCGGAGATCCAGGTGGTGGAAGCCTGTTCCGAATTGAGCGTGGCCGTGCTGGCATTGGTAATTGTGGCCTGAGCCAGATCAACACCTTGGGCGGTGCTGGTGTATTGAATGTTGGCAACACCGAAGGCATCAGTTGTGCCACTCGCAGATTTTCCCGTGTTGGGACCGTTAAGAACATTCAAGGATACTGAGGCGTTGGACAGCGGCTGGTCAGCAGCGTCGGTCAGTGTGGCAGTGAATGTTGTGGCGGTTCCCACGTCATGAGGCGCATTTTCGCTGGCCAGATGAAGCGTTGCGGAAGGGCGCTCGATTCCGGTTGTTCCGATAGAACGCCACGCCAGCGATTGGTTGCCGCGGCATGAGGAATCGAATCCACCAGTATCAAGGACGTGTGCTGTATCGGAGAATGGGAAATCAGTTCCACCAATCGTGACCGTAATCGTCGGGATGCGTGTTTCACCCTGTGCAAGGGACTGGCCACATGTCAGAATCGGAGAGGCGGCGCTCGTGTTGAAATTGTTGTCGGCAGTTTGCGTCAGGATGGCTGAGCCGTTGGATGGAACAGTGAAATTACTCCACAGTTGAAACGCCGGTCCGGGTCGGCCCAAGTTGACTGTGACTTTGTCGACCACAATGTCGGATCCGCTGGTGTTATCGAGCCGCATTGCGCCCGCATGAAACGCACTGCCGCCGCCAATAAAAACAATGTTCGAAGAACCTTGCCAGGGTACCGGGAAGTTGGAAGAAGTAGAGGAATTATCGGCAAAACCGACAGACACCGCCAGGCCGGCATTGCTGGCCTGCAGGAGCGGGCGAACTCGTGGCGCAATTCGGCCGGCGTTTCTCGGTTTCACAAAAGAAGCCAGCTTCAACTGTGGAGTGGCGGAGCCGCCATTGCTGGTTTGATTTTGGGAAGCTAAGTTCTGACCCAATAAATCTGCCAATTCCTGGGCAGCCCAGACCGCCGCCGACTCATCATGCACTGGAACGTGTCCTCCGCCAGCCGAGGCAGTTGTGGTAATAACCATTGCCTCGACCAACATCAGCGCCACTATCTTGCGCGCCAGTGTCCATGATGACCGTGAGAGCCAGCGAGCTACCACCTGCCACCCACGTTTGACGACTGATCCTGCCCCTTGAAACGAAGCTGACATCGTTTGTTATCCTTTTTCATCCATTCATCGGACAGCCTGAATCCTGTGCCCGGCATGGGTTATATAGGTCACGGCCGAGCTGCCGCCGAATTGGGCTGCAACCTCGATCTTGTCAACTTTTTCTCCGTTAATGAACAGTGGTTTGAGGTCGCCCGTCTGAGCCAGATCAACAACTGTGGTTGCTGTGAGTACGCTAAAGCCGGATCCCAAAGAAACACTGGCGTTAGCAGTGGAAGAAGCAGTCGTCCCGGAAAGCGTGCCTGAACCGGTAGTGCTTGCCCCGGTAGCCGAGGTCGCGGTTACATTTACAGTTGTGCCTGTCGGGATATTGGAAGCAGTGATAATCACCGTCACTGGGTTCGGTTGATTAGCTGGCAGAACCACGTCGGGGGCGCCCTGGAAAGATCCAATGGGATTTGCGGGAGCGCTGACTCCGCCAACCGACGTGATCTGCAGGGTCGGAACATTCGCCGGAGACACCGAATTAGGTAGACCCGAACTAACCGGCGTATTGTTCTGCAAGCTAAAGCCAGCTAGGCCAAAAGCTTCTAACCGGACATAACCGAATCCGCCACTGGCTCCGTTGGCACTTCCACCCGACCCACCATTGACGAGCAGTTGTCCAGCGCCACCGATGGCGTTTGCAATCAAGCGAATAGCACCACCTGAACCGCCCCCGCCGCCGTTGCCACTGAATCCGCCCACGCTCGCGCCATTGCCACCGCGTGCCGCAACAACCCCGTTGCTAAAGGAGATGTTTCCGGAACTAGCGATGAGGATGGCGCCGCCGCCGCCACCACCGCCACCTCCATCGGACCCAGCAGACCCAGCGCCGCCGCCGCCGCCCGAGCCGCCGATGAGTGGCACCAGGGTTCGTGTGCCATATTTGGGCCCGCCTGCCCCGCCGATGCTGGATACGTTGCAGCAGAAGAGAAGGAATCCTCCGCCACTGCCTCCATTGCTCTGATAGCCACCGCCGCCACCGCCGCCCACGGCGCCGTCCGAACGAATCAGGCCTCCCCGGCCAGCACCCGGACCATCTCCAATTGAACCGTTGGAGCTATCGACTCCGGCCGTTCCACCACTAAAACCACCAGGTCCACCGAATCCGCCAAAGCCTACGCTACTGCCCGGCTGCCCATCTGCGACGATGGCGCCGGCAATCTGAACATCTCCTGTAGCCAGGATTGTCAAATTCGTATTAGCGAAATTTCGTAGATAGGTGATGGTTACCCCGGACGGAATGTTCACGGTCGTGTAATTGAAAACACCGGAAGGCGGCACCGAAATCGTCTGATTCTGAGTGGGTGCAAAAGCCCCGTCTGCGCCTGAGGATCCGCTGCTAAAGTTGTTTTGCGCTAAAGCAGCAGTGCACGCCAAAAGAAGGACGCAAAGAGTGGACCGAATGAATCGTTGCTGCATGTTACTGTTTCTCCTTCGCTGCAAACCTTGCAAAAGAAAGTTTCGCTCGAAAATGCATTCTCTACTGAATAGCTACTATGTTTGTTCCAGTGCGCTGCGTTGGTGAACGCCCATTTGGAGTCGTGACATACACCACATCGACTCCTGCCGCGGCGTTTGTGCCAACTACCGCAGTAAACGTTAGCGTCATACCGTCGCTGGACACCGAAATGTTACTGACTCCAATGTTTCGCTCACGATTGCCGTTTTGGGTATTGAAAGAAATCGCTGTAGAGCCAACCAGGTTCTGGCCCGTTATGGTTACCACCAGCGTGTTTCCACGAGAGAACGCACCTGGGGAAATAGCTGCTATGACCGGCCCTGTAGTCTCTGAAACCGGCCTGCCGGCAACAGGGAACGGTGCGCCAAGTTCGGCAGATACAGGATGACTCGTGATGTTCAGGGTTTCTCCTGACAAAACAGAAAGCGCATGACTCTGAGCGAACAGGAAATTGCCTTCCAAGACTGATACCGAACGACTTTCGATACCAAGAGGTGCTCCCTTTTCAATACTTACCGGCCGTGTAACAAAGGTTGTATTAGCACTCACACCTACCCCCACACTCAGTAATCCTGAGCGCACCTCCGATGATGTATTGGGATTCAAAATGCGCGCGGTCGCCTGTGAGCTAACTGCCGTATCTGCCACACTGGTAGCCGTGATGGTTACGGTCAATCCAGTATTGATATTGGGTGAGGAGTAATTCCCGTTCGCGTCAATCGTGCCGATCGCGGGGTTTCCGCCTGCGATCCCATTGACAGACCAAGTCACGCGCTGATCGGTCGTGCCTGCCACAGTTCCCGTAAAGCCAACACTTTCGCCCGGAAGAACCTCAGCCAACGACGGACTAATGACCACGCGCGCCACAACCTGGAAGGCAGTAGCAGTGATAGCGGTTCCCCGCACGCCTGACAATGTAATCAGGCCTGTACTTGCGCCATCGGGCACCAAGGTAATCAGCGAACTCGGCGTTGCACTGACAATCTGTGCGGGCGTGCCGTTAAAGGAAACGGAGCTAGCCGTATTCAGCCCAACGCCAGTAATGGTGACCTGGTCGCCGATCGTCCCTACATGTGGACTAAATGAAAGAACGGCGAATGAACCTGCGCCGAGGCGCTCAATGGAAGTGATATTTCCGGCAGCGTCATAGTGATAGACAGCCGCATCCCCACTTGGGGTAATCACCCCTGTAAGTCGACCGTTGGCGTCGTAGATGTATTGCGTTGTGCCCTGGCCGTGCCCAGGCATAGCACACGAAAATACGCCTGCAAAAGATAAGACCAGTATCGCTAGCCGCAAGATACGCAAGTTTGTACAACTCTCCCGTAGAGGTTTCAAACTGCTCGAATCTGTTGGGAAAAAACAGGGGGGATGCCGATTCTTCCCGAGGGCCCAACCGCTCTCAACTGCGTTGAACGATCTGGGGAAAGATGGCTCAACAAGAAAATTCCCAAATTCTAATTGACGGTGTTGCTGAAAAAGATACCAGGGTTTCGCCGGAACGCAAGTATTTTTTTAGAAATTCATAAACTTTTCATGGCGATAGGTTCCAAATTTGACCTATTTTGGAAAATAGAAAAGCCCAGAAAGGGGGAGTTTCTGGGCTTCATCTGCGCTGTCTTGGCCTGCGCGTCTATCCGCGGACGATGATCTTGCCTGTCATCTTGGGATGAAGTTTGCAGAAATACGGATATTCACCCGCGTCCTTGAAGGTAAATTGGAATTTTT
>DASZFK010000467.1:0-15605 GCA_035939855.1 Candidatus Angelobacter sp.
GCCGTGATCGACGTGAGCAATGATTGCAATATTGCGAATGGCAGTATTCAAACAGGTTCTCTTCTTAATTGCTTGGCTGCTTCTATTCTATCGCGGTGAGTCAGACTCGTGCCGAACGGCCGCGATATTTGCCGCCAAAAAAAGCGCAGAAGGTTCTCACCGGGCACTCAGGACATTTGGGTTTCGTCCGTTTGCACAATTCTTGTCCATGCCGCTTGAGCAGGAGATACGCACGAGTGCGGGCATCGAACTTTTCCGGCACTTCGCACTCGATGGCCGATTGCGCCTCGCGGTAGGTTACTCCATAGTTATCGCGCTCCTGCCCGTTCAGGATTCGCACCAGCACATGAGGACAGTTAGAGGGAATCGCTGCTACCGGCGCAATTCCCCCGAACAGAAGGATGCGATCAGCGCCAGGATCGGCGATGTTTGGAAATTTCTTGAGTATCTTGCGCACTTGAGAGATGGGGCCAACCAAAGCTGCACGCAGGTCGCCTCCGAGCTCATTTTGGATGCGGGCCGCGATCTCCTTCAGACGCATCACTCTAATCTCCGGCACCATGCCGCCAGATTTCAGAGCGCGAGCGAGTTTTACCGGAGACGCTGCAAGAATCTCCGCCAGTGAGGTCCCAACTTCTTTGGTAAGCGATTCCCAACCTTTGGAACAAGCGGCATCGCTTGCCGGATATCCGCAATGCCACCATATTAGAAACAAATATGGATCGACCGGCCAACCGGCCTCCTGCTTGCCGTAAAAAGCTTCCAGCCGATCGAGAATCTCGGAAACACCAATGCTTGGGTTGCCCACGTTCCATCGATGGTATGCTGTGGCGGCTTGCCGGACAAGCGGAATGTTTTGGGCAGTTTGCGCAGTCACCAACTTTTCCCAATTCGTTCCTCAGTTCAGCTCAAACGATACCGTCACCGACGCTGATATCCGAGCCTGGCCGGCAGATGTTGACGGAGATTTGCGAGTAAAGCCGCCTTCTTCGATGTAGTTGTTGGCAAGACCGTAACCTCTGGATTCAGTCGCCTCTTCAATGGATTGGGCCTTCCCAATTTCCTGGCCCAGCGCGTGTGCCATTGCCTGGGCTTTTTCGCGGGCTGCTTTCACCGCAAGTTCGCGCGCCTGGTCGCGGTACTTTCTCAGATCACTGGTCTCATATTCGACGGAATCGATTCGGTTTCCTCCAGCCGCGATCAGCCCTTGCAGGAGGGTATCGAGTTTGGAGAGATCGCGAACAGTGACGCTCAAGGTCTGCTGCGCAACAAAATAGGAAGCAGTCCTTACTCCCTTGTGATAATTAGACTGTGGCCGCAACGACAGATAAGTTGTTTGGATGTCCTTCTCGTCGACTCCGTTGGCGTGAAGGCTTTCCAATATTCTACGAGCCACCGCGTCCGCGGACTGCTTCGCCACGGCTGCACTAGCGTTCTGTCTTTCTACGCCCAATTCGATCACCGCCCGGTCAGGAACTACTTTGACTTCCGCCGTGCCAGCCACGCGCACAAACTTTGATGGCGCTTTATCTTCAGCAAAGATAAGGCTGGTAAGAAGAACGACTGCTATCGCAATTGTGGAACGTTTCATTGTTTCTCCTCCTGGAGATGAGACACACTCATCCATAGCAAGAACGCCTGGGATTAACCATTCTTGCGCCCAGATTCGCTTTACAGTCTTAGAAATAGAGTCCAGTTTCAAAACAATATATCCGGACATCGAAATATATCTTTCCTGACAACAAAAGAACTGTTCGCGGTGTCAAAATAGGTAAATGCCGCTGCCTTTCATGAAGCGCCTGGTTGTGCTCCTTCTGGCTCTCACCTCGGTTAGCTTTTGCCAAGTCGCGGTGACAGTTAAAACCAACAGAGCAACATATCTGGTTGGCGAGCCGATCTTCGTTATTGTCGAGGTAAAAAACATCGGGACCGAAGCAGTTGGCTATTCCTATTGCGACGGGGCCATTGACCTGACTGTGGAAGGAGCCGACAAGAAGCAGAGCCCTAATCTGTGGGGCTGCTCGGCTGGGACTGGCGGCGGGTCCGGATGCGGCATTGATCACCCACCGATGATGGTCCCTGGTGAAACCGTAACGTTTCAGTACTTATTGAATGATTACATGCTCGGCGCTGGAAAGTATCTTCTACGTGCCAAGGGACGGGCTGGAGTCCGCTGGAAATACTATCCAGATATGCGCTCCAATCCTCCCCCAGTTCTTCCTCCACAGCATGAGGAAGGCAATCCGGTTGCGGGCGCTGCCTTTGACGTTCGGTTGCCGATGGTGCTGACCTCCGGAAGTCCGGAAGAACTTGAACGCGTCTATGCGCCCTACATCGGTAACGCAGAGGGCCTCCTCACAGGCAGAGAAGAACTGCTGCGCGCCCGCGAGGCGATCGTCGAGATGGCTCCCGAATTTTTGGAGAAAACCATCGCCGGTTTTGCTTCGGGCCCCATTAAGACTCCTGATCTGGCAGTCAAGGGCCTGGGGCAGATCGACACGCCTGAGAGCCGGGCCGATCTGATCAAGCTTTACCATGACAGCCCTGATCTCGATCTTCGCAATCAGATTGTCAAGGCGCTCGCCGGATTAGCAACCCCTGAGCTATTGCCGTTCTTCAGCGGCCTGCTGCCGGGAGAAAGTACGGTCAGCGACGACCAGATCCGGCAATGGGCGGCGCTCGGACTTGGCCGCATCGGCGGCGATGCTGCAGCCCGTGCTCTCGACGAAGGGTTGTCCAGTTCAAATGCTCAAGTTCGCCTGGCTGTTGCAGCGGCGCTGGGAAACACAAGATCACAAGCCGCGATCCCACTGCTGATAGGCATGTATAACGATGATGATAATGCGGTCAGCAACGAAGTCTGTGGCGCGCTGAAGGAATTGACACATTACGAATGGTGCGATGGCTCGGGCACAGATGTCGCCCTCCAGCAGAGCCGCTGGCTGCGATGGTGGAGAGTAAATGGACCGCAGCTTGTTATGTACGGTAGCAGAGAATGCCCGAAGTGGAATGCGCAGTTGCCCTTCGTTGAAAACTGAATAATTTTCAAGGTCAAGACTAACACTTTATTCCCAAACCCAGCATAGCTCACGGCGACAGTAGTGGAGTTCACATAAGTTCAAACGACGCTGTTACCGAAGCCGGGACACGATTCCGGCCAGCCGATTTTTCGCATTTATGCATAAAAAGCTTGCATTGCATGCATAAAAAGGCTATGCTGACCTATAGAGATGCATCAAGAATGGCACAAATAACCCAATCAGAATCCGACGCGGTGAGAGACCACGTAGTTCAAAAGTTCGTCAAGACCGCCAGGCAGCAAGGGAAAAAGACAACAACAGTGAACGTTGGCGAAGTGCATAAGACTTTGGGCCTGCACAATCGAGTACCGCTTGTTTGTGTTGCCCTCAGATCCAAGAGATTCTTGGCAGAGCAGGGTTTGCGCATTATTTCTATGACCGGCCCCCCGTCCGGCCAAAGTACGACGGTTACATACACCTATGAAATCCTGGGAACGGGAACACAGCCATCGTCCAATCCCCTCATCGGTCTAAGAGGAATCGCGAAAGAGATATTCCGAAAATTGGGCGGAGGAGAGCACTTTATTCGAAGCGAGAGAAGCAAATTTGATGACCGGAGTGGCCGATAGATGAGCCTGGTCTATTGGGACACTATGCTCTTTGTTTATTGGCTGGAAGGCCATTCCACCTATGCCAAACGAGTCCAGCATATTCTTTCAAAAATGGAGGCAAGACGAGATCGATTATGTACGAGTGTTTTTACTGTTGCTGAGGTCTTGGTTGGACCTTATAAAGTGGGCGATTCCGGAACAGTAAAGAGAATCCAAGAGGCTTTCGATAGCCCCTTCATCGAGATACTACCGTTCAATCAGGCAACTGCGGACCGATATGCGCAGATACGAGCACAACATGGCGTGTCCGCGGCGGATGCCATTCATTTGGCATGCGCAGCTCAGTCAGGAATCGACCTATTCCTCACTAATGACGCAGCGTTGCCGGGCAAAGTGATTTCAGGCATTCAGTTCATTGCGAAGTTGGATACCAACCTGTTCTGAGAACCAGCAGAAATTTCCCGGATCCGTCATTGATTAATCAGGATCTGTGCCAATGCCTGGGTTTTTTCGCGGGCTGCTTTCATCCTGGTCTTTATTTTTCAGCGGCGGCCTTCAAATTGGAGAGGCCGGCTTCAAAATCTTTGCCGACCATCTTGTCCATGCTCATGAATGTCTGCATTAGTTTGCTCAAATAAGAATTGGGGCCAGTCATGACCCATGTGACGTTGGTGGAGTCTCCTTGCGACGTCAACGTGAATTCATCATTGTCATGGCCTTCAAAGGGCTTGATGAAATCCAGTTTGAGCGCGACCTTCGAAGGAGTAACGTCAGTGATCTCCATGCGCCCTGCCCCGGCATCGCGATTTCCTTCCCAGGCATACGCCGCGCCCTTGCCGCTCGGCGGGCCGCTAAAAGTTCTCTTCATGTTCGGATCAAGCTTCTCCCAGGGCGACCAGGTTCCCCAATTATGGAAATCCTGGATCAACGCAATGATCTTCTCCGGCGGAGCTTTGATGGTGGCCGCTCGCTGGACACCGAAAGTATCAGGCTTAGTCGCCGCGTAAGCCAAAATGGCGCCAATCACGATGGCAGCTACAATTACGATTTTCTTGAACATAAGTGCCTCTGATGCAGAGTATAAATACGAAAGTGGGCAAGCGTCATCTTGCTTCAGCTTCGCCAGCGTGTGGCGCATTGCTCCTAACTATAATTGCTCCTAACTATAATGGTTGGAAATAGCCAACCGCGTTAATGATAATCAGGGGTGTGCCCCGAGGAAAGGATAAGGTGGCAAGCAAATGCCAGAAAATAAAACCAAGCCAACGAAAGCAAGCGTCGCAGCGTTCATCGACGCGATTGACGACCAAACCAAGCGGGCAGACGCCAAAACGCTCGTCAAGCTGATGCAAAGCGCGACGGGCGAAAAGCCGAAGCTGTGGGGGCCATCGATCATCGGGTTCGGCAGCCTCCATTACGTCTACGACACTGGGCGCGAGGGTGATATGCCGCTGATCGGTTTCTCGCCGCGCAAAGCCGCAACCGTCCTCTACAGCACGACGGCATTCCGCGGCGCCGATGCGTTGCTCGCTAAGCTTGGCAAACACACCACGGGCAAGGGCTGCCTCTACATCAAAAAGCTCGCCGACGTGGACCAAAAGGTGTTGGAAACTTTGATCACTAAATCCGTAGCCGAGAGGCGTGCGAAATAGCTGGGTTGTCTGCCCGTGTCCCCATTTTTCAAAAGGTCGACCTGGTCGCTCGATGCCCTGCCTCCGCCGTGGGGTAGTGAGGGATCAATCTACGAACACGTTAAACTGCATGGCTCCGATCCCTTGCCCGATGAAGCCCCTGCTCAAGGAGAGAGCAAAATTAAATGGATTGCCGGCGCCTGGGATGGCGTCCTCAGTCACCATGTCGGCAGTACCGACGCTCCGCAACGAGCCTTTGACATCGCGATTGCGGTGCGCGATCTGTTGCAGCGGCCCGATGCCAACACCATGACCACTCTCTACCGATTGGTCGTAAATGAGGCGGTGCTCCTCTACATCGACACGCTGCTCCATCAACTGGCCGAATCTGAGCCGCCTCTGGACCGGGGACACCTGCTGGAGCTTGGCCGGTATCTCGTCACCCGGTCAGCTCACCGTGAAGCAGTAAAGTTCGGGATGGCGCTGATTGGCCTGGCCGGTACAGCTCAGGATGTGGAAACGCTCAAGCTTATCGGCAGGAATGAAGAATTTACTTTGTACGCAGCCAACGCAATCACCAATGTCGCGCCCGAACCAGAACAACCTTTGTGGGATTTGGCAAAAAGCGTTCGCAACTGGGGCCGAATTGAAACCGTCGAGCGCTTGCGGGAAACACAAAATCCCGAAATCCAAGCCTGGATGATACGGGAAGGGTTTCGCAACGGAGTCATGTACGAATACCTTGCCTGTATTTGCGCGCGTGCAGGGAGGCTTCATGAAGCCCTGAAAAGACAGTCGGTTGACGACGCTCTTCTTGATGGAGCGGCCGACATAATTTGCGCCTTGCTCTCAGGGGAACCGGCAGAAGGGATCGATGACTACGCGCACGCCGCGGACGCCTGTGAGGCATATATCAATTGCGTTTGGTCGCGGCCTGATCTTGCCCTCAAACATTTTCTGGCCATCGCTGATCTGAGATGGTTCTTATCTCACGCAGAAGGATGGGACGAGGCACGGAGCTCCTCATGGACCGAAACGCGGCGAAAGACCTTGCAGGCGCTATGCGACGACGTGTTTGGCCGGGAGACTTGGCGGCAGCAAGTAATGTCTGCGCTCTCGGCAACTGATGAGCGAACCTTCCACGAAGGCGACGCCGCGGCCAAGTGGCTTTCCATCGACACCTGGGAGGTGCATTTCATCCGTGTAAAGGCTGACCCATTGCGATCATCTTCCTGGTACAGCCTCATGCAGCAAACTGATGAAAGGCGAATCGACACCGTCCTTCAATTTGCGGAATCGGTTCTCCCGTTCGAACAGATAGAAAGCGGTCCGGGTGACGAAATGGGCCTGGGTCCGGGATTCGAAGCTCATCAGGCACTCGACCGGGTGCTCCAGGACTTACGTCGCTTTCCCAATCGTGGCTGGCGGTTGATCAAGGCTGGCCTGCGCAGCCCGGTTGTCAGAAACCGGAATATGGCTATCAACGCATTGTCGGCGTGGCCTCGGGAAAGTTGGGATCCTGAAACAAACTCAGTATTACTTGCAGTTCATGAACTCGAACCGAATGACGATGTGAAGCGCCGCCTGCAAGACCTGCTCGAAGGAAAACCGATGGCGTAGTTCGATATTCCAATGATGCACTTTCACTGGCCCCGTAAATCTTCCACAACGCACTGTCCCGCGAGGATGCCCGAGATGGCCGAGAAACTGACTCCCAGGCCAGGATGCGTAGAACTGCCAGCGAAGTAGAGTCCACCGAAGTGAGGCGACCGATGCGGCATGCGGCCGGCGCGCATGAATTTGCCGGTCATGGCCGGGTTCATGCTGGAGCGGTAGAGGTTGAAGCGCGAATGCCATTGTTCGGGAATCTGCGTGGTGAGCACGCGGAATTCCCCTGCCAGCGGTTGCCACCACGGTTCCGAAAGCACTTTTTCCAGATATTGTTGCTGGGCTGCCGTTCCCTTTTCGGCCTCGTCGTAGTGCATGGAAGAAAGCAGGCGCGCAGGATACCAGCCATCGCGCTGAAGCTCCGGCGCTGGAACGCCTGGGCTGACGAACAAGCGACATGCCTCTCCTCCCGAAACCATGTTGAAGCGCAAGTAAGGTGGCTCGGGCTTTCGCTTCACGACCAGATAGGCGCAAACTCCCGGGGATTGCAAAGGCAGCTTCTCGAATTCTTCCTGCTGTCTTACGCGCTGATCGAGCAAGTCGACATAAACACCGATCGCGCCATGATTGGCGACGATGATGCTCGCCGCCACATCCGATCCGGCTTCGAGTTCTACTGCGGCAACTTTGTTTCTCTGGGTACGGATCTTCCTTACCTTGCAATTCAGTTGAAGCTGGACTCCGGCATCGAGCGCGATTTGCGTAAGAACCTCGGCGACCCTGCGTGTGCCTCCCAACGGATAATAAGAACCAACGGTGTGGAACAACGCCGGAACGAAAGCCATCGGGCTTGGCGCTTCATCAAGCCTCTGCCCGGCAAGATGTGGCCAGATGCCGATGGCATTCACGATCTCCGGTGGCAATCCGGTCTGCGTGAGTACTCGTTCGAGTGAGTGCAGAAGAAAACGAGCGTTCCTCCATCTCCCGGAGGGCAGCAGATCCGCAGGCCTGGGATTCGCGGTGTGCGCCAGTTTCCACAGCCGGTGATGGACTTCTTCCATCTGGCGCACAAACGAGATGTATTTCCTGGCTGCTCCCGGCCACTGCTTGTCGAACTCCGATGCAGTACGCTCCAGATCGGCATAGAAGTTCACCCGCGCGCCATTGGGAAAATTAACTGTGTAGATGTCTTCGATCTTGCGCAGTTCGAAGCGGCTGGCCAGATCTTCGCCCAGTTGCTGAAACACCCATTCGAGTCCGGGACGGTCCTGAAGAATGTACGGCCCGTAATCAAAGGAGAGACCGTCGAGAGTGAATCCCGAAGCCAGCCCACCCGTATCCGAACGAGCTTCCAACAGTTTGACAGAAAACCCCTGGCGAGCAAGGTAGCTGGCCGCCGTCAGGCCGCCGATTCCTGCGCCGATGATGACGGCTGATGGTTTCGCTGTCATGAAAAGAGATTGAGGGGGAAGGACAATGTTCTCACAACTGGCAGAAGCACGAAAGAAAAATCGCAGGGATCACTCGCTCCAATCCAGGCTTTGGACGTTGAATAGGCTGGAACACTCAGTTTAGAATGCCCACCCAATGAGCACACCGCCTACCTCTGTTAGAAAGCTCATGCATGGCATTCTGCTTTCCAAAGGGCGCATGGAGGCGCTTACGGATGGCATTTTTGCCATTGCCATGACGCTGCTGGTGCTGGAACTGAAAGTGCCTGACCTGCCAAAATCGGCCAGCGTGCATGAGTTGCTGGCAAAGATGGCTGAAGAAGCACCGGCGCTGTTCAGCTTTAGCATTTCTTTTCTTTATTGCGGACTACTCTGGGTGATGCACCACATGGCTATGCACTTCATCCGGCATTTGCAGATCGCACTGGTGTGGCTTAATTTGCTGTTCCTGATGTCGGTGTCAACCATGCCGTTCTCGTGTGGATTGCTGGGACATTTCCTGAAAAACCGCGCAGCCCAGGAGATTTACTTCGCCAACTTGTTCATAGCAGCTGCTTTATTGGCAGCACAGTGGCTCATCGCGAAGAAGAAAAAATTGATCAATGAAGACGATCCCTACCGCAGCAAAGTGATGGGGCAGCAGATTATATTTTTTCCTGCTGCGGTGGGCGCTGGGCTGGTGACAGCATACTTCAATCCTCTGGCCGGATCGTATGCTTTTATTGCTGTCCTGCTGGTACTTCGTCTGTGGCAGCGGAAGTGGCACCGCAAGCAGATTACAAATCCCGAAAACCTTCCTTTATGATCCCAAACTATTCCTCTTGCAGATATATCCGTTTACGATATACTATGTTTCATGGCCAAATCTCACCCTGATCCACACAGCCTGCTGCCTCTTACTCCGGCTGTGTTTTCCATTCTCCTGGCGCTTGCCGGATCGGAGAAACATGGCTACGCCATCATGAAGGAGGCCGCGCTTCCCGAAGGCGGCGGCGTCTCCATGGGCCCTGGGACGCTCTACGGCTCGCTCGACCGCATGATGCGCAGCGGCCTGGTTGAGGAGACCGGCGTCACCGACAACGAACGCCGGCGGTACTATCGCATCACCAGATTTGGCGCCGAGGTTTTCAGCGCCGAAGCCGCCCGCCTTGGGCGGATGATGGGCGCGGTTCGTCGCAAAGCGGTGCTCGAAGGAGTGCGCTCATGAACGCGCCTCATCCGGTGATGATGTGGCTATATCGCGGCGCGCTGGTGCTTTATCCAACGCGCTTGCGGCGCGAATATCGCCTGCAGATGTTGCAAACGCTTTGCGACGCCTACCAGGATCGGCCCGCAGGAACGCTTCGGTTTTGGCTTCATGCTTACGGCGATCTCCTGCAATCTTCATTCATGGAGCGATGTTTTATGCTGCGCGACCTGATTCTTCGACGTCCGCTCGTCTTCCATACGTTTGCGCTGGCCGTGATTTTGACGCTGCTGGGCGGCGCCGCCTCGGTGACCATGCAGCAGATGCTGCGGCGTGGCGCCAATGAGCCGCAGATCGATATGGCCGACTATTACGCCGGCGAGATCGGATCCGGAGAAGAGCCGGGCAACGTGATCCCGCCCGGCTACGTGGATGCCGAACGCAGCCTGCAGCCCTTTGTGATCTTCTACGACGATCAGGGCAAGCCTGGTCCCGGCACCGGTTATCTGGATCAGGTTCTGCCGACGCCGCCAGACGGTGTATTCGACGTTGTTCGCAAGCAGGGCGGCGAAAATGTGACCTGGCAGCCGCGGCCGGGCGTCCGTCTCGCCAGTGTAATCAGGCGCGTGCATGGCAGGAAATTAGGCTTCATCCTGGCCGCGCGCTCTCTGCGGCTGGTAGAGCAACAGGAAGGGCTACTTTGGCGAATCGCTGTAGCTGGATGGATCATCGTCATGGTCCTGCTGATTGGCGGCGCTTCCCTCTTGAGCCGCGCCCAGCGAGTGCAGCGTGTGTGAAAGCTCTCTCCTTGAACCAGGTTGTTCGCAGTTTCACCATTCACTCCAGTCTTGGCGGCGCAGCAGTAGGCTGATATGCTCGGCGCATGGCAAACCGTTCTTTCGCAGACGTAGGTGGAACCCCGGGCGGGCTAGGCACGTTCCTCATGGGCTTCGCTATGACTTGTATTGGCGGATACCTGTTGTCGAACCAGGTGAGCGTAGCCGGCTCTTATTGGAGTTTCTGGGGAACGAACACTTTCGGAATTACTCTGCTACCTATGCTCTTCGGCATTGGCCTGCTGTTCTGGAACGGACGCAACCCTATAGGATGGCTGCTCACCATTGCCGGAGCGCTTTTCATCCTCGCAGGTGTCCTGGCCAACATGCATATTTATTTCCAGCCGACCAGCCTCTTCAATACCTTGGTGATGCTGGTGCTCCTGGTCGGTGGCCTGGGATTGATCGCGCGCTCCATGCGATCGGGTCCCAAAACAGAAAGAGAGTGAGTTTGTCGTCTCCCATCCCCTGTCATCCCGAACGCAGCGCGGCAAGGATTTTCAAAGCTACGAAATATGATCGGCGCGGAGTGAGAGCCTGTCCTGAGGCGAGCCGAAGGAGACCCCGATAGCCTTTCAGTCTAATTTGCAGATACGAGGTGTTCTACCCCCGTTTTGTACCAAATGGCTCTTAAAGGATAGGCACGTTATCTGCAAGAGATTTTAAGCTCTGCACTTCAGCAATTTGGGATGACAGGGGGAATAGGGCGTCGCAAAACCCTGGAGGCATGTGGTTTTTCTTAGAGCGACGTAAAAGTCCTGTTTCACAACTCGCCCTTGACTCGTTCCGCCAACTTCTTAGGCGCAACGAGCAAGTAACTTCCCATCAACAACTCTTTGACTTCATTCCAGTCGACTTTGCCCACATCCAAACGCAACGCCACCCAACCCCTCGATGCGATGTAGGCAGGTAAGTAAAACTTGCGGGGCTTCACTTCAGCTAATGCTTTGTTGTCACCGGGCAATACTTTACAAGCGACGGCAACGATACCATCGCCATGATGGTTATCGAGAAAGTAAGCGAAGGTTTTCTTTCGCACGAGAAACTGCGCGTGCGATCCCAAAACCTTGCGTGTAGTTTCCGGTAGCGCGAGCGCGATCTCAGTCAAATGGCTGAGGCGCGGATCTTCGGCAGGACGTTTCGCCATTATGTCCGAATCACGCGAGAGCCTGTTTCAGAAACGTGAGCGTTCTGTCCCAGGCCGTCTTGGCGCTCTGGGCATCATAGACTTCAGGACGTGCTTCGTTCATGAATGCGTGCTTGGCGTCATAGCGATAGATCTCAAATTTTGACTTCGATTTTTTGAGGTCCGCTTCCAGTTCATTGGCTTTTGCAGGCGTGCACCAATCGTCCTGGTTGGCAAAATGGCAGATAAGTGGAATCTTGATGCTCTTGGGATCGAAGCTTCCGGCGGGTGGAATGCCATAGAAGCAGGCGCCGGCATCCATCTCCGGGATATTAGCGGCGCAGAGCAGCGTCAAAGCGCCACCCAGGCAAAAACCACCAACAACGGCCTTGCGGGAGTTCTGTTTGAGATATTGCACCGCGCCCCGAATGTCCTGTCCGGCCGCATCGGGAAAATTCAAGTTCGTCATCAGGTGATTTGCCTCATCGGCGGCGCTTGCTACCTTGCCTCGATACAGATCCGGAACCAGTGCCCGGTAGCCGGCCTCGGCCAACCGATCGGTGGTTCGCTTGATTTGATCATTCAGGCCCCACCACTCTTGAATCAC
Organism: Candidatus Angelobacter sp.; assembly: GCA_035939855.1. GTDB lineage: Bacteria > Acidobacteriota > Terriglobia > Terriglobales > Acidobacteriaceae > Angelobacter. The sequence continues at coordinate 12,077 of DASZFK010000467.1, forward strand.
CACGAAGCCCGGCAGGTTGGCATCATCTTTGGGTGTCGCCAGGTAACCTGGGCAGGTCTTTCCGTCGGGCCGCTTGAACTCTATGGTCTTTCCCATCCGATCCCTCCATTGATTCGGCATTGCGCATCCATAGTACACTCTCGGGCGGTTTTATCGCTCGAAGTGATAAGCTCATCTGAAGCATCAAATATCTGGATCAGGAAAAGCGCTTGGCCACGAAACCTGTAGAGACCGAAACGGCAACGAAAGACACGACAAAAGCGGAAAAGCCCCGAGGGATCCTGTCTGAGCCAGTAGCCGGAATTGCGGCAGTGCTGGTGTTCGTGCTCTTCGTGAATACGTTTATCGTGCAGGCGTTTGAAATCCCGTCACGCTCCATGATCAAAACCCTGATGGTCGGAGACCATGTCTTTGTAGACCGGCTCACTCCGGTCGCCGGTTCCAAGAACATGGGACCACTCATGCCTTATCGGGAAGTTCATCGGGGCGATGTCATCGTGTTTCTCTCCCCGCTCCAGCGCGGCCTGCACGTGGTCAAGCGCGTCATTGGTATCCCTGGCGATCGGATTCACCTCCGCGACGGCATTGTCTATCGGAACGGTGTGGCCTTGAACGAACCGTATGCTATCCATTCCGGTATCGCTAGTCGCTACGCCGACAACTTTCCTTCCGTTCCTCCCGAATTTGGCGGCCCGGTAGCACTGGACTGGCCAGGAGTAGTACGAATGAACATGCAGGGCGAGGACCTGGTGATTCCATCGGACAAGTACTTCGGTCTGGGCGACAACCGCGATGACAGTCTCGATAGCCGTTATTGGGGCTTTATCCCTCGGGCAAACATTATTGGCCGTCCGCTCCTTATCTATTGGTCGTTTGACATGCCAGAAGACTCTGACGAGCGGATTGGTTTTGTAGCAATCCACTTTTTCGACCAGACCCGGTGGCGCCGAATGTTTCAGATCGTTCGTTGACAACGACCGCAATCCCCGGCTCACTCGCGACTTCTCTGCGTTTTCTCTGCTCTCTCTGCGGTTGATTCGACCATTGCGTCCTTTGCGGTGAGTTGGTTTTGGTTGTGGCTCCTGCTGCGTTGTGGCCTCTGCGGTTGATCTTGGTTTCCTTTGCGTCCCTCTGCAATGTTAACAGCCAAATCCTTGCCGGACCGCGAAGAATTTTCATCGCCCGCAATTTAATTAGCGTTTATCAGTTTCATCAGCGTCATCAGTGGCAAGATTTTTTTGGCTGTGGTTCTGCGTACTCTGCGGTTGCCTCAGATTTTGATCTTCTCCGTGCCTCCGCGCCTCCGTGGTGCATTCGGGTTTTTGGTTGCGGCTCCGCCGCGCTATGTCCTTTACGGTGAACCTTGATTCCTCATCCTGGGTGCTAGACCAGCGCTTTCATCCCTCGAAGTGATAAACTCATCCTTCGCCCTTAACATCCCAACTGGATTAAAAATCTGGATCAGGAAAAGCGCTTGGCTACTAAAACCCAAAATATCGAAACGACCAAGAAAGACAAGAAAAAAGCCGAAAAGCCGCGAGAGACCCTCTCTGAATCGATTGCCGGAATTGCGGCAGTGCTGGTCTCCGGGCTCTTCATCATCACCTTTGTCGTCCAGGCGTTTGAGATTCCGTCGCGTTCCATGGTCAACACGCTGCAGGTCGGCGACCATGTCTTTGTTGACCGGCTCACCCCGGTCATCGGTTCCAAGATGGTTGGCCCTCTCGTCCCCTATCGGGAAATTCAACGCGGCGACATCATCGTATTTATCTCTCCGGTTCAGCGCGGCCTGCATGTGGTCAAGCGTGTTATCGGGATTCCTGGCGACCGGCTTCACCTCCGTGATGGAGTTGTCTATCGGAATGGTGTGGCCCTCAACGAGCCTTATGTCATCCATGCCGGCATTCCCAATCGTTATGCCGACAATTTTCCTACTGTTCCACCTGAATTTGGCAGCCAGGTAGCGACGGAATGGCCGGCCGTAGTGAGCATGCACCGGCAGGGTGAGGACCTGGTTATTCCGGAAGGCAAATATTTCGGAATGGGCGACAATCGCGATGACAGCCTCGATAGCCGTTACTGGGGCTTTATCCCCCGGGAAAACATCATTGGCCGCCCGCTCTTCATTTATTGGTCTTTTGACACGCCCGAAGACCAATACCAGCACACAAAGATGAGCGAGCGCGTTGGTTTTGTCTTTCATGTGATCGTCCACTTTTTTGATAAGACCCAGTGGCGGCGAATGTTTCACATGGTGCGTTAATGGCGGCCTCACCGCGGAGGAAAGCTTCTCGCAAGAAAATCGTCCTCCTTATCATCGTTGTGATCGTCGTCGCCATCTTTCTGCCACCGCAAATCAACGGCTCTCGCTTCAGCAAGCGTCTGGCCGCCACCCTCAGTCAGGCCCTGGGACGCCAGGTCAAGATTGGATCGGTCCAGTTCCGCCTGCTGCCTCGTCCCGGATTTGATCTCTACGATTTCGAGGTAGTAGACGATCCGGCATTCAACGCTGAACCCCTGTTGCTCTGCGGCCAGGTGACCGCCGACCTGCGGCTTACCTCGTTGTGGAAGGGCCGCCTCGAGATTGCCAATCTCAAGCTCAAGAATTCCACCGACCGGACACCCCCCAGCTTGAATCTCGTTTACGCTGGCGGCCATTGGAATGTTGAATCGCTGTTGAACCGGGTTGGACAGGTGCCTTCTGCGCCGACCGCAAAGAGAAGCACCGAGCAAAGGTACCGCTTTCCTTATATCGAGGCCGATGCCGGACGCATCAACATCAAGATCGGTCCTGAAAAGAAACCTTTTGCTCTTGTAAATACCGATTTTGCCTTCTGGCTGGCCTCAGAAGATCAATGGCACCTCCGGCTTGAGGGACGTCCGGTGCGCACCGATATGAATTTGACAGACATCGGCACGCTCAAAATGGAGGGCGACCTGCGGCGCGCGTCGAACCTTCGCGACGTGCCTGTAAAGCTGCAAATCTTATGGCAGCAGGCGCAACTCGGCCAATTCTCCAGCCTGGTTTTAGGAAATGATAAAGGTTGGCGTGGCGGCCTCAACCTTGACGTGAAGCTCGACGGTTCTCCCTCGGATCTGCACATTACCGCCCTTGCGGATTTGGAGGACTTCCGTCGCTACGACATTACCCAGCGTGAAAATCTGAGCGTCACCACTCGCTGCCTCGGCCAATACGATTTGAGCATCTTGCATTTTGACTGCAACACTCCCATTGAGAGTGGAGCGCTTCGTTTGACCGGCGACCTGGCTCCGCAAGGAAATCACGATTATGACTTCTCCTTGGCGCTCAACCGGGTTCCTATGTCTGCCCTGGCCATGCTGGCGCGTCATGCAAAACCCGGACTTCCGCGCGATCTTACCGCTACCGGCGAGGTGAGCGCAGCTTTTGGATTTCATTCCCATCAAGGCGCTCCTTTGGATTGGCACGGAACTGGAATGACCTCGAATTTCCTGCTGGAATCGGCGCTGGCGTCGAAACCCATTCCAGTGAGCGCAATTCGTTTTCGCA